>CAZZGQ010000360.1:0-3472 GCA_964653765.1 uncultured Elusimicrobia bacterium | reverse complement strand
ACCAGGATGCGCTGGACGGAGATGCAGACCTGGCCCGAGTAATAGAACGCGCCCCAGGCGCAGCGCGCCGCGGCCCAGGCCAGGTCGGCGTCGGCGGCCACGAACACGCCGGCGTTGCCGCCGAGCTCGAGCAGGACCTTCTTGCGGCCGGCCACGGACTTCAGGTGCCAGCCCACCTTGTCGCTGCCCGTGAAGGAGAGCACGCCGAAGCGCTCGTCGCGGGCCAGCGCCTCGGCGACCTGGTTGTCGCAGTCGACGACGGCCATGGACTCCGCAGGCCAGCCGGCGGCCAGGATGACCTCCCCCAGCTTCTCCGCCGTCTTGGGCGCCTGAGGCGCCGGCTTGAGCACGAAAGGCGTCCCCACGCCGATCGCCGGCGCCACCTTGTGCGCCACGAGGTTGAGCGGGAAGTTGAACGGGCAGACCAGCAGGGCCGGCCCGCAGGGAAAGCGCCGCGTCAGCGCCACGCGGCCCTCGGAGGCCTGGTCGAGGTCGAGCGGCAGCAGCTCGCCGCCGAAGCGGCGCGTCTCCTCCGCGGTCCACTGGAACGTGAAGATGGCGCGATTGACCTCGCGGCGCGACTCCTTGATCGGCTTGCCCACTTCCTCGGTGATGAGGCGGGCGAAGAGGTCCGCCTCCTGGGCGATGGCTTGGGAGACGGCGCTCAGGATCTTGGCGCGGGCGTGGGTAGGGATGGAAGCCGTCTTGGCCGCGGCGGCGGCGACGCGCTGCGCCAGCTCTTCGGCCTCGCCGGCCGAGGCTAATCGAGTCCGAACCATTGGAGCCATTTGGGAACCTCTCTGAAATCCTTCGCCAGGTGGTCGGGACTGGATCTCACCAAATCCGTCCACTCGGAAAATCCAGTCCCGACGCCTACGGTCTTGAAGCCCGCCTTCTTCCCCGCCGCCACGTCGAGCGGCGTGTCGCCGATCACGTAGACGTCGTGGCCGCGGATCGGCGCGCCGGCCATCTTCTCGGCGCGGCGCACGGCGCGCTTGAGCAGGGTCGGCCGGTGGAAGGCGTCCGAGCCGAAGCCGCCGAAGAGGAAATAGGCGTTGAAGCCCGAAGGCTCGAGCTTGATGCGGGCGCCGCGCTCCATGTTGCCGGTGCCGAGGCCCAAGAGGACGCGGTTGTCTTTCGACAACCGCTTCAATAATCCCTTGATGCCGCGCGGGAGGATATAAGTCTTTTCACGGATCGCCTTTTTGACGAAACGAGGGAGAAGAGACAGATACTTTTGATGAAGGACCTCGAGCTCGGAAGGAGAAGGGCGACGGCCACGAGCATTGACGAAGGCTTGGCGGAAGTTCCAGAGATCAGTATGGCCCGCCAAGGAAAGCTCCGAACAAGCGTCTCTTTTCCCATATAATTCCGCGCAGGCGGCATTCAAGGCCAAGCGCCCCGCGCCGCCTGCGCGGATCAATGTCCCATCGATATCAAACAGCAGTACTTTCACGGGAGTGGACGATGGAGCCCTTTTTCATCACCCAGTGGGCCTGGGTGGAGCCGAAGTAGTAGGCGATCTCGCGGTAATCTTGGGCGTCGTAGCAGAGCAGGTCGGCCTGCTTGCCGGGCTCGATCGCGCCGTGGGTCTTGCCCAGCCCCAGCGCCCAGGCGCCGTTGACGGTGGAGGCGACCAGGGCCTCGGCCGGCGTCATCTTCATCTGAGTGCAGGCGATGGAGACGATCTGGCGCATGTCCCAGCAGGGGCAGGTGCCGGGATTGAAGTCGGTGGCCAGGGCCACCGACGCGCCGCCGTCGATGAGCTTGCGCGCGGGCGGATAGGGCTTGTTCAGGAAATAGTTGGAGCCCGGCACGAGGCAGGCCACGGTGGAGGAGCCGCTCAGCTTGCCGATGTCCTCGGCCGTGGCGTGGTCCAGGTGGTCGGCGGAGGCGGCGTCGGCCTTGACCGCCAGCGCCACGCTGCCGGAGCGCGACAGCTGCTCCGCGTGAAGCCTCGGCCGCAGACCGGCCTGCTGGGCCGCCTTGAAGATGCGGCCGCAGTCCTCGACGGAAAAATAGCCCTGCTCGCAGAAGGCGTCGACGAACGTCGCCAGCTTCTCCTTCACCACCGCCGGGATCATCTCCTCGCAGACGCGGGCGAGATACTCTTCCTTGCGGTCGCTCATCTCGGCCGGATAGGCGTGCGCCCCGATGAACGTCGGTATCAGCTCGAGCGGCGTGCGCGCCTGCGCGTCTTTGATGGCGCGCAGCATCTTCAGCTCGCTGTCGAGGTCGAGGCCGTAGCCGGACTTCGCCTCGAGCGTCGTCGTGCCGCACTCGAGGAAGCGGGAGGCCCGCTCGACCAGACCCTCGGCCAGCTTCGCCTGGGTGGTCCCCCGCACCTTGGCGACGGTGGAGAGGATGCCTCCCCCGGCCGCGGCGAGCTCGGCATAGCTCTTGCCCTTCACGCGGCCCTCGAAGTCGTCCAGCCGCTCGGCGGCGAAGACGGGGTGCGAGTGGCTGTCGACGAAGCCGGGCAGGACCACGCGCCCGCCCGCGTCCACGATCCGCGCCGAGGCCGCCCGCTCGTCCTTCAGGACGAGGTCCTTCAAGCCGGCGGCGACGATCCGGCCGTCCTCGACGAGGACGGCGCCGTCGCGGATGAGGCCGAGCTTGCCCATCTCGGAGCCGGCCCGGGCGCGGTCCGGCCCCGTCATCGTCAGGAGCTGGCCGCAGTTGAGGACGAGGCGCCGCATCTACCGGAAGTTCTTGAACTGCACGTCCACGCCGAAACTGCCCTGCTTGAGCAGGCCCATCGTGGCCTGCAGCTCGTCCTTGGACTTGCTCGTCACGCGCAGCTGATCGCCCTGGATCGAGGCGTTGACCTTCAGCTTGCGCTCCTTGATGGCGGCCACCATCTGCTTGGCCTTGTCGGTGGGGATGCCGGCCTGGATCTTCACCTCCAGGCGCGCCGTCTGGCCCAGCGCCTGCTCCACCTTCCCCTTCTCGAAGTTCTTGAGCGGGATGCCGCGCTTGGCCAGGCGCGCGTAAAGCACGTCGAGCGCGGCCTCGATCTGCATCTCGGCCTTGGCGCGCACGGTGAGCTTCTTCTCCTTCTCGTTGAGCTCGATGGTGGCGTTGGCGTCCTTGAAATCGTACCGGTTTCCGATCTCCTTCATGGCCACCTGGATGGATTCGCTGACGAGGTTGAGATCGACCTCGCTGACGGCGTCGAACGAGAAGTCGCTGGGCATGGCTTACTTTCCTCCGAGAGGGAGCTTGAGCTTGTGCGTCTTGGCGGTCTTCTTGGCCAGGTCGTAACCCGCGTCCGCGTGGCGGGCGACGCCGAGGGCCGGATCGTTGGTCAGCACGCGCTCCAGGCGCGCCGCCATCTCCTTGGTTCCGTCGGCCACGGTGACCTGTCCGGCGTGCAGCGAGTAGCCCATGCCCACGCCGCCGCCGTGGTGGAAGCTCACCCACGAGGCGCCGCTGGCGGTATTGAGGAGGGCGTTGAGGATCGGCCAGTCGG
>CAZZGQ010000359.1:0-3476 GCA_964653765.1 uncultured Elusimicrobia bacterium | reverse complement strand
GGGCGATGTTGCCGGTCGCCACGCTGAACTGCGAGCCGCCGCCGGAGGCGAGCTGGGCGTTGAGCGGGCGGCTCTGCGGGTCGTACTGATGCCGCCAGCCCAGGCTGCCGTACGGCACGTAGGTGCGCGAGTCTTCGCTGAACTTCTGCGAGTAGCGCAGGCCGAGCGTGGACTGCAGAGACTCCGCGGTCTGGCCGCCCACGGACATGTTGAGGGGATCGGCGCCGGACTCCGTGAACGAGCGGATCTGCATGCGGTTGTACTCGAGCACGCCGAAGGGCGAGAACGTGCCCCAATCCAAGATGTCCTGGTCGTAGCTCACGCTGGGCCGCACGTTGAGCTCCGTGGCCGAGGGCGAGCCCTTGGCCGTGAGATTGATCGCCCCGATGGAGATCACGCGGTTAGTGTCGAAGTGGTCGGAGGCGCCGCCGACGTAAAGGTCCGAGTGGAAGCGGCCCTGGCTATGGAGCGCATAGACGCCGTAGCGGAAGCTGTTGTTGTCGATCGTGCCCGCGGCCGGCGCGTACAGCGAGGCGTGCCCGTGCAGATAGCCGAGCGCCACGCCCACGGCGGCGTTCTCGGCGACGCGGTAGTCCGCGCCCATCGTGATGCCGCCGGTGTTGAACGCGTAGCCGGGCTGGATGCCGGCGCCGCTGGTGGCTTCCTGCACGCGGCCGGCGCTCAGCACGCCGGCCGAGAAGACGCCCCAGCGCGAGCCGGGCTCGAAATCCCTCATCGGGCCGTTCGTGTCGCCCGGCGGCTCCACCAGCAGGTCGCCCGCGCCCTGGAACTTCGGGCTCACCGAGTAATGCGCGAACTCCTGGCGCGCCGACCCATCGGCGAGCGCCGACATGCGCCGGCTCACCGCCGCCGACTGCACCCCGGCCGCCGACATGCCGAGCCCGCTCATCGCCGCCAGCGAGACGGGATTGATCTGATCGAGGGCCGCCTGCACCTGCGCGGCGTTCATGCTGTACATCTGGCCGAGGACGTTGGCCATGGCGCCGGTCGGATTGTTCTGCGCCGCCAGCAGCATGTTGCCCACGGCCGCCTGGTTGCCGGTAGCGGCGACGGTGGCGAGCGGCTGAACCGCGCCGGTCAGGGTCAGCGTGTTGCCGCCGGTGATGATGGGCGTGAACTTGATCAGGGCAGGGCCCGAGACAGCGGGGACGCCCGTCATCGACGCGCCGCTGATCGGCGTGAACGTGTAAGGCGTGCCGATCGGCTTGACGGTCGTCACGGGCAGCGTCACTTGCAGGGTCGAATTCGTCAGGTTGACGGTGGCTCCGGTCAGCGTCGGCGTCGTTGGCGCGGCGGTGTTGAGGGTCATCTGCAGCGTACCAGCGTTGGTGGTGATGTTGCCGGCGGATTGGGTGAAGGCTCCGAGGCTGAGGACGGTCCCATTAGCCATCGAAATGGCTCCCGTGCCCAGGGCGTTGTTGCCGGCTAGGATCACGGTGCCGGCATTGATCACGGTGCCGCCGCTGTAGGTGTTTGCCGCCGCGCCGCCGAGCGTCAGCGCGCCCGCCCCCACCTTGGTCAGCGAGCCCGCGCCGCTGATCACGCCGGATATGACGCCGTTGAAGCCCTGAGTGTCGATGGTGCCGCCCGTGGCGCCGTTGCCGGCGGCGAGGGAGGTCGGGTGGGCCATGGCGAAGCTTCCGGCGAACTGCAGGGTGCTGCCCGTCAGCGCGAAAGAATTGCCCGTGCCCAGGGCGGCGTCGCCGTTGATGTTGAGGATGCCGCCGCCGGTCACGGCCGTGTTGCCCGTGTACGTGTTGGCGCCGGTCAGGACGAGCGTGCCGGTGCTCAGCATCGTCAGGCCGCCCGAGCCGGTGATGACGCCGGCGATCTGGCCCGTGTTGCCCTTCAGGTCCAGGGTACCGCCGCCGGGATTGATGTTGATCGTGTTCGTGATGGTCGCGCCGAAGACGTTGAAGGCGAGGGTGCCTCCGTTGAGCGTCACGACGCCGGGGCCGAGGGCGGCGACGTTATCGAGCTGCAGCGTGCCCGCGTTCAGGATGGTGCCGCCCGTGTAGCCGTTGGCGGCAAAGAGGTCCAGCACCCCCGCGCCGGTCTTGACCAGCGTGCCGGCCACGGAGCCGTTGTTCACGGCGGAGGCGATGCCGGCAGGCTGGGCGCCCACGTTGAAGACGACGGTGCTGGTCAGAGAGACGACGGCCCCCGCGATCGTCGCCGACGACGCCGCCGGCGAGAAGTCCAGCGTGGCCGTGCTGATCTGGGCGAGCGGCGTGTTCAAGAAGAACGTGCCGCCGACTCCGAAGGAGATGGTATCCCCCCCGTTGACGACGCTGTTGGAGCTGACGGCGGAGCGCAGCGAGCCGGCGCTGAAGTCGTCGTTGGTGTTGGTGACGGTGTCGGTGGCCGCGAAGGCGCCGCCGCCGCCGAGCAAGGAGAGGACGCAGGCGGCGGCGAGGACAAAGTGGCTCTTGGATCGGGCGGCCGGCGGGGTGGTCATGGACTGGAAGGAGGTGAGTCTAGCAGTTTGCCCTTCGGCGGTCTAGAAGCGCACCGCCAGCACGGCGCCCGCCCGGCCCGGGGCCAGCCAGGGCGCGAGCGCCACGCGGCCGGCGCGGCGGTGGACGCGCCAGACGGCGCGTCCGGCGAGAATACCGAGGCCGGCGCCCGCGACGACGTCCGAGAGCCAATGCTTGTTGCTCTGCAGCCGGCTGTAGCCCACGAGTCCGGCCGTCAGGTAGGCGGGCGCGCCGGCCCGCCAGCCGAACTGCGAGCCCAGGACGCTGGCCGCCGCGAAGGACTCCGCGGCGTGGCCGGACGGGAAGGAGTGCTTGTCGGCGCCGTCGGGCCGCTCTCGCATCGCGGCGTACTTCAGCGCGTTGGCTTCGAGGCCGGCCAAGGCCAGCGCCTCGAGGCCCATGGCGCCCGTCTCTTGCGCGGGGGCGTCGCCCGCCGCCCACCCGGCGCCGTAGACGAGGCCCATCACCGGGAACAGCACCGTGGAGTCTCCGATCCAGGTGCCGGCATCGGCGAGAGAAGGGCCGATCGGATGGTCGGGCCCGACCACGGCCCTCATGACGCGGTGGTCGTCGGGCTGGGAGATCGCGAAGAGCGCGGCCGTGGCGCCGATGGTGACGAGTCCCTCGGGCGCTAACTGCTCGAGGAAGCCCCGGCCGAGGTCGCGCGGCATGTCGACGGGCCGCGTCGGCTCCTGCGCCGCCGCGGCGCCGTAGAGGCAGAGCGAGGCGGCGACGAGCAGCCCTCTCACGTCAGCGTGGTCCGAAACCGCCGGAAGCTGAAGAAGCCGCTGGCCAGCGCCAGGACGGCCAGCGCGGCGATGTGCAGGCCCAGCGTGCGCGCGTCCCCCCCTTTGAGCATGATGTTGCGCAGCAGGCTCAAGTAGTGGGCCAGGGGATCGATGAAGGCCAGCCAGCGCACCCCATGCGGCATGTTCTCGATCGGGAACATGAGGCCCGAGAACATGATGGCCGGGAACA
>CAZZGQ010000358.1:0-3485 GCA_964653765.1 uncultured Elusimicrobia bacterium | reverse complement strand
CGAAGCCGCCCGCCGAGATGTAGAACCAACCGTCGCCGAGCAGCGAAGTCATGGTGGCGTCATATTATCGGAATGAGCCCCCGCTGTCAACCTCGTCGGACGGGACCGCCCGGGGGGTCATTTGCTATCATCGCACGATATGACCGACAGCACCAAGGACCCGAAATCTTCCTCCAAGGACAAGCGGCCCCCCGTGGCCGCTTCCGTCACCCGGCTGCGCCAGGCCGTGGAGGCCGCCATGCAGGGCGGCGGCGAGAAGCGGGTCCAGGCCCAGAAGGCGCGCGGCAAGTTCACGGCCCGCGAGCGCATCAATTACCTGCTGGACGAGGGCAGCTTCCAGGAGACCGACATCCTCGTCAGCACGCGCGCCACGGACTTCGGGCTGGCCGAGAAGCCGATCCCGGCGGACGGCGTGGTCACGGGCTTCGGCACGATCAACGGGCGCGAGGTCTGCGTCTACGCCCAGGATTTCACGGTGCTCGGCGGCTCGCTGGGCTTGGCGCATGCCATGAAGATCTGCAAGATCATGGATCTCGCGTACAACAACCGGTGTCCCGTCATCGGTCTCTTGGATTCGGGCGGGGCCCGGATCCAAGAAGGCGTCGATTCTCTGGACGGCTACGCCGAGATCTTTTACAGGAACACGAAGTGCTCCGGGGTGATCCCTCAGATCTCCGTCATCCTCGGCCCCTGCGCCGGCGGAGCCGTCTATTCGCCCGCGCTGACGGATTTCATCTTCATGGTCGAGGGCATCTCCCACATGTTCGTCACCGGCCCCGACGTGGTCAAAGCCGCCACGGGCGAGGAGGTCTCCTTCGATACGCTGGGCGGCAGCGAAGCGCATTCCGCCAAGTCCGGCGTCTGCCAGTTCGTGGCCAAGTCCGAGCCCGACTGCTTCCGCCAGGTCCGCGAGCTGCTCTCCTACCTCCCGCAGAGCCGCTGGGAGAAGGCCCCGAGAGTCGCCAACCCGGATCCAGTCCGCAGAGCGGTTCCGCTTCTGGAGAAAATGTGCGACCTGGATCCCCGCAAGGCCTACCGGATGCACCACGTGATCTGGCAGATCGCCGATGAGCACAAGTTCTTCGAGGTCCACACGAACTACGCGAAGAACGTCGTCGTGGGCTTCATCCGCATGGGGGGCGAGGTCGTGGGCGTGGTGGCCAACAACCCGGCGCATCTGGCCGGCGCGCTCGACATCAACGCCAGCGACAAGGCCGCGCGCTTCATCCGCTTCCTCAACGCTTTCAACATCCCGATCCTGACGCTGGTCGACGTCCCCGGCTATTGGCCGGGCGTCCAGCAGGAGCACGGCGGCATCATCCGCCACGGCGCCAAGATCCTGCACGCCTACTGCGAGGCCACCGTCCCCAAGATCAGCGTCATCCTGCGCAAGGCGTACGGCGGCGCCTACATCGCGATGAGCTCCAAGCACATGCGGGGGGACTTCAACTTCGCCCTGCCCTGCGCGGAGATCGCCGTCATGGGCCCGGCCGGCGCCGTGGAGATCCTCTATTCTCGCGAGCTGGCCGCCTGCAAGACCGACGAGGAGAAGGCCGCCTTGCGCGCCAAGCTCTCCAAGGAATACGCGGACAAGTTCGCCTCTCCTTATCAGACCGCGTCGACGGGCTCGCTGGACGAGGTCATCGAGCCCAGCCAAATGCGTTACAAGATCATCCGCGCCCTGCGCTTCCTTAAGGATAAGCGGCTGCCCGGCCAGCAGGACAACCGGGGCAATATCCCGCTCTAGCTCGCTTGACGCGGATTTGACGACCCGCTATACTACGGCCCAATGCGAGCCCAAGTGCTGGTCGTCGAAGATCAAAAGGCCACGTCCGACCTGATCCAACAGGTCCTCAAGGAAGAGGGCTTCGAGGTGAAGGCCGTCGATTCGCTCACCAAAGCGCGCGCCGACATCGCCCGCGGCGCTCCCGAGCTCCTGATCCTCGACCGCAACCTGCCCGACGGCGACGGGCTCGATCTCTGCCGCGAGCTGCGCGAGAAGGAAAAGACGGCGTCGCTGCCCGTGCTTTTCCTGACCGCGAAGAAAGCCGTGGAGGAGCGCGTGGCCGGCCTCAAGACCGGCGCCGACGACTACCTCACCAAGCCCTTCAACACGGAGGAGCTCGTGGCGCGCGTGGAGTCGCTTCTGCGCCGCGCCGGCAAGCACGAGGAGCCGGCGATCCAGACCGCCGGCGACATCAAGCTCGACCGCGACTCGCGCAAGGCTTACGTGAAGGGGAAGGAAGCGCCCCTCTCCGCCAAGGAATTCGATCTGCTCTGGTACCTGATGTACCGCCGCAACCGCGTGCTGACGCGCGATTTCCTGCTGCAGCACGTCTGGGGCTACGAGCAGGGCCTCAACCTCACCACCAAGGTGGTCGACGTCACGCTGTCCCACCTGCGCGACAAGCTCGGCCCCGCCGCCGACATCATCGTCGCGGTCCGCGGCTTCGGCTACCGTCTGGACGCGCCGGAAGCTCCCACGAAGTCGCGGTAAAACGCGCTTAGCCGCCCCGCGCGGGAACTTTTCCGGCCCCTCGTTCGTATCCCTTTGGGGGGATTTTGTGCCTAGGCACAATACTTAAACCCTGGCACCGGAGGGGGAATGGATGAGCTGGCTCAATGCCGCGCGTTGTCGGACCGAGAACTGACCGAGACAGTCGAACGAATGGCGCAGGATGACCGCTGCGACGACGCCGCCTTGCTCGTCCATATCGGCGAAATGGCGGACCGCGACCTTGCCGAGGGACTCGGCTATCCTTCGCTCTTCCACTACTGTGTTCAGAAGCTCAAGTTCTCCGAGGCCGTCGCTTATTGGCGCATCCAAGCGGCGCGGGCCGCGAGAGACTACCCCGAATGCCTCGACCACATCAGATCAGGCGCGCTCAACGTCACGACCCTCAAGCTGATCTCGCCTTACCTCAACAATCACAATCACAGCGAGGTGATCGCCGCGGCTTGCGGCAAGACGCGCAAGGAGGTGGAAGCCTACATCGCCTCCCTGTCGCCGTCCGCCCCGCGCCGCGACGTCGTCACGCGCCAAGGCCCGATGATCGTCGCCAAGTCGCAGTGGCCGCCGGCGCCGGAGGGAGCCGGAGTGCCCGGGGCCGGAGCGCCCGCCGGGCAGCAGAAAGCGCTCGACATCGTGGAGGCGTTGGACGCGGAACGCCGGCGGCTCCACTTCGACGTCGGCCCCGACACCGCCGACCTCATCGAGCGCGCGCGGGAGATCCTGCGGCACAAGTTCCCGCTCGCGTCGCTGGAGGACATCGTGCGCGAGGCGCTCAACGTCCTGCTCGACATGAAGGACTGGGACCGCAAGGCCGACAAGGGCCGGCCCGCGCCGCCGGGCGCCGAAGCGGAGGGCGACGGGTCCGCGACGCGGTCGATCCCGATGTGGGTGCGCCGCGAGGTGTGGAAGCGCGACGAAGGGCGCTGCGCTTACGTCGCCGAGGACGGGACCAACTGCGCGGAGCGGTCTTGGC
>CAZZGQ010000357.1:0-3496 GCA_964653765.1 uncultured Elusimicrobia bacterium | reverse complement strand
TACGAGTTCTTCGAGCTCACGCGCAAGACGCTGCTGCCGTCCGACGGCGGCCAGCTCCAGAATCCCGCCTCGCTCATCCGCGATTACGAGGACAATCGCGTGCGTTTCCAGATGTCGCTGGATCGGCTCTACCGCGCCCGCCTCGGCAGCTCGCTGGGCGGCCGCGGCCGCGCCGTGATCGCCGACATGGACCTGATCGTCAAGGAGATGGACAGCGTCCTCGACGGGCTGACCTCCGGCGATACGGAGCGGTACAAGGAAGGCGTGCTGGGCGTGGCCGCGCTGAGCAACAACGCGTACTCGGTCCTCTGGCAGCAGCCTCGCGGCTACGCCCCGCCCAGCCAGGAGGAGCGGGGCTCGCTCGCCGTCGCCTACTTCCTCAAGCTGATCGGCATCGCTCTCATGTTCATCGCGGGCTGGTTCGGGGCGACGATGAACGAGAAGAAGATCGACGAGGGGATCGAGAACTACAAGGCCAAGGCCCGCGAGTGGGCGCACGAGTACGAGCGGCAATTCCTGACGATCCAGGTCCACTACCTCGTCGGCATCCCGGCCGCGATCGGCGCCCTCGCCGGCTTGTTGACGTTCGACCCCTTCGGCTTCATCATCTTCACCGGCTTCGGCATCTACGGCGGCCTGATCCTGCCGAGCTGGCTGCTGCGCAACATCCGCTTCCGCCGCGGCGTGAAGTGCGAGGCGCAGCTGATGGACGCCATGATCTTGATGTCCAACGGCCTCAAGTCGGGCGTCGACCTCGTCGGCTGCATCGACATGGTCAAGCGCGACCTGCAGCCTCCAATCTCGGAGGAATTCGGCCTTTGCATCAAGAACTACCAGCTCGGCCAGAGCCTGGAGAAGGCGCTCGAGGGCGTGGAAGAGCGCGTGCAGAGCCGGCTGCTCGCCTACATGATCAAGGCCGTCGTGATCCAGCGCTCGGTCGGCGGCAACCTCACCAAGATCTTCGATCGCATCGTCGAGAACATCCGCGAGGAAGCGAAGCTCACCGAGAAGACGGCGGCGCTGACGGCGCAGCAGCGCATCCAGGCCATCGTGGTCGGCATCATGCCCTGGATCATGCTGATCATCATGTTCGCCTTCCAGCCGCGCCAGATGAAGGACTTCTACTTCACGCCTCTCGGCGTCATCGTGCTCATGTTCTGCACGATCTGGATCTCCATCGGCATGAAGATCGTCAATAAGCTGGGCGACATCTCGGTCTAAGATGAACGATCAAGCGACCCATTGGCTGCTGCTCGTCGTCGGCGTGCTCGGCTCCGTGGCCGCGTACACGGCGGCGCACCGCCTGCTGGCCCCGCCGCCGGACGACGAGGACGATCTCGCGAAGCTGGCCAAGAACGAGGTCGGCACCACCACCGCCTTCTCCAGCCTCAATCCGCACGGCAGCGTCTTCGAGCGCTTCGATCTTTTCCTGCTGCGCACCTTCCACCTCGACGTGAAGCTCGAGGAACTGCACATGATGATGGGCCGCCCGGTCAAGCCCACGCCGCTGCAGATGCTGCACATGAAGGAGATGCTGGCCGCGGCCTTCATGGCGATGCTCTACTTCATGACCGGCATCCCGGGGCTGGCGCTCTTCGGCGTCGTCGGCTTCTTCATCCCGGATTCGATCTTCAACGGCCGCATCCGCACGCGCCAGGCCGAGATCATGCGCAACTTCCCGACCTTCGTCGACCTCGCCGCCCTGACGATCGAGGCCGGCCTCGACTACATGGCGGCGATCGAGCGCATCCTCAAGAACTCCAAGAACAAGACCGAGTTGGAGATCGAGCTGGAGAAGATGATCAACGAGACCCAGCTCGGCTACTCGCGCAAGGACGCGCTGCGGCGCCTGGCCATGCGCACGGGCGTCCAGGAGATCCGCTCCTTCGTCGGCCTGATCGTGCAGTCCGACGAGCTCGGCACCAGCTTGGTCGAGCTGCTGCGCAACTACGCCACGGACATGCGCTTCCGCCGCCTCAACAAGGCCGAGAAGCTGGCCGCCCAGGCGTCCACCAAGATGCTGATCCCGCTCTTCGTCTTCATCTTCCCGACGGTGTTCATCATGATGCTGTCGCCGATGATGAAGTCCCTGATCCAGGGAGGCCTCGGATTCTAAGATGAGGAACTGGATGCGCCGATTCGCGGGTTTCGCCGCGCCTCCCGCGGCGCTGTTCGTGTTGCTGAGCGCGGCGAGAGGTCAAGAGGTCGGCCGGATGAAGGACACCGACCAGCTCTTCCTCGACCTCTCGAAGGTGAACCTCGGCACCATCACCAACGAGGACGACAAGAAGAAGTACATCTACACGATCCAGCTGGAGAAGGCGCGCATCACGCGGGCCACGCTCAAGAGCGTCTACGAGAACGCGTTCGACCTGTATCAGAAGGGCGAATACGACGGCGCGCGCGAGCTGACCTCGAAGATCCTCGCCATCGATCCGGGCTATCAGGACGCCTCGATCCTGCAGCGCGCCACCATCGAGCTCGACGGCTCCAAGCGCCCCGCGTTCTCGGAGCGCAAGCTGGTGGAGGACCGCTTCGAGGAGGGCATGGCGCTCTACCGCCAGGGCCGCCTCGTGGAGGCGTCGGGGAAGTGGGAGGAGGCCGTCAAGCTCGCTCCCAGCAACCTCAAGGCGCGCTACTGGCTGAAGAAGGCGCGCGCCGAGCTGGCCGAGGAGCACTTCCGCCGCGGCCAGAAGGCGTACCGCCAGCACCGCCTCAAGGAGACGCTGGACCAGTGGTACGCGGCCCTCGTCCTCAATCCCAGCTATCCGCGCTTGACGGCGGCCATCGCCAAGGTCGAGGCCGAGGCGCGCGAGCAGGACGCCAACGACAAGCTCCAGACGGCGCTCAACCTCTACAGCCAAGGCCAGACGGTGGAATCGCTGCAGATGCTCGACCAGGTCCTGCAGGCCGGCCCCGGCAACCTCAAGGCGCAGAAGCTCATGGCGGAGATCCGCTCGGAGATGGCGAGCCAGCACGTGGCCGCCGGCCGCCAGCTGTACGAGGGCCGCAAGTACGACGCGGCCATCGTCGAGTGGCGCAAGGCGACCACCTACGGCTACGACGCCAACGCCGCCGATCAGCTGATCGCCCGCGCCAAGGAGCAGATGCGCCGCGAGGACGAGGCCCGCAAGCGCGCCGCCGAGGTCGCCGCGAAGAAGGCCGAAGAGGACAAGAAGAAGGCCGAGGAAGAGGCCAAGGCGAAGGCGGAGGCCGACGCCAAGGCGAAGGCCGAGGCCGAGGCGGCCGCGAAGGCGGCGGCCCAGCAGGCGCCGGCGGCCCCGGCGGCCCCGCCGCCCAGCTCCGAGGAGGCCAAGAAGTCCTCGCAGCAGCACTATCTGTCCGGCGTGATCTTCTTCCAGAAGGGCGACTACGAGAAGGCGCGCGACGAGTGGAGCCTGGCGCTGCAGCTCGATCCCAGCAACTCGGACGCGAAGGCCGGCCTGGACCGCATCGAGAAGCTCTACGGCGGAGGCCAGTGATGCCGGCGCGCGCG
>CAZZGQ010000356.1:0-3507 GCA_964653765.1 uncultured Elusimicrobia bacterium | reverse complement strand
CCGCGGGCGCCCGCGCCGCGGCCGGCTCCTCGCGCGGCTGCGCCTGCCGCTGCGCGATGAGGCACGCCTGTCCCAGACAGATCAACGCCAACAAGTCCAGCGCGCTCCAGACCCAGCGTCGAGCCATGGCGACCCCCCGCCCCGAGATCGGGACCCGCGAAGTCCGCTCTACCGCTTACTGCCGCATTCCGCCCTTCTCCTTCGGCAAGTGGATCTCCAGGACGCCGTCGCGCCGCCGCATCGAGATCTCGTCGGCGCGCACCGGCGACGGCAGCTCCACCCGCCGGCAGAACGGACCGGCGATCATCTCACGCTTGATCCAGCCCTCGTTCTGGCGCTCCCGCCTGCGGCCCTGGAGCGTCAGCGCCCCCGAATCGATCTCGACGACGACGTCCTGCGGCTCGACGCCCGGCAGGGCCGCGTAGACGATGAACTCCTCGTCGAGCTCCCTGACATCCATCGCCGGCAGCCAGCCCAACTCCCCAACGTCGGTGCGCGGGAAGCGCGCCGCCAAGCGCGCCTGATCTTCGAACATTTCCAGCAACGAGGGCTTCTCGAGCATCTGGTTCCTCCGCGTTCTAGTCCGCTAACTGATCGCGACCCGCTTCACTTGCGAGTGTTTCGCCTTCGGCAGGGTCACAGTCAAGACTCCGTCCTTGTACGAGGCTTTGACGTCGTCCGGGCGCACGGTGGCGGGCAGCGTGAAGCTGCGATAGAACGTATAGCTGCCCTCCGCTTCCGCCGCGCCATGCTTGCGATCTCCCTTCTCCTTCGCCTCCACGCTCTTGAAGCCGCGGATGGAGAGCGTGGTCTCGGATGCGCCGATGTGGATGTCCTTCTTCTCGAGACCCGGCAGGGAGGCCCGGACGACGACCTCCTTCTCGGTCTCGTGGAGCTCCATGCGCGGGCTCCAGTCGGCGCCCAGGAGACGCGCTCCGGTCACTTCCCAGGGCTCTTCCAACGCGCGCTCCATCGTCTCGATCACGCTGCGCATGTTTTCTATCGCTCCGACGCCCGCGGTGCGGGCGCGACGCCACGGCATGTTTTCCATGAACGACATAGCGAACCTCCCGGGCCTCGATCCACTATAACCCGAAGGTCCGTCCGGCCCTATGACGGGAGCGTGCACAAGGCGTCAATCTTTGGTGGCCGGGCGCAAAAAAACGCCCCCGCGGAGCGGGGGCGTTTGAACAGCAGTCGGACGGACTTACTTGGGCTGCGCGGCGGGAGCGGCGGGAGCCTCGGCCGGCTTCTCCTCGCCCTTCTTCTCCATCTTGCCCTTCTTGTGGTGCTCCGCCTTCTTGTGGGCGGCCTTCTTGCCCTTCTTCATCGGCTTCTCAGCCGGCTGCTGCATCGTCTGATCCGCGGGCTTCTGATCACCGGCCGGGGCCTGAGCCACCGCGACGGCGCTGACGCCGAAGATCGCGATCGCGAGCATCGTGAGCATCTTGGACATGTATTTTTCCTCCATCATGATGTGAGGGCCTGGGCCCTCGGCGCTTTGATCCTACAACATATATACGCGCGGGTTCAAAAAAAGTTCGAAGCATCTACACAGCGCCCGGCCAGGACGGCCTGGAAGTCCGGGCCCGGCCGGCAGACCAGGGGCGGCAGGCCTGCCAGGGCCAGGCCCAGGGCGTGGAGCATCAGCCGAGGCGCCCCGCCGACCGGGCGTTGCTTCCCATATAAAGGATCGCCCAAGATAGGATGGCCGATGGAGTAGAGATGGACGCGGATCTGGTGGCGGCGGCCCGTCTGGGGCTCGACGTCGAGGAGCGTGCAGCCCCGGCCCTTGGCCCGCACGGCGTAGCGGGTCAGCGACTCCTTGCCCGGCCGGCCGACGCCCATGCGGCCGGACCCGAAGGCCTTCAGGGGAGCGTCGACCTCCCCGGGGCCGGCCACCTCCCCCTCCACCAGCGCCAGATAGCTCTTCTTGGCGCGCCGACCCTCGAACTCGGCGCACAGCCGGGCATGCGCCGCCTCGGTCTTGGCGAAGAGGATCAGGCCGCTGGCGTCTCGATCCAGCCGGTGGACGACGAACAGCCTGCGTCCCAAGGAGCGCTCCAACTCCTCGTTGAAGGCGCCGGCCGCGGCGTCGCCGCGGCCCGGGATCGACGGCCGGCCCGCGGGCTTGGCGGCGGCCACGACCTCCGCGTCTTCATAAAGGATCACACGCCGTTTATACAAAATCGCCTATACTCTCCCGGTGAAGCGCGAGGCCATCGCCGGGCTGACGACGTTCTTCACGATGGCCTACATCGTCGTCGTCAATCCCTCGATCCTGTCCTCCGGCACCAGCATGCCGTTCTCGGCCGTGATGACGGCGACGGTGCTTTTATCGGCGTCGATGACGCTGCTGATGGGCCTTTACGCCGACCTGCCCTTCGCCGTCGCTCCCGGGATGGGGCTCAACGCCTTCTTCGCCTACACGATCGTCGCCGGGCGCGGCGTGTCCTGGCAGGAGGCGCTCGGCATCGTCTTTTGGGCCGGCGTGCTCTTCGTGGCCGTCTCGGCCACCCCGCTGCGCGCCCGCCTGGCGACCGGGATCCCGCGCAACCTGCGCACCGCCTCGGCCGCCGGCATCGGCCTGTTCCTCACCTTCATCGGGCTCAAGAACGCGGGCATGGTGGTGGCGGACCCGGTGACGCTGGTCAAGCTGGGGACCCTGGGACGGCCGGCGGCGATCTGCATCCTAGGCCTGCTCGTCAGCGCCTGGCTTCTCTCGCGAAAGAACCCGATGGCTTTCTTGGCCGGGATGGCGGCGGCCACCGCGGCAAGCTGGATGTCGGGCGCGTTGCGCGCGCCAGAGACTTGGATAAGCCGGCCCGATTTCAGCCTGGTCGGGAAGCTCTCCTTTTCCGGCGCGCTCAAGCCCGCGCTGTGGCCGGCCGTCCTGGCGATCATGCTGACCGACCTCTTCGACTCGATCTCCACATTCGTGGGCGTCTCGCAGGCCTGCGGGCTGCTCGACGAAAAAGGCGAGCCGCGCAACCTGCAGCGCGGCCTGCTGGTCGACGCCTTCGCCACGCTCGGCGCCGGCCTGCTCGGGACCTCCTCCGGCACCGCGTACATCGAGAGCTCCGCCGGCATCGAGGTGGGCGGCCGCACCGGCCTGGCGTCCGTGGTCACGGCCGCCTGCTTCCTGCCGTGCCTGTTCCTCGCCCCCGTCGCCGCCCTCGTCCCCGCCTACGCCACGGCGCCGGTCCTCATCCTTGTCGGGACCCTCATGTTCCGCAGCGTGTCCGCGCTCGAGCTGGCGCGCTTGGAAGACGCCGTGCCCGCCTTCCTCACGATCGTGCTCATCCCGCTTACCTTCTCGATCACGCAGGGCCTGCTCTGGGGCTTCGCCGCCCACGCGGCTCTCTACGCCCTGGTGGGCCGCCGCCGCGAGGTCACTCCCCTCTCCTGGGGCCTGGCCGCCGTCTCCGCCGTCATGCTGGCCACCGGCGCCTAGTTAACAAGGGTGTCACTCATTAGAGGGTCCTGGGTCAAGCGACAAGAGTGACC
>CAZZGQ010000355.1:0-3511 GCA_964653765.1 uncultured Elusimicrobia bacterium | reverse complement strand
CGATGTCGCCGCCTTTGCGCTGATCCTGAGTCCGACTGCCGAACAGATAGAGCTTTATTTCGGCGAGGACACCTCGGACCGATCCCCTCATGCGATAGGCTCTCAATCGGACAGAGGTTTGAAGTCGACTTCTTTCCCAGAGCGATAGGCTCTCGTTGCATCCGGGTCTTGAAGGAATGGCCCGATCGTCCTTTCATAACCTTCGGGCGACGAACGATCGATGACGAGGTTGGAGGAGTAGTGGAGTTGGCCGACGGGATGAGTGCCGAGGACAGAGACATCGACGACGCGTGAAAGGCCGCAGGCGCTGCCGCCGTGGCAGGTGGCGAAGACGATCTTGTCGTAGCCTGCGACGCTGACGCCGGACCGGCGCAGAACGTCCAGCAACTCGAGCCCGCCCCACTCATTGTTGGCGAACCAAGCGACGTTCTTGCCGTCGCGACCGAGCAGATGCGTCCCAAACGTCTTCTGCCCTTCGATGAACGGGCCTCCGTGGCCCGAGATGATCAGCACCCGCTCGCCGGATCGGTCGAAGCGCTGCTTGAGCCGGCGCGCGTTGTCGATCGCCGCGCTCGAGCCGGGGCGGTCTCCGAAAAATACGATCCCATTCTCTACGCCTTGCTGGAGACCACGCAACGTGTCCGCGGCTTGCCGGCGTCTCTCGACGACGGCGTCGCTGAAGAAACCGGACTTCGCGTTCGGGCTCATCAGGCCGTCGGGGATCTCGGCGGCCGTCAGACCGGCCTCCTTCCTGATCGGGATCTCTCCGATCAGCCCCTTCTGCAAAGTCCTCTCGGCGTCTTTTACCAGGCTTTTTTCAACCGTTCCTCCTATGCCGAACGTGGTCGCGTCGATGACGGCACCGAAGGACGCGAGGGAAGCGGCCTTGATCGAGGATAACGTACCACCCGCTCGATACGCGCCGGCGATCGCCGAGATCGCTCGAGGGCCGCTCTCGACCAAGGCGGCGGGCGTCATGCGCAGCGCGGCGAGCTGTCTGGTCCGCACGTCCGGGCTCGTAAGATCCCCGCCTTGCTGCTCTAGTCCCGTCACGACATACCCGGAGAAACCCGCCGTTTTGGACCAAAGGCAGCCCGCGCTCCAGCCGCCGGCGCAGGCTGCTTCGGCTTCGCGCTTGATCTGGGCCAGCCGTTCGTCATCCACGCCCTGCTTTAAAAATATCCACGAATGGATGTAATCGCCGATATTGTCAAGAAGACTCCCGTTGCCCGAAGGATTCCAAGTTGGAGTTATATCCGAACTCGGCGCCCGAAGTTCGGCGGGCTTCAGGATCGGGTTCGGGGCCGGCGGGGCACGATCGGCCGGTGTTCTCGTTCGACGAAGCCGGCGGAAGACCCGCGCTCGCGGGAGACCTCCAGGCGTCGCCGACGGCGGCATCGGCCCGCGCCAGCACGCCCGCGACTCGGTCGTGCTCCTCGCCGGACCTGGACGGTGCGAATCGACCATTCCTTTCTGGCGCGTTCGACGTCCCGCTCATGGGACGAGGCGCTCCCTTGATCCGAGACAGGTACGCGTCGATCACTGTCTGCGGCGGCGCTCCGATGCGAGCTGAAAGGGAGTCGATGTCTTGACGGAGCTTCTTCTTTTGATCGTCGGAGCCGTCAGTGCCCGCCTGCACGGCCAGCACGAGTTGCCGCAGCGCCAGGGCTCGGTCCCGGCCCGGGCCCGTTCCCGCTTCCGGGACTGCCTCCCCCGTCAGGAACGCCTGCTTGATTCCCGACTCGAGCGATGATGCGTCGGCCGACGAGTCCGCAGATGCGGCTCCGCAGAGGACTGCGAGCAAGAGGGCGACGATCGGGGTTATGCGCCTCACAAAACGCCCTGGACTGGATTTCGTCAGTATAAGGCCTCCGCCGGGGTTCTTCAATACCGCTTAGGCGAGCAGCGAGCTCACAAGTGGCCGTGCGCGTGGTAGTGCGTGATCAATTCGATCGCCACCAGAACGAGCGCCACGAGAGAGCCCGCCGTCACGGCGATGTTGCGACGCTTCTCCCTGACGCTGGGGACTATGCATCCGTGACGCGCTTCGACGCGCGCACGGTCGCGTCGTTCGCGCGCCGCCAGCCAGAGGCTCGCGATGGCCGCAATCGAGGCCGCGATCACAAGCGGCAGACGCATGGCGGACTCATCATATCGACGAGCCAGAGCCAGGAGCGCCGAGCTCGACCCCAGCCCGAACGCCAATGCCGCGGAGCCCGCAAAGATCTTCCCCAGGCAGCCGCCGCCAAGAATGGCCATCACCAGCGCGCCGCCCCCCAAGCGACGCCGCCCGATGAGCGGGACGGGTATCGATGGATTCGTCCTTCCAGCGGCGGCGTTCAGCCGATGGGCCACGACGGGTTCGGAAAATCCCTTGAGCGCCAAGGACTCCGGAGGCACGCCGGGGACAGCGCCGCGCACCTTCTCGTACACGCAAGACGACACCAGTATCTCGCCGGCGCGCGCCTGCGCCTGGAGCCGCGCCGCTTGGTTTACCACCTCCCCGATGGCGGTGTAGTCCTTGGCGTCATCGGAGCCGAGACGGCCTACCCGCGCGTATCCCGAGGCGATGCCGATCGCTGCCTTGAGCTCGAAGCCCAGCTCCCTTGATAGGGCGGGCATCGAATTCTGCAACTCGCAAGCCGCGGCGAAGGCCGCCGCCGAGTGATCGGCCCGCTTGATGGGGACGTTGAAGAACGCCATGATGGAATCGCCCATGAACTTATCGATGAACGCTCCGTGCCCCGCCACGACCGCGGCGGCTTTACGCAAATAGGCATCCACGAGTTCGTAGGAATGCTCGGCTCCCACGCGGTTGGTGAACTCGGTAAAGCCTGACAGGTCGGCGAACAGCATCGTGATCTCGACCAGCCGACCTTCTTCGATATGCGTATTGCAGCGCGTGCAGCAGTTGGGGTTACGCGGGCTGCGCCCCAGCCCGAGCGAGGAAAGCGCGGTCCCGATCACGCCGGTCAACGGCACGCCGCACACCAAGCAGTCCACCGCGAGTTCAATCGTCATTGGCCTAGTATGGCTTGCGATCGTCGATTCTTCCAGTGCGCTGACGCCGCGCCCAGCCCAGTCCTGGCGTTCGTCGTCGCAGCGCGGGTCCAACTGGCTATCCTCCCTCGCTTCAGAGCCAAACGGCAGAGGAGGAGCCCGCGGCGGCTTGGTGGGCGGAAAATACAGCCAGAAACGACTGAAGAGATAGATCCTCCCGCATCTTCTGGAGGCCGTTTGACGAGATATCTCTACTCGCACCACCAGGTCGAGCCCCGGCAGTATGGGACGCGAGGCAGCTCACAATACCTCGCGGGGCCCGGCTTATTCGAATTGCATGCAGCACCGGTGGGAAAACAGTACGCTCCTCCCACGTTACCGCAGGCGGCGGTATAGCCAGCAGCGCAGTTCGGCAAAGGTTTTCCCTCGCAAGTCGTTGGCGACGGCGGATCGCTTGGCCCAGGATCGTGAGCCGTCGGCGGATTGGGGACGGGCGCCGGGGGCGGGTCGT
>CAZZGQ010000354.1:0-3511 GCA_964653765.1 uncultured Elusimicrobia bacterium | reverse complement strand
ACGATCGCAGCGAGGTCGTGCTCGTCGTCGCCCCGGATATGAAGTCGGCCGTCGAGGTCCTGGGCGTGCAGACGCGCGCCGGCGGCGTCTCGGTGCGCTATCGCCTCTTCCCGCGCATGGCCGAGATCGCCGATCCCAACGGCAACGCCCCGGTCCGTTCCTACCAGTTCCGCGTGATCCCGAAGACCGACAAGCCGATCACGTTCGACCGCGCGACGGACTAGATCGAACGGACGAGCCGGCCCCGAAAGTCCTAGGAGCAAGGAGGTCAATTACCGGCCTCGGTACGGGCCGACCGACTGCGAACGGGGAAATGGGTGTATTCTATGATCCCAGCATGAGATCGATAGCGGCCACCGTGATCGTCGGGATCCTTAACGGCTCGGCGCAGGCCGCGGTCCTGCACTCTCTTTCCTTGCCGGAGGCGCCGCTGATCGCGCCCGGGCCGCCTTCGCCTCAGGCCGCCAGCGCCGCTCCGGACGCCGCGCCGGTCGCAGCCGAGGCGGCGCCCGTTGCCGCCTTCGCAGGATCGCGGCCTCAGCTCGACCGCGTGGTCCAGGCGGCAGCCGACGATGAGAGCGGCGGCGGCGAGGCCTTTGACGGGGCCTCGTCGAGACGGAGTCTCGCCGTGAGCGGCTCTTCGCAGAACGGGATCGAGCCCCCGCCGCTCGATAGGGCTCGCGATGATCGACGGCAACCGCTCGAGCACGAGCGTGGGATCGCGCGCGCCGTCCAGGGTAGCGCGTCCGCCGGCCCGCGGGATTCGTTGGCCGTTCGAATACGCTCTTTCGTCGCCGCGATACTCGCGGCGCTGCGCGCCCGATTCTCGGCCATGGACCACGAATGCGACGTCCTATTGGTGGGCGGCGCCATCGTCGACGGGTCGGGAGCGCCCGCCTTCCGGGGCGACGTCTGCGTGAAAGGCGACCGGATCAAGGAGGTCGGCAAACTCGGCGAGCGGACCGCCGGACGGCGGGTCGACGCGACGGGTCTGGTCGTCGCTCCCGGATTCATCGACCTGCTCGGCCAATCGGAGTTCCTGATCTTCCTTGACAACCGGGCGGCAAGCAAGGTCACGCAGGGCATCACCACGGAGATCACGGGCGAAGGGAGCCAAGGGGCCGCCTCCCACCGCGACGCCAGGCGGCTCACGGCGCGAAGAGCCTACTACGACGCGCAGGGCGTCCCCGGCTGGACGGACCTGGAGTCCTACTTCCAGGCGTTCACAAAGAACCGCTCCGCGATCAACATGGGAACGTTCATCACCGCCGGCGGCGTGCGCGACCACGTGATCGGCCGCGAGAATCGACCGGCTACGGACGCCGAGCTGCGGGCGATGGAAGCGGAGGTCGCCGAGGCGATGGAGATGGGCGCCTTCGGCTTGTCCTCGTCGCTCCAATACGTTCCCGACGTGTTCGCGAGCACGGAGGAGCTGACGGCGCTCGCCAAGGTTGCGGCGCGCTACGGCGGGTCTTACGCCACGCATCAGCGCTCGGAGGCGGACCAGATCGACGCCAGCCTCGACGAGGTATTCCGCGTCGCGCGCGAAGCCGATATACCGGCCAACATCCATCACCTGAAGATGGCCTACAAGCAGAACTGGGGCCGCATGAAGCAGGTCCTGGCTCGCATCAAGGCCGCCCGGGACGCCGGCCTCGACGTGGCGGCCGATCACTACCCTTACGACGCGGCGTCCAACCGGCTCGACGCCAATCTGCCGGTTTGGGCGAGAGAAGGCGGCCGGGAAGCTCTTCTCGAGCGTCTGAGAGACCCGGCGCAGCGCGCCAAGATCAAGGCGGATATCCTGCGTCCCGGTGCCGCCTGGGAGAACCAGTACCTCGGCTCCGGAGGCGCTTCGGGCATCTTGATCGCCGGGCTCGACAATCCGGAGCTGCGAAAGTACCAGGGAAGGCGGCTCGACGAGATCGCCCGCGCCGAGGACAAGGATCCGCTCGACGTCCTCATGGACCTCATCCAAAACGACACGACCGTCGGCTTCGGCGTCATGTTCATGATGAGCGAAGAGGATGTGCAGCTAGCGTTGCGACAGCCGTTCGTCTCGCTGGGCACGGATACCGGCGCGCAGGCGACGGACGGCATCACGGCGAACACGTTCTCGCACCCTCGCGGTTGGGGCTCCGTCACCAGGATCCTGGGCCGATACGTCCGGGAATTGGGCCTGCTCACCCTGGAGGAGGCGATCCGGAAGATGACGTCACTGCCCGCGAGCAGGGCTAAGATCTGGGACCGGGGCCTCGTGCGGCCGGGCTTCATGGCGGACTTGGTGGCTTTCGACGCCGCCAAGGTCCGGGACCGGTCGACTTACGCCGATTACCGGCATTATAGCGACGGCATGATCCACGTGATGGTCAACGGCGAGCTCGTGGTCCACGAAGGCAAGCTTACGGATGCGCGCCCGGGACGCCCGCTGCGAGGCCCGGGTTACCGCCCTCGTCGTTGAGAAGCGCCTAGCGCGCTACCTCGAGGTCGACGGAAGCCTTCGGCCGCTCGATCGTCACCACCAGGTCCCCGCGATGGCCGCGCAGCCGCCACGGCTTGGCCCAGGGCCGCGGCGCGTCGGCGGCGACGGCGAGGAAGTAAGAGCCCGCCGGGAGCTCGCCAAAGGTGAAGCGGCCGTCGCGTCCCGGCGCCGTCCCGGCCACGAGCTGGGAAGGGCCCAGCGCGTAAGGCGAGTAGACGTCCGTGCGGCAATAGAGGCCCAGGCGCGCCCCGGCCAGGCCGCGCAGGCGGCCGCCCACGCGGCCGAGCGGCCCGCGGCCGTCGACGACGTCGAGCAGGCCTTGAGGCAGGCCGTCCGGCCCGGATTCGGCCCGCTCCTTCCAGACGCGCGCCGCGGCGGGATGGCCGAAACGCGCGTAGGCGGCCGCCAGCTTGGCCGCCGCCGCCGGCCCGATCGCGAAGCGCGACTCGTCGGCGAGCGCGTCGAGGCGGCGCAGGTTCTCCGGCGTGGCCGGGGCGCAGCCGAGCTGCGAGAGCGCCAGCACTCGCGCCAGGGGATCGCCGAGCGAGACGCCGAGGTCGAGCGCCCGGCGGAGAGCCTCCCCGTCCAGCTCGAACGCCTCCCCGGAGTACAGGAAGCGCAGCGCGGCGCGGCGGTACACGGACGGGCCGCGGCGCGCGTAGGCTTCCACGGCGGCCAGGCGGGCCGCCCCATAGTCGGAGGACCCGGCCTCGCCCAGCGGCAGCTCGAAAGGCTCCTGGGCCGCCGCGCCATCGGCCATGGTCAGGATGGACACGGCGCGCCAGCCCGCCGGCGGCGGCGGCAATCCGGCGGCGCGCGCCAACGAAGGCTGCCCGGCGTCGTAGCGAGCGGCGCCCACGGCCTGCAGCGCGACGGCGACGGCGGCCAAGCCCGCCGTCCACGCCGCGGCGCGGCGCGCGCCCCTCGACGAGGACTCGCCGGCGCCCAAGGTCCAAGCGAAGACGCCGGACAAGGCGCGCAGGGCGAGCCAGCACGTCGAAGCCAACAGCGCGGCGGTCGCCAGGGGCT
>CAZZGQ010000353.1:0-3525 GCA_964653765.1 uncultured Elusimicrobia bacterium | reverse complement strand
TACATGGTCCGCTTCCGCTCCGCCTGGTGGGTGAGCCGCTTCCCGATACCGGGCGGCGGCGGCGTCCCGGACTGGGCGCCTTACGCCCACCTGCTCTACGCCATCGTGCCGCTGTGGCTGGCCATCTTCTGGTACTCGTGCAAGCTCTATAGCTCCAACTGGATGTCGGCCACCGACCGCTTCCTGCAGATCGTCAAAGGCGCCATCATGGGCACGGCCGCCACGCTGGCCGGCAGCTACATCTACTCGCGCCTGGAGTACTCCCGCCTGCTGCAGCTGCTGACGCTGCCGATCGGGACGATGCTGGTCTCGTTGTCCCACGTCGCCACGCAGTGGATCGACTCCTGGCTGGCCCGCTTCGAGGCGGCGCGGCCCGTGCTCATCGTGGGATCGTCCGCCGTCGCGGACGAATTGAAAAATCGCATCCGCCGCCGCCACCCCGAAGCCGAGATCCACGAGCTGCGCGACCTGCCGGAAGGCGCCGTGCTGGAGCGCACGCTGGCCTCGCGCCCCTTCTACGAGCTGATCCTGCTGCGCTCCTCCCTGCCCCACGACCGCGTGCTGGCCGCCGCCGAGGCCTGCGACGCCCGCGGCGTCAGCTTCAAGATGGTGCCCGACCTCCTCGAGCTGCGGCTGGGCGAGGTCCTCATGGACCACACGCTCGGCCTGCCCGCCTACAAGATCCAGCACGCGTCCATGAACAAGCTGAACTTCGTGGCCAAGCGCGCCTTCGACCTGGCCTTCAGCGGGGCGCTCCTCACGGTCACGGCGCTCCCGATGGCGTTGATCTGCCTCCTCATCAAGCTCGACTCCGAAGGGCCCATCCTCTACACGCAGAAGCGCTACGGCTACAAAGGCCGTGTCTTCCACGCGTACAAGTTCCGCACGATGGTCGTGAACGCCGAGAAGCTGATCAAGCAGGTGAAGGAGACGCACGGCACCGGCGGGGCTTTCTTCAAGGCCAAGGACGACCCGCGGATCACGCGGGTGGGCAAGTGGCTGCGGCGCTTCTCGCTGGATGAGTTCCCGCAGTTCCTGAACGTGCTGCGCGGCGAGATGAGCGTCGTCGGCCCGCGGCCGCTGGCGCTCACCACAGGGGAGCTCGAGGCGCTCGAGCGCGACTTCGGCACCATCTCCAAGAAGCGCATGAACATCCTGCCCGGCATCACCGGCCTGTGGCAGGTCTCCGGGCGCAGCGACGTCTCCAACGAGCAGCGCTTCGCCCTGGACCTCTTCTACATCGAGCACTGGTCGCTGGGCCTCGATCTCGAGATCATCCTCAAGACCGTCCCCGCCATGCTCTTCGCGCGCGGAGCCTACTGATGCCCGTCCAATCCATCCCTCTTTTGACGCTGGCCAAGCAGCACAAGAAGCTCTCGCGGGAGCTGAAGAAGGCCGTCGGGGACGTGATCGACTCCGGCGTCTACATCATGGGCCCGCAGGGCCGCGCCTTCGAGCAGGAATTCGCCGCCGCCCTGGGCCTGCCGAAGGTGCTGGGGTGCGACTCCGGGACCTCGGCGCTCGAGCTGGCGCTCAACGCCTGCGGCGTCGGACCAGGCGACGAGGTCATCGTGCCGACCTTCACGTTCATCGCCACGGCGACGGCGGTGTCGGTGCTCGGCGCGACGCCGGTCTTAGTAGACATCGACTGGCGCACGATGACCCTCTCGGTCGACGACGTAAAACGGAAGATCACGGCCAAGACGAAAGCCGTGGTCCCGGTCCATCTCTTCGGCCAACCGGCCGACATCGACGGGTTGCGTGCCGTGCTGCCGCGCGGCACGCGGATCATCGAAGACTGCGCCCAGTCCCACCTCGCCAAGTACAAGGGCAAGCCCGCGGGGTCCTTCGGCGATCTCGCCTGCTTCAGCTTCTACCCTTCGAAGAACCTGGGCGCGGCCGGCGACGCCGGCGCGATCGCCGTCAACGAGGAGTCGCTGCTGCGGCCGCTGGAGGAGCTGCGCAACTGCGGCCGTGAGGTGGGCCAGGCTTACCGGCACAGCCGCGTGGGCTCCAACTGCCGTCTCGACGAACTGCAGGCGGCCGTGCTGCGCGTCAAGCTCAAGCACCTCTCCGAGTGGAGCGGCAAGCGCCGCGCCCACGCGAAGTACTACAACGACAAGCTGGCGGGGCTGCCCGTCGTCCTGCCGCCTTTCGACGAGGACGGAACCCAGCCCACCTTCCACCTCTACGTGATCCGGACGGAGCGCCGCGACGAGCTCATGGCCCACCTCAAGGCCCAGGGCATCGGCACGGGGGTCTACTACCCGATCCCCGTCCACGCGCAGCCCGCTTACAGCGGGTTGGGCCTCAAAGCCGAGGACTTCCCCAACGCCGAGCGCGCCAGCCGCGAGGCGCTCGCCCTGCCGCTGTATCCGGAGCTGTCGGCCGCCGAAGCCGCGCGCGTCGTCAAAGCCGTCCGCGGGTTCTTCAAAGCTTGAGGATCCTCTTCGTCACGACGTCGACGACGCTCGGCGGCGCCGAGAAGACGGTCTATTGCCTGGCGACGCTGCTCGACCCGCGCAAGTTCCAGGTCGCCGGCGTCGTGAGCCTCAAGCCTTACGGGCCCTACGCCGAGCGCCTCAAGGCGCTGGGCGTCGCCACCTATTCGCTGGACCTGCGCGGCCGGCCCTCGCTCAAGCACGTGCGCGAGCTGAGCAAGCTCATCGACTACCAAAAGCCCGACGTCGTCCACGCGGTGATGTATCAGGCCATCCAGCTCTGCCGCCTGGCCAAGGGCCGCGCCAAGCACCGCTTCAAGCTCGTCACGTCGCCGCGCGTGAACTACCGGTCCCGCTCCGCTTTGACGCTGCTCATCGATCGCGCGCTCAAGGGGCGCGACGACATGCTGATCGCCGAGTGCGAGGCCAGCCGGCAGTTCCTCGTCCGCCGTCTCGGCTACAAGCCCGAGAAGGTCCGCACGATCTACAACGGCATCGACGTGGCCGGCTGGCCGGCCTCCAAGATGGACCGCCAGCAAAAGCGCCTGGAGCTGCGGCTGGGCGGCCAGGAGCTGCTGATCGGGGCGATCGGACGGCTCGACGCGCAGAAGGGCCACTCCGTCTTGCTCGACGCGCTGGCGCGCTTACGCAAGAAGTATCCCGCGCGCCTCGTCATCATCGGCGACGGGCCCAAGCGCCACGCCCTCGAGACGCAGATCAAGCGGCTCAACCTGTCCACCGCCGTCTGGCTGCTCGGCGAGCGCGACGACGTCACCGCCTGGCTCTCCACGATCGACGTCTTCGCCCTGCCTTCCTTGTGGGAAGGGCTCCCCAACGCCCTGCTCGAGGCCATGGCGCTCGGCCTTCCCGTCGTCGCCTCCTCGGTCGACGGCGTCCCCGAGGCCGTCCGCGACAACGAGACGGGCCTGCTCGTCCCCCCGCGCCAGCCCGAAGCGCTTGCGAGAAGGTTGGCAGAACTCTGCGCCGATCCCGCGCTGAGGACGCGCCTGGGCGCCCAAGCCCGCGCCTGGGTCTTCGAACGCTTCACCCTCACCCGCATGATCAACCAATACGAAGACGCCTA
>CAZZGQ010000352.1:0-3549 GCA_964653765.1 uncultured Elusimicrobia bacterium | reverse complement strand
GATTTCAATGCCGCGCCTTCGTCCCATTCGCCACTGACCACCCTCCCCCTACGAAGATGATGAAGAGATCGTAGCAAGGGTTCGAAATGGGGCAATAGGTTGGATACGGGAGAAACCAAAGGAGAACAATTTGGAAGAGACTGGGACTGATCTGATCGAGGTGGTGGAGGAGGTTCCTGAAGGGATTGAAGAAGACCTGGGGACTGAACAGAGGAAAGAGGATGATCTGAGGTCAAAACCACTGACAGAGAAGATGATCTATTTGATGCAGAAGACAGCGGAGTACGGCTACCTGACGAGGCTGGAAGTGGAGCTGATTTATGCCAATCAAACACACGCGTACAAGGTGCTCGGGACGCTGCGGGAGAAGGGGCTGATCGCAGACTTTGAGACTGAAAAGCAACCGAAGAAAGCGGTCTATCTGAAGCCGAAGGGGTACCGGACGCTGGAAAAATTCGGGAGATTGCGGCTCAAGAGACGGTTCCTGCCGCAGCATTTCAAGCCGTTCATTTTTACCCATCGGATGGCCTGCGCGAGGGTCGGGCTGGTGTTAGACAGCCATCCGCTCGTCCGGGAATTCATGCCCGAAAGCCTGCTCTGGGAGCGGCAAGTCGAGCGCCGGCAGAAGCTCTGCGACGGCGAGTTCCTCTACCAGTGGCCGGGCGCCGAGCCTGAGAAAGTAGGGCTCGAAGTCGAGCTCACCCTGAAAAACCGCGACAAGCTGGACGAGTCGCTTAGGCAGCTCAAGCAGCGCCTGGACCTCGATCAAGTTTGGTGGATCTGCGGTGACGGGGCGATCCTGCGGGCGCTCCAGTCCGAGGTCCGGCGCGGCTTCCGGAACGAGCGGCCCCGGCACGTCTTCTGCCTGCTGGACGACTTCCAGAACACCAAACATCGAGCGCGGCTTGCGGACGCGGACGGCGTCGAGTTCTCGGTCGACCCGGCCGAGCCGACGCTTCGGCCGCTGCCGGCTCGGCCTGCCGAGCCGCCAAGGGCGACCGCGCCCGCTACTGCCGCGCCGGATTCTCGTGAGCTGGTGGCGCGGTCGCCGCACGACCTCCAGCGGGAGTTCGAAGAGGCCCAATTGGCGCTGCGCCGGGCCGAAGACCAAGCCCGCCGCGAGCGGGAAGCCGCGCGGCGCGAGCGCCGGGAGAATCTCTTATTCCGGGCGAAGATCGCCGCCGTGATCGCGGGTCTGATCTCCCTTTGCGTGGCCGGACGGATGGCCTGGACGGCGATTCAAGACTTCCTCGCCGGCACAGCGCCGGCGCAACCGGTCCCGGCCTGGAGGACGCGCCGCGTGAGCCCGCCCCACTTCATCCTAGACGGCTGGATCGTCGATTCCAAGTCGCTCCGTTCCCATGGCGATCGCTTCCGGTTCAAGGTCGAGTTCATCCAATATCTCCATGACTCGCGCATCTGCGGGGTCACGGTCTACGATTCAAGCGGCCGAGCGCTTCGGCAGGTCAGCCTTGATGGCCTCGGCTACGGGCACTTCGATGGCGAGCTTGAATTCCGCGCGCCGCCACGTCTCGGGCGATTCGGCATCGGCTTGTGGGACGGCTCATACCCTTTCTCGTGCCTCAGGAGCACGCGGCCTGAGTTCTGGTTCGAGCTCAAGTGAGGGCCGTGTCGCGTCGTCAAGTCGGGGTACTTGGACTCCCCTAAAACAAGGCCGGCCAGGACCGGCCCGCACGGAGGACATTGCTGAACAAGAACACGAACATCGAGAGGCCGCAGCTGGATAGGAAGCACGGCACACCGCGCCTGCGGGATCATCACCAGCTGATGGACCCGGAGGAGATGACAATCGACGAACGCTGGGACCGCATCGTCGAGTTGCTGGCGATGATGACGGCCGAGCAGCCAGTTTTGATCGATGAGATCGGCGCTTGAATATGATAGGATCGCCGCTATGACGCCCGAGAAGAAGCCGGCCAAGTGGTGCGCTATCTACACCCGCAAGTCGACGGACGAGAACCTGGGCGGGGACTTCACGTCGCTCGACTCGCAGCGGGAGTATTGCCAGGCCTTCATCAAGAGCCGCGAGGCCGAAGGCTGGCGCGTCTATCCCATCGAATACAACGACCCCGGCTTCACGGGCGGCAACATGGACCGGCCGGGGCTCAAAAAACTGCTGGCCGACGCCAGGCTGGGCAAATTCCAGGCAGTCGTCAGCTACAAATACGACCGCCTCAGCCGCAACACCAAGGATTTCATCCACATCCTGGAGACGTTCGACCGCCACGGCATCGTCTACCTTTCGGTGACGCAGCCCATCGACACCAGCTCGTCCGTGGGCCGGCTCATGCGCTCGATCCTGGTCGAGTTCTCCCAGTTCGAGCGCGAGTTGATCAGCGAGCGCACCCGCGACAAGCGCGCGGCCATGGCCAAGAAGGGCAAGTGGCCAGGCGGCCAGCCTGTCCTCGGCTACGACATCCATCCCGACACCAAGAAGCTCGTCGTCAATGAGACCGAGGCCAAGCAGGTGCGCCTCATGTACGAAACCTATCTCAGGACGAAGTCCCTGAGCCAAACGGCCATCGCGCTCAACAAGCAGGGCCTGCGCATGAAGCGCTGGACGACGCGCGAGGGATTAGCACGCGGCGGTCGGCGCTTCAACAAGGGCAACCTCGACTACGTGCTGCGCAACCCGGTCTACACTGGCAAGATTCGCCATAAGAGCGACGTCCACGCGGGCGAGCACAAGCCGATCGTCGACTCCGATATCTTCGAGCGCGCCGTCCGCCAGCTCGCCAGCAACGGCCAGAAGAACAAGTCGCCCAACCAGGACAAGCACCAATTCCTGCTGCGCGGATTGGTGCGCTGCGGGACCTGCGGCCGGCAGATGACGCCGAACTTCGCCTATGCCAAGGGCCGCAAGTATTTCTACTACAAGTGCGTCTCGGTCAATAAGCTCGACAAGAGCGCCTGCACGACCAAGAGCGCGCCGGCGCGAGAGGTCGAGAAGCTCGTGCTCGATCGCCTAGGTTTCCTGGGCAAGAACCAGGCTGTCGTCGACCAGGTCGTCAAGCGCGCCCGCGAGATGACGAGCTCGGAGCTTCCCGACAAGCAGCGGGAGCGGACGCGCCTGATCGCCGAGATCGGCCGCGCCGAGGCCGAGGTTTCCAACATCACGGCGATCCTCGCCGCGCAGGGGCCGAGCGCGCCGCAATTCCGCGCGCTGATGGACCGGCTCGGCGAGCGGCAAGGAAACCGCGAGGAGCTGGAGACGCGGGTCCAGAAGCTCGACGCCGAGATCGTCGAGCTGGAGAGCCGTCAGATCGACGCCGACCTGATCCGCCGCAACCTGGAGAACTTCTCGCGCTACTTCCCCCGTCTGACGCCGCAGCACCAAAAGGAGCTGATGACGCTGCTCGTGCAGGAGATCATCTACAACCCGGCCGCCTCCAAAATGAGGCTGACCCTGCGGCCGCTCCCGGACTTAGGTTTCCAGGTCGTCGGCGACAGGGTCAGTTTTGATGAGCGTCTGAATTGGCTGCGGGACTAGGATTCGAACCTAGAAAAGCAGATTCAGAGTCTGCCGTG
>CAZZGQ010000351.1:0-3557 GCA_964653765.1 uncultured Elusimicrobia bacterium | reverse complement strand
ATGAAGCTCGTCATCGTCGAGTCGCCCAGCAAGGCCAAGAAGATCCGCGAGCTCCTCGGGAAGGACTACCGCGTGGCGGCCTCGATGGGCCACGTGCGCGACCTTCCCGCCAAAGGCGGCCTGGCCGTGGCCTTCGACGCCGGCAAGGTGAAGCCCACCTACGAGCCGCTCGAGAAGTCGCAGCGCGCCGTGGCCGAGCTCGAAGGCCTGGCCAAGCAGGCGGAGACCGTGCTCCTCGCCAGCGACCCCGACCGCGAAGGCGAGGCGATCGCTTGGCACGTCAGCCAGCTGCTGGGCCGGCGGGCCTACCAGCGCGTGGTCTTCCACGCCGTGACCAAGGCCGAGGTGCAGAAGGCCGTTTCCTCGCCGCGCGACATCGACATGCGCCTGGTCAACGCCCAGCAGGCGCGGCGCGTGCTCGACCGCGTCGTGGGCTGGGTGGTGAGCCCGACGCTGCGCAAGCTCGGCAAGGACGCCAAGAGCGCCGGCCGCGTGCAGTCCGCGGCCCTGCGCGTGGTGGCGGAGCGCGAGAAAGAGATCGCCAGGTTCAACGCCGTCGATTACTACGTTCTGGGCGCGGACCTGGAGAAGCCGGGCACGCCGCCGCCGTTCAAGGCCAAGCTCGTGGCCTGGAAGGGCCAGCCGCTGGGCCAGCGCCTGACCGACGCCGCCGTCGCCGAGAAGACGGTGGACTGGTGCCGCAAGCAGCGCTGGGAGGTGCTCGCCTGCGAGCGGCGCGACGGCCTGCGCCACGCCCCGCCGCCCTTCACGACGGCCACGGTGCAGCAGGCCGCCTCGGTGCGGCTGAAGCTGAACCCGGACGCGACGATGAAGCTGCTGCAGTCGCTCTTCGAGGACGGCAAGATCACCTACCACCGCACGGACTCCACGGCGCTGGCGCCGGAGGCGGTGGAGATGGCGCGGCGGCTGATCGAAAAAGAATTCCCCAAGGAATATCTGCCGGCGCAGCCGATCGTGCACGCCACGAAGGCCGCCAACGCCCAAGAGGCGCATGAAGCGATACGGCCGACGCATCCGGAGTCCGGCGCCGACGGCGTCGGCGCCGGAGATGTCGGCAAGCTCTACACGCTGATCTGGCAGCGCTTCATCGCCTGCCAGATGGCGCCCGGCAAGGACCAGCTCACGGCCATCCAGGCGGCCTGCGCGCCGGGGACGTGGAAGAAGCCGGACGGGACGGTCGTCCCGATGGGCGTGTTCGAGGCGAAGGGGAAGGTGGTGTTGTTCGACGGCTGGCGCAAGCTGACGGGTGAGGACGCGACGGCCGAGAAGAAGGACAAAGACAAGGAAGACGACGACGAATCCGCGGAGCTGCCGATCCTTCGGGTGGGAGACGAGCTTTCGCTTCGCGGCCTGTCTGCCGCGAAGCGAGCGACCAAACCCCCGGCGCGCTACACGCAGGCCTCGCTCATCAAGAAGCTGGAGCACGACGGCATCGGCCGGCCGTCTACCTACGCCGCCATCCTCAACCGCATCCTCACGCGCGGCTACGTGGAGGAGAAGAAGCGCAAGCTGCACGCAACGCAGCTGGGCCTCGGCGTGACCGATTTCCTGGTCCGCCACTATTCCGGCGACTTCATCGACCTCTCCTACACGGCGCGCATGGAGGAGGAGCTCGACCGCATCGCGCGCGGCGAGACGGATTGGGAGAAGGTGGTGACGGAGGCGAGCTTCGCCGTCTTGAAGCTGGCGAAGGCCGCCGGCCTCTGGGGCAATCCTCTTGCGCCGGCGCCCCCCGGCCCGTCTACCGGGTCACCTGCGCGACCTGGTTGAGCGCGGCGAGGGCGGCGATCATGTCGCGATCGGCCGTCGTCACCGCCACGGCCGAGTGCCGGTCGCCCTTGGGCAGCAGGCCGCCCTCGTCCGTCGCCGGGATGTAGTTGCCCCCGATCGTCGACCACTCGCGCATGCCGCGGTTCAGCGTCTTGCGGCTGTAGCCCAGGGCGGCGGCGAGCGAGGCGTCGGGCACGGCCTTGCTCTGGACGGCGGCGATATCGGCTTGGACGTCGGAGACGGCGGCGCTCACGGCGGCGGCCAGGGCCAGGGCGGTGGAATCGGGCACCAGGGCCGCGGCCACCGTGCTGTCCTCGTCGCCGAGCTTGTAGGCGGCGGCGAGGCCCCGGTCCACGCTGCCCTGCATGCGATTGAGGTCGGCGGCCTGGGCGGCCAGGCGTTTGAGCTCCACGGGCGTCGTCTTGGGGTTGGACATGGCGACGGCGTAGCGGGCCTCGGCGTCGGCGGCCATCGCGGCCAAGGCGGGCGAGGCCGCGCGCCGCGCGTACTCGATGTTGGCGATCGCCTGGTCGGCGGCGTACATCGCGTCCAGCGCCTTTCGGTGATAGCCGTCCGCGGTCTCGGCGTCCGCGGGCAGAGGGTCCTGGCTGATGATCTTGCTGAGGCCGGCCACGGAGGCGGCCAGGGCCAGCCGGGAGGCGTCGAGGGTCGGCAAGGTGGAGGAGGGGCTGCCGGACAGGAACTCCGTGAGGTTCACCTTCACGTCGTTCTCGCGGCCGAGCATGTCCGCGTCGTGCGGCGCCGTGGTCGTCATCGTCCCGGGCACCGCCGCGGCGGCGTCGTGGGAGGACTTGTAGGCCATCATGCGGGAGGTGAGCACCAGCGCCGTCAACGCCAGGCCCGGCTTGCCCGCCTGGCTGCGCAAGGAATGCGCCGTGTCCGAGAGCGGCGCGGCCCCGGCCGTGGAGGTCCAGGCCAGGCTCGAGGCGAGGAGCAAGGCGCTCGCGGCGCGCATGGCCCAAGAGTAGCCCCGGAAACGGAGCGACGCCATAGGCCGCGGCGGCTTTACTCCGATTTTACAAGGGGGCCTAGGCCCTTTCGTCACACGGAATGGGCCCTCAAACGCGTTGACATCGAATGACGGTCTGGTATAATCGATATTCGTCGCTCCGACGAGAAAATCGTTAGAATCCGGTAGTCATCAGCAAAAGATGCTAAAAGATGCACTGAAGTCCCGCCGAGGTACCCCAACATGTATCTGAAGTCCATCGACATCATCGGTTACAAGTCCTTCGCGCTGAAGACCCATCTGGACCTGGAGCCCGGCATCACGGGCATCATCGGCCCCAACGGCTGCGGCAAGTCCAATATCATGGAGTCGGTGCGCTGGTGCCTGGGCGAGATGTCGTGGAAGAGCCTGCGCGCGGACGCGATGACGGACGTGATCTTCTCGGGAACAGCCAAGCGCCAGCCGCTGTCGATGACCGAGGTCACCCTCACTTTCGACAACGCCTCGCAGATGCTGCCCATCCAGTTCAGCGAGATCACGGTCACCCGCCGCATCTACCGCTCCGGCGAGAGCGCTTACTTCCTCAATAAGACCCAGTGCCGCTTGAAGGACATCCGCGAGATGTTCCTGGACACCGGCCTCGGCGGCGACGGCTACGCCATCATCGACCAGGGCGGCGTCGACGCCATGATCACGGCTAAGCCCGAGGAGCGCCGCGCCTTCTTCGAGGAGGCCGCCGGCGTCGCCAAGTACAACGCCAAGCGCGAGGAAGCGCTGCGCAAGCTCGAGCGCGTCG
>CAZZGQ010000350.1:0-3588 GCA_964653765.1 uncultured Elusimicrobia bacterium | reverse complement strand
CTCGCGCGCACCCACCCCGCACACCCGCGCAACGGTGGGCGCCCACAGTTCTCCAGGCGAGTCGCCGCCTCCAAAGCCGCCGTGGCCGTTCTGCCGTTGACGCGCGCCCGTTTACCCGCAATACTTCGGTAATCGCGCGACGCTCTTAAGGAATTACACTTCCCGCAATGCCACCGGTCAACCGGGGAAAGCTGGCGTACAAGATCCTTTTCTGGTTCTTGATCATTTCCCTCGCGCCGATGGGCTTCGTCGGCTACCACCTCGTCAACATCTCGCAGGCCTCGCTGCGCAAAGAGACGGAGTCGATGCAGGAGTCGCTGGCGGTGGGCTTCGCCGACACCGTCTACAAGTACGTGGCGACCTATCGGAACGTGCTCGCCGACACCTCGGGCCTCGAGGATTTCTCGTCGATGAACGCGGCCAAGCAGCAGCAGTACTTGAGCCGCATCCTGCAGGTGCACATGGTCGTGCTCGAGCTGTCCGTGGTCAACGCCAACGGCGTCGAGACGCTGCGCACGGGCCGCTTCCTCGGCCCCAACCCCGAGATGCGCAACTTCGCCAACGACGAGTTTTTCACGACGGCGCTGCAGCGCGGCCAGTACATCGGCAAGCTCGAGCGCTTCCAAGGGCTCTATCCCGCGGTGACGATCGCGGTCGCGATCATGGACCAGAAGCAGCAGCCGCCCAAGCCCGTGGGCGTGCTCTCCGCGAAGGTCAGCCTCAACGGCCTTTCGTCGATGCTCGCGATGGAGTTTCCGACCGCGGGCAAGAGCGCGGCCGCCGTCGTCGCGCCCGACGGCTTCCTGATCGCGCACTCGAACCCGAAGGAGGTCTACAAGCCGGACGCGCGGCTCTCGGACGACATCCTGAAGATCATCACGACGCAGACCAGCGACCGCGGCGGCGGCGAGATCGCGCTGTCGGACGGCACGCGCCTGCTCGGCGCCTTCGCCTACGTCAAGGACCTCGACTGGGTCGTCTACGTGCAGCAGCCCGTCGAGGCGGCCTACCAGACGGCGCAGGAGATGAAGCTGCAGATCCTGCGCGTGCTGGTGTGGGTCGTGCTCTTCACGATCCTGCTCTCTCTCGCCGTGGCCGGCCACATCACACAGCCCATCCGGCTGCTGCGCGAGGCCGCCGATCGTCTCGGCAAGGGCCAGTTCGAGGATCTGCCCGAGATGATGATGACCAACGACGAGATCGGCGATCTCGGGCAGACCTTCCTCGCGATGAGCGAGTCGCTCAAGGAGAAGACCGGCGAGCTCATCCACGCCAAGCAGGAGCTCGAGAAGTTCACCAAGTTCCTCGAGAAGCGCGTCGACGCGCGCACGCGCGAGCTCAAGGCCGCGCAGGACGAGCTCATCAAGAAGGAGCGCCTGGCCGCCATCGGCCAGATGGCCTCCGTCGTCGGCCACGAGATCCGCAACCCGCTGGCCGTCATCAACAACTCGATCTACTTCATCAAGACCAAGCTCAACCAGGCCGGCGAGCCCGACCCCAAGCTGGCCAAGCACATCAAGATCATCGAGTCCGAGATCCAGCAGGCCAACGGCATCATCAACGAGATCCTGACTTACTCGCGCCAGCGCGAGCTCAAGCCTGAGCGCGTGTTCATCAACACGTGGCTCGAGGAGGTCCTCTCGGTCTACCCGTTCCCGGCCCACATCGCCCTCGACAAGCAGCTCGATCCGTTGAACCCGCCCGTCGACATCGACATCACCGAGATGCAGCAGGCGGTCCGCAACCTGATCGGCAACGGCATCGAGGTGATGCCGCAGAAGGGCACGGTCAGGATCCGCACGGCCGTGCAGCCAGACGGCACGGTCTGCCTCTCCGTCGGCGACACGGGCTCGGGCATCCCGCCGGACGTGCTGGATAAGATCTTCGCCCCGTTCTTCACGACCAAGGCGCGCGGCACCGGCCTCGGCCTCGCCGTCGTGCGCAAGGTGATCGACCGCCACCGCGGGCGCGTCGACGTGGAGAGCGTCGTGGGCAAGGGCACGACCTTCCATCTTTACCTGCCCGTGGCCCAAGGCGTCGCCGCGGGATGACGCCGTTGACATATTTCTCAGACCCCGCTAAACTCGGGGGGCCAAGATGAGCAAAGGCAAGGTCCTCATCGTCGACGACGACGCCCACATCCGGGACTCCCTCGCGGACAACCTCGAGATGGACGGCTACGACATCACCCAGGCCGGCAGCGGCGCCGAGGCCATGGCCGCCGTCCGCCGCGATTTCTTCGACGTGATCCTGATGGACTACAATCTCACCGACGCCACCGGCATCGAGGTCATCAAGCAGATCCGCGCCATCAACCAGGACAGCCAGATCCTCATGCTGACGGCGCACGCGTCGCTCGACACCGCCGTCAAGGCGATCCGCGAGTCCGTGGCCGACTTCTTGAGCAAGCCCGTCGACTTCGACAAGCTCAAGCACTCCATCCAGCGCGCGGCGGAGCGGCTGCGCCTGCTCCAGGAGAACAAGGCCCTCGTCGAGCACCTGCGCCGCGCCAACGAGCAGCTCTCCAATCTCAGCGAGATGAAATCGAAGTTCATGTCGATGTCCTCGCATGATCTCTCGAACTCGCTCATGACGCTGCAGGTCAGCTTCGAGATGCTCTGCCAGACGCTCCAGCCCAACGACGAGCAGAAGAAGCGCATGGCCTACATCTCCAACGGCATCTCCCAGATCTCCCGGCTCATCGAGGACCTCGTGGACTGGGCCTCCATCGAGCAGGGCAAGTTCCGCCTGGAGCCCTCGACCTTCCAGCCCGCGCAGATCCTCGAGGATGTCCTCTCGGGCCCGCAGGCGCGCGCCCAGGCGCGCGGCATCTCGCTCACGGCCCAGATCGAGCCGGGCCTCCCCGCCGTCGTGGCCGACAAGAGGCGCATCACCCAGGTCGTGCACAACCTCCTGGAGAACGCCATCCGGCACACGACCAAAGGCGGCCGCATCATGGTCATCGTCTCGAAGGCCGCCGGCTCCGACAAGGGGGAAGTCCAGTTCGCCGTGCGGGACTCCGGGGAGGGTATCGCCCCGGAGGAGGTCGCGAAGATCTTCCGCTCCTTCTATCAAGGAAAGGGCCAGGCCGGCGGCGGCCGCCTCGGCCTCGGCTTGTCCATCGCCAAGGAGATCGTCGAGGCCCATAAAGGCCGTCTTTGGGTGGAGAGCCAGGGCCTAGGCCACGGCGCCACATTCGTGTTCACGATCCCTTACGCCGCCGCCCCGCTCGCTCTGAAAAGCTGACCAAGGCGGTATTTTGGAGTAAAATATCCTCGTGCGGAGCCGGAGGTCGAAGGTCCTGGGTCGAAAGTCCCAAATGGCCTTGACAACTTTTGGCTACTCCGCTAAGCTTCAGGCGCTTACGTATTCGACAGCAGGATTCCCGAGGAGGAATGATGGCATCTAAGAAGAAAGTCAGGGTGTTGATCGCGGACGACCAGACTCTGTTCCGCGAGGGCATCAAGGACCTTCTCGAGAACGAGAGGATCGTCGAGGTCGTGGGCGAGGCCGCGGACGGCAACGAGGTCGTTCGCCTGGCCAAGAAGCTCAAGCCCGACGTGATCCTCATGGACATCAAGCTCCCGC
>CAZZGQ010000349.1:0-3593 GCA_964653765.1 uncultured Elusimicrobia bacterium | reverse complement strand
CCCGCTCGGCGTCGGCCAGCTCCTTCTCGACGTCGCCGCGGCGCTGCTCGGTGTTCTCGAGGCGCGAGAGCTCGGCGGCGAGGCGCTCGCGGAAGCCGATCATCTCCGCCGCCGTGGGCCCGTACTTCTTCTTGAGCCGAGAGAGCTTCTCGAGGCGGCTCATGATCGCGTCGAGCTGGCCCGGGTCGACGTGCAGTTTATCACGGTAGAGCCCCAACTCGTGGGCCGCTTCCGAAAGGGAAAGCCGCGCGTCCTCGACCTTGTCGTGCAGCGGCCGCGTGGTCTCGTCGATGCGAGACAGCTCGGCGAGCATGCGCTCCGCCTTCAACAGTGTACCCAAAACCGACCCTTCCTGCTCGTAGAGGCCCTCGTAGGCCGTGGCCGCGAAGCCCTTCAGGCGCTCGGCGTTCTTGAGCCGCGGCAGCGTCGCCTCCAGCTCCTCCTCTTCGCCGACCTTTAGGTTGGCCTCGTCGAGCTCCTGCAGCTGGAAGCGCGCCGTCTCGATGCGGCGCCGGCGCTCCTCCTCCGACATCTGCGCGGAGTCCATCTCGGCCTTGAGGGCGTTCCAGCGCTCGAAGGCCTGGGCCGTCGCCTCCAACTCCTGCTCGTGGCCGCCGAAGCGGTCGAGCACGTCCAGCTGCACGGCGGGCTTGAGCAGGGTCTGGTGCTCGTGCTGCCCGTGGAAATCGACGAAAGCGTCGCCCAGGGCGGACAGCGTCGACAGCGGCGCGGACTGGGCGTTGACGATGCCGCGCGTCTTGCCGGAGGCGTCGAGCTCGCGGCGCACCATCACCGGCGACTCGACGATCTTGAACTGGGCGATGACGTCCTTCGGGAAATCGGCCTTGTCGAACCAGCCCGTCACCTCGAGCTTGGCCGCGCCCGTGCGCAGCCAGGAGGAGGAGGCCCGCGCGCCCAGCAGGAAGCCCAGTGCCTCGATCAAGATGGACTTGCCGGCGCCCGTCTCGCCCGTGAGCACGTTGAGGCCCTCGGAGAGCTCGATCGTCTGCTCCTCGATGATGGCGAAGTTCTTTATTTGAAGCTTGCGCAGCATAGGCCGGTAAAATCGGGGGTCTGACCCTCGATTTTACCCTCGTTCCCCCCACTTCAGCTTCCGCCGCAAGACTTCGTAATAGGAGCGGCTGGGGTTGAGCAAGAGCTTGAAGGGCCGCTGGTAGCGGGTGATGCGCACCTCGTCGTCCACCCGGAGGGCCGTGCCGACCTGGCCGTCGAGCGACAGCAGCACGCGCGGCGCCGCCTCGTTCTCGCGGCGGGTGGTCAGCTTGATCACGAGCGGGTCGGCCGCCGGGATGATCAGCGGCCGCTGGGTCAGCGTGTGTGGGCAGATCGGGGAGATGAGCAGGACGTTGAGGCTCGGGTCGACGATCGGGCCGTACGCCGCCAGGTTGTAAGCGGTGGAGCCCGTGGGCGTCGACACGATCAGCCCGTCGCCGAAATAGTCCGCCATGAACCGGTCGTCCGAGCGGGTGCGCAGGGAGATCGCGCGGGCCTGGTCGCCGCAGCGGATGACGCAGTCGTTGAGGGCGATGTTGGGGCCGAAGAAGCGCTTGCCCTTGCGGACGGCGTCCACGGCGATCATCCAGCGCTCCTCGAGGACGAACTCGCCGTTGAGGATGGTGTCGCAGTGCTGCTCGAACTCGGAGGCGTCCGTGCTGGAAAGGAAGCCCAGGCCGCCGGAATTCACGCCCAGCAGAGGGATCGAATGAGGGGCCAGGGTGCGCGCGGCGCGCAGCATGGTGCCGTCGCCGCCCAGCGCGACCGCGATATCGGCCAGGCGCAGCTTGTCGTCGGCCACGCCGTTGTGGCCCACCCAGACGCGCACGCCGCGCGCCTTGAGCGCCTTGGTGACGATCTTGAGCATGCGCACGGCCTCGGGCTTCGACTCGTTGTAAAAGACGACGGCCGAGTTGATCGCGCGCTTATCGTGGGAATCGGACATGGATCTCAGACGGAAGGGCGATTATAGCAGATTGGCCGAAATCGAGGCATTCGGGGCCCCGACAGAGGCGCAATCCGGGGGAATACGGCACTTCGCCGTCGACGCCGTCGAGCCCGTAGGCGCGGCAGGCCCGCGCCACGAGCGCCGGGGGCGCCTCTCCCACGAGCCAGGTCCGGCGGCCGTCGAAGGTCACCAGGGCGGCCCGGCGGGCCTTCCCGGCGCGGGGCGGGACGGCCAGATAGACGACGCGCAGGTCGCCCGAGGCGCGGTCCGCCCAGGCGGCGCCGGCGCGGACGACGGCGGCGACCAAGAGCCAGGCAGCGATCCGCCGCGGCCCGCGGCGGGAAAGGCCCAGCAGCGCCAGATAGTAGGCGACGACCGACGACGAGGGCCAGGCCGCCAGCGTCACGGCCGCTCCCGGCAGCGCCGCCGCGGCGAAGCAGGCCCGCTCGAAGCCCGCCATCGCCGCCGACATGAGCCAGGCCAGGCCCCGGGCGGGCCAGGCCCAGAGCAGCCAGCCCCCCGCGGCCAGGGCCGGCGCCAGCGGGATGGCCGCCGCGTTGACGGCGACGCCCGCCAGCGAGCCGCGCCCGAAGGTTTGGGCGAAGATCGGCCAGAGCGCCGCCTCCACGGCCGCCGAGGCGCCGAACGCCAGGACGGCCGCGCGCAACGCCCGCGGCCGCAGCCCCCGGCAGACGCGCCACAACGCCGGCCCGAAGGCCAGCAAGGAAGCCACGGCGGCGTAACTCATCTGAAAGCCCGCCGAGAAGAGCGCGGCCGGCCGGAAGGAGAGCTCGAGCCAGGCGGCCGCGATCAGCGCCTGGAAGGCGTCCACGTCGCGGCCGGCGGCGCGGCAGCAGCGCAGCAGCACGGCGGCGGCGTAAGCGCGCCAATACGGCGGCTCGCCTCCCGCCGCCAGCACGAGCAGCGCCCCGAGCGCCGCCTCGATGGCCGCCGTCGGCCACGGTCCAAGCCGCAGGAGCCGGGCCAAGAGGCAGGCCGCGGCCAGCGCCAGCGCCACCTTGGCGCCCGAGGGCACGATCAGGTGGATCAGCCCGGCGTCGCGCACCGCCCGGTCCAGGGCCGGCGACAGCGCGCCCTTGTAGCCGAGCATCAGGCCCTCCAGCAGCCGGGCGCGGTCCAGGGGCAGGGCCGCCCGCAGCCGCCGCCGCGCCGAGCGGTGCAGCCGCTCGGCCCAATAGCGCGGGCTCCAGGGCGAAACGGGGCCGGCGTCGCGGACGGCCTTTACGTCGGCGATCCAGGCGATGCCGCGCTCGGCCAGGAAGCCCCGCTCGTCGAAATCGCCGGGGTTGCGCGGCTGCCGCGGCCGGCGCAGGCGGGCCTCGACCGTCACTACCTGCCCCGGCCAAGGCAGAGCGTCCGGATCGGCGTCGCGCCGCCAGCGGAGCAGGACGCCGTAGCGGAACGGCCGCCCGTCCGCCGCCGACGCGCGCGCCTCCACCTTCCAACCGGCGCGGTCCTCGCGCGCCGGGCCGTCGGCGATCGCCTGGACGAGCGCCGTCCGCCGGTCGAAGCCCTCGTCCTCCGGCGCCACGACGGGCAGCAAGCCCCCGCGGGAGCGCCAGGCGACCAGCGCCGCCATGTAGGCCAGCAGCAGCCACAGCAGCGGCCG
>CAZZGQ010000348.1:0-3594 GCA_964653765.1 uncultured Elusimicrobia bacterium | reverse complement strand
CCCAGATCCAGTAGCGCTGCATGAAAAGGCGGAATTTGGCCCAAAGCATCGGTTAGCTCCCTATGGAGAAACGGCGGTCAGCGATTCACTATACAATTTGTCCTCGGGCCACGCTATCCTTGCAGGCCCGGCAGGATAAAGGCGATCGGCCGGTCGCGATTGGGCACGTATTTGGTCACCTCGAACGTATAGCCCGTCGACTTATACATCCAGCCGGCCCAATTCTGGGTGTCGTTCACCGGAGCGGTCTTCACCGTGAGCGTGCAGACGTTCCAGACCTGCGTGCGCGTGCAGGCGAACTGCGCCCCGTGCCCGGTCAGCCGGACCAGGCCCAGGAACTTCTCGTTGGACCCTCCGTAGCCGATGTACTGGCTGACCTTGGCTTCGATGTCGTTCATGAGCGCGCCGTCGTCGCCCTCGAAGTCCACGTTGCGGTGCGACTCCAACTGCCAGCGGCGCGCGGCGTAATACGAGGCGATCTCCATCTTCTGCACGAGGATCAGCATGGCGAAGATCTTCACGAAGGCGAACAGGAAGAACATGAATACGGGGAAGAGCAGCACGACCTCCGTCATCGCCTGGCCTTTCTTGTCGCGCAGCCTCACGGATAGAGCCTCACTTGGTACTTGGGCGTGGGGTCCTGCCAGACGGAGGGCATGGCGCCGAAGCCGGCCACCGCCACCGTGGCGTGCACGCACGGGCCGGCGATGCCCAGGTCGTGGCAGCCGTCGCTGCGCATGAGGTTGTTGAGCGGGACCTGGAAGTAATTGCTGTCGTCGAGCTTGTAGCTCGTGCCGACGGGCCAGCCGGGATAGCCGCTCGGGCCCGGCTGCGACATGCTGTTGAGCACCGCCTTCTTCACCCAGACCACCTGGAAGAGTCCGCTGCACTCCGAGATGGTGCTGGGCAGCACGGGCGGCGGGTCGGACGACCAGATCTGATACGGCTGCGCCCACGAGTGCACGAGCTGGTTGCCGTGGTAGTAGACCCGCTCCGCGCACTCGAAATGCACGGCGTTGCCGAAGCCGGAAGCCGAGCGGTCGAAAGAGTTGCGCAAGCCTTCGGCCTCGTAGAGCGCCGTGTCGCCGCCGGTATTGAGCCAGTAGGACTTCTTGAGGAAGTTGTGCTGCAGCGTAAGGCGGTTGAGCACCGAGTACTGCGCGGACTCGACCGAGCCCAGCAACTGGTAGATCTGCACGTAGAGCTTGTAGATCTGGCTGGCGTCGTCCCAGTTGATGTTCCAGTACTTGGCGGTGTTCATGCTCACGAGCTCGACGCACTTGCCGGAGCACTTGGGATTGGAGTTGTCGACGGTGGGCTCGTCGCTCTCCATGCTGGGCCGCGCCGGCGAGTAGCGTATCTGCCAGGTCGGCAGGTCCTGGCCGCCCGAGGCGAACGCGTCGGCGTTGCCGTCCGCGGAGATCTGCTCGCTGCGGGGGAAGACGCCGTCCTGGTAGAGGATGTCGCTGAGCGGGCGCTTGCCGGGGCAGGGATCGCGGCCCATGCAGTCCAGCATCGTGTCGTGGAAGCCTTCCCAGAAGATGCGCATCGGGAAGGCGCCGTTGACGTAAGCCGAGCGGTTGAGGAAGTCCGAGTAGTTCGTCATCTCGACGAACGCCGCGGCGTCGACGGCGAATTGATGGCGGATCTTGACGCGCGAGAGCTTGGCGGTCTCGTAGATGAGGAAGACGAAAAGCATCAGCGTGGGCAGGATGAACATCGCCGGAAAGGCGATCTGCCCGCGACTATTCCTGAGCCGCAGCATACGCGGTTTATACCCCCACCCCCCTCAAAATTCAAGGCCCGAACGGTTAAAGCGGGTTATATAAAGGAAGACGTTGTGAGGGGTCGTGTCTGGGTCAAATACGTCCATCAATCGCGAGGCTGACCAACTGTGTTTGAACACAGTTGGTCAGCGCGGTCCAGACCGGCTGACCCAGGCGGCCGCGCGCCGCATGTTCCTGACCATGTTCTCCCGACGGCGGCTAGCGCTTGGAGAGGAAGGCGTCCGCCGCGTCCGAATCGACGGTCAGCTTGCGGGTGCTGACGTCGAAGCGCAGCATGACGAAGTCGTCGAAGGCCGCGCCGGAAGGCTTGTGGAGCACGGCTTGGTAGGTCGTGGCGAAGGGCTGGCCGCGCTGGCGCTCCACCTCCAACCAGAGGGCGCGCTTGCCCCAGGGCTTGAGGGCCTGGCTCATGGCGCCGTGGAAAGCCTTGTACTGGACGTCGGTCATGCGCACGGTGGCGCCCATGTTGAAGACGAGCAGGCCCACGTCCTCCTCGTCGGCCGGGATGTTCTTGGCGATGAAGCCCGGAGCTTTCTCGGTGGGGCACGGCGCCAGCTGGATGAAGTTCGGCTCCTGCCGCTGCCGCTGGAGGACCGTCTCCATGACGCTCCCCAGCTTCTGCAGCTCGGCGACCTCCTCGGGCATCTGGGCGGCGGCGAGCCAGCGCCGGTCGTCCGGGAGCTCCAGATCGAGGGGCACGGGATCGAGCCCGATGCGCGCGGCCACGAGCTCGGCATCGAAGCCGCGCCGCGGCTCGAGCACGTCGGAAGCCAGGTTCAGGCCGGCGCCGGCGTTGATCTCGACCACGTAGTAGGGCAGGCCGCGGCGCTGGAAGAAGCTCGCGGCGGCGGGCAGCCACAGCGAGGAGCGTCCGGGCACGTAGTCGCGGCGATGGCCGATCGTCAGCTTCTCGAGGAAAGCCTGGGAGGGGCTCTCCAGGTAGCGCGCGAAGGCCGGCCCGGGATCGACCTCGGCGGTCCCCCCGCACGACGGGAAATAGGCGCGCAGCGGAGACTTCGCGTCTCCGAGGACGTCGTAGTGGACGGCGGCGAGGACCAAGCTCCAGGCCTCCGTCCAACCCGCGAAGGAGCGGCGCGCCCAGGCCTTCTGGGCGCTCTTCCACCAGACGGGCTCGCCCTTGGCCAACGAAGCGGACAGCTGGCGCACCAAGCCTTGAGAGACCGGCAGTCCCTCCAGCGCCGGCAAAGCGCGTTCGAGCTGGGAGAGGAATTGGTCCCGGGTCAGCGGGACCGAGTCCGACGACACGCCGCTAGGCGCTGCGCTCCTCGGGCGAGATCAGGCCCATCTCGATGCCCTTCACGACAGCCTCGGTCCTGTTGCTGACCTCGAGCTTCTGGAAGATGGCGTTGAGATGGTTCTTGATCGTCTTCACCGAGCAGTCCATCTTGGCCGCGATCTCCTTGTTGGAGAGACCGCTGCCGAGGAAGACGAGAGCGCGGATCTCCGTCTTCGTGAGCGCCACGGGAGAGGAGCTGCCGCCGTTGCTCATCTGCCGCAGGCCGGCGATGAGCTTGCCCATCACCTGCTGCGGGATCATCACGCCGTCGTTGGCGAACGCCTTGAGGGCGTTGACCAGCTCCGTGGCGGGAAGCATCTTCGAGAGATAGCCGTTGGCGCCGGCCTGGATTGACTCCATGACGTGCGCCTCGTCCTCGAAGCTCGACAGGATCAGGACGTTCGTGCTCGGGCATTCCTTGCGGATGACGCGGGTGGCCGCGACGCCGTCGAGGTGCGGGAGCTTGATGTCCATGAGGATCACGTCGGGCTTGAGCTTCTTGGCCAGGCG
>CAZZGQ010000347.1:2223-3634 GCA_964653765.1 uncultured Elusimicrobia bacterium | reverse complement strand
GGACCAGGCCTCGGCCTTGGCGACGAGGGAGCGGCGCAGCGTGGAGAGGATCATCAGAACGTCATTCTACCAAGCCCGCGGCCGCTATTTCCGTTCGCGCAACAAAGTGGCTCGCGATAAGAGCACCTCATTGATCACGGTCTGGTAGCCGATGCCGCACTGTTTCGCCCTGGCGCGGGCCCACCGTAGTGCCTCGGGATGCAGCTTGATGTGGATGTCGCGGTATTTCGCCGCGCCCTTCGGCGGCCGGCCTCTCTTTAGGGGCTCCTTGCCGAAGGTGCTCGCATAGGCCTTTCGAAACGTCCGCAGCTCGGAAGCCTTGATCTTCCGCGCCCGAGAGAAAGGGAACTCACGGTTTTTCTTCATATTGGCTCCGCTCCTTGCGACTAGCCGGACGCGCGCTGATGATTCTAATGGCCGGCCCTGGACGTCGCGTGAAGAGCACCACCAAGACACGGCCAGCCGCCGTTCGACCCATCAACCACTGCCTATGCTCTTGCTGGGAATGCTTCTCGTCCGCCGCTATCAGGGCCTCAGGATCGTGGAATGCAGTAGCCGCCTCCTCAAAGCTGATCCCAGCTTGCGCGCATTGACGCCGGCCTTGCGGTCATGCCACTCGAAGCGCACGATTAATAGTGTACATCAAAAATAGAGGAAGTCAAGTCGTGACACACGCACTTGACTATGACGCCGCGCAGGTCGCGAATATGACGGCGCGCCGAAATGAATATGACGGCCGCCATGAAATAAACGCCTAGGGGAGAGTCTTACGCCGGCTGCTGCAGCTGCATCCCCGCGAGCTGCCGCACCGTGCCCGGGTCCCGCGCCACGGCGCAGGCGTCGTCGAGGGCGACCTGGTTGGACTTCACGAGGAAGGCGAGGTATTGGTCCATCGAGATCATGCCGAACTTGTTGCCGGCTTCGATGGCGGAGTAGATGAGGTGGTTCTTGCCTTCGCGGATCAGGCTTCCGATCGCCGGGGTCATGCGCATGAACTCGCGGGCGCAGACGCGGCCTTGGCCGTCCTTGCGGGGGATGAGGGTCTGGCAGATGACGGCCTGGAGGACCGAGGAGACTTGGACGCGGATCTGCTGCTGCTGGTGGGCGGGGAAGACGTCGACGATGCGGTCCACAGTGGAGGGCGCGTCCTGGGTGTGCAGCGTGCCGAAGCAGAGGTGGCCGGTCTCGGCGGCGGTGATGGCGAGGGAGATCGTCTCGAGGTCGCGCATCTCGCCGATCAGGATGACGTCGGGGTCCTGGCGCAGAGAATGCTTGAGGGCCTCGGCGAAGGTCTTGGTCTGCTGGCCGACCTCGCGCTGGAGCACGATCGACTTCTTGTCCTCGTAGACGAACTCGATCGGGTCCTCGATGGTGAGGATGTGCTTCTCGTGCTTCTGGTTGATCTGCTCGA
>CAZZGQ010000347.1:0-2123 GCA_964653765.1 uncultured Elusimicrobia bacterium | reverse complement strand
AGGTCGCTGGCCCCGGCCTGCGCGGTGGCGCGCAGGATGTCGATCAGGTCAGGCATGCGCCTTTTTGGAGTGCTCGTCCCATTTGACGCGGCGCGCGTCCGGGTAGATCTTCTCGAGCGCGTACAGCTGCCGCGTCTCGGGGGTCATGAGGTGAACCACCACGCCGCCGTAATCGACGACGCGCCAGGTCGGGCTCTGCGGGCGCGCGCGGTGCAGCGGCGCCAGGTGATACTCCTTCGCGGCCTTGTCCAGCTCGACCTCGAGGGCTTCCAGGTGCGGCTTGGAGGTCGCGCTCGCGATGAGCAGGTAATCGGTGATGGGGCTCGTGCGCGTGACGTGGAGCAAGAGCACGTCTTCGGCCTTCTTGTCGGCCAAGGCGCGGGCCACGGCGACGGCGACGAAGCGAAACCCTCTACCCATGGCTCTGGTTCTTCAGCCGCGCGCGCAGCTGCTCCTCGGTCTTGTGATTGATGTTCTCCACGGCGGTCTCCACCAGGCGCGCCACGGCCGTCAGCGTGCGGCCCATCTCGCCGCGCTCGTCGTCGGTGAAGGACTCGTAGGCGCGGAAGAGCAGGTAACCCGCCAACCGTTTCTGCCCGGGCAGGGGAGCGAAGAAAGTGGAGGCCTCGATCCAGCCGGGCCGCCCGTCCTTGGGCGCGGGGATCTGCGTGAAGTCGAAATCGCCGTGCGAGACGACGAGCTCGGTCTCGTCGTTGTAGACGTTATACAGGAAGGCGGCCGCGTTCCAGTGGCCCTCGAGGTGCGGCAGCACGCTCTTGAGCACGCGCTCGAGCATCTCTTTGTTCGTCGCGGCGGGCTCGAGCAGCACGCTCGAGAGGTCGTACATCAAAGCGAGCTCGTCGGAAGTGCGGCGCAGCCGGTGCGAGAGCATCTTCACGAGGTGAGCGAAGAAGCCGAGCGCGAGCTCCGGGTTCTGCTTCAACCACTGCTGCAGGTCGTCGCGGCGCAGCTCGAAGAGCTCGACCGTGCCGTAGCCGCTGGCGCGGGCGGAGCGCGGCATCGTCTCGAGAAGCGCCATCTCGCCCAGGCAGTCGCCGGGCCCGAGGATGGCCAGGTCCTTGAACTCCCCGCCGGCGACCTTCTTCGAGATCAGGACGCGCCCGGTGGCCACGAAATAGAGGCTCTCCCCGAGGCTGCCCTCCTCGAAGAGCACCTGATCGTTGGCGAGCACCGTCGGGCGCAGATAGCCGCTGAGAGCCTGGAGCTTCTCATCGGAGATCCCGGCGAGCAGGCGCAGCGACTTGAGCGTCTCGAGCTTGGGCGGTTCCATGCGGGTCACATCGCCGATGCTTGCACCCCGGTCTTGATGCCGGCCAAGGCCTTGAAGGACTCGACATTGTGGGCGCGCACGAGCGCCTCCTCGGGAGCGATCAAGCCCTGGCGGGTCAGGTCGGCCAGCGCCTTGTCCATCGGCACCATGCCGTACTTGGCGCCGGTGTCGATGGCGCCGTAGATCATGTGGGTCTTGCCCTCGCGGATGAGGTTGCTGATCGCGGGCGTCATGATCATCACCTCGCGCGCGGCGATGCGGCCCTCGCCGTCCTTGCGCGGCACCAGGATCTGCGAGACCACGCCCTGCAGCGTCACTGCGAGCTGCACGCGGATCTGCGCCTGCTGGTGCGGGGGAAAGACGTCGATGATGCGGTCGATCGTGGACGGGCAGTCCTGCGTGTGCAGGGTGCCGAAGCAGAGGTGGCCGGTCTCGGCGGCCGTGATGGCGAGCGAGATCGTTTCCAAGTCGCGCATCTCGCCGACGAGGATGACGTCCGGATCCTGGCGCAGAGCCGACTTGAGCGCGTTGTTGAAGCTCTTGGTGTTTTGTCCGATCTCGCGCTGGCGGAAGATCGACTTCTTCGACTCGTACACGAACTCGATCGGATCCTCGACGGTGAGGATGTGGCCGGTCATCTTCTGGTTGATCAGCTCCATGATAGCGGCGAGCGTGGTCGACTTGCCCGAGCCCGTGGGGCCCGTGACGAGCACCAGGCCGCGCGGCAGGTCCGAGAACTTGATCACGGCCTCCGGCAGGCGCAGTTGCTCCGGCGTCGGGATCTTCGAGGAGATGACGCGCATGACGGCCTCGACGCCGTTCTTCTGCAGCA
>CAZZGQ010000346.1:0-3643 GCA_964653765.1 uncultured Elusimicrobia bacterium | reverse complement strand
GCTCCGACGGCGACGCCGCCTCCGCGGCGCGCAACGCCGAGACGATCCTGGAAGGGGGCAAGGCGGCCGACGCCTCCGGCGCCGTGCAAGCCGCGAGCGCCGGCGACGGCCGCTCGCCGCTCTCTCCCGCCGGCGCGCCGCGCGGCTCCTCGACGCCGCGGCCGACGCAGCCGCCGAAGCCCTCGGGCAACGGCAGCGGCCCTCGCGGCTCCGGCTCCGCGGGCGCGGGCTTGGTCGCGTTCGTGGCGCGCCTGGCGATCGCGGGCGGGGCCGTCGTCGGCCTGCAGGCCGCCGGCGTCGCGCTCGCTCCCGCCGTCTTCGGCTTGGTGCCGGTGGCGGCCGTCTGGGCCGTGGCGGCCGGCGTGGTGTTCCTGCCGGCGGCGCTCTACACGCGCTACCGCCTGTCCAAGCGCGACTCCCCGCGCCTGGCGCCCGTCAAGCGCCTGCTCGATCTCTCCATCGGCGCCTACGTGGGCGCCGCCTTCGTCGCCTATCCCGCGCTGGGCTTGGTCCTGAGCACGGCTGGCGCTTCCACGGCCCTGCCGCTGCTCGCCGCCGCCGGCGCCGGCTCGACGCTCGCCGTCTTCTCCGGCGCGCGGCTGATGGACATCGTGCTGACGGGCGGGGCGATGCTCGCCGTGCCCGCGATCATGGGCGCCGGCGCGGCCGGCCTTATTGGGATTGCACCCATTTTGGGTGCAATGGCCTTGCCGGCGATGACGACGATGGCGTTCTTCCTGCGCCAGATCATCAACTCCGCCGAGACCGGCGTGCCCTTCTCGGCGCCGGGCACGCTGCAGAAGTTCCGCTTCCCGACCTTCAACTGGGTCATGACGGGCGTCGTCTTCGCGCTGACGACGGGCTTCCCGGCCGTCTGGTCCAACGCCGCCTTCGGCGTCTGGACGCTCTTCGGCGGCAGCGGCCTGCCGACCTGGCAGAAGGGCGCTCCGCTCAAGCAGAACGTCCTGGGCCTGCTGACCAACTTCAACGTGCACTACCTGGCTCTGCTGGCCTACACGGCCGCCACCGGCTTCGCCAGCCCGCTGACGTTCCTGGTGCTCGCGTTCGCGCCCGAGCGCGCGGCGATGTGGACGGAGGACATCCTCTCGCGCCTGCTGCCCGCCTCGCAGGCCGCGCCGTCGACGCGTCCCGAATCGCTGGGCCCGGACGTCACGCTGGCCGAGCGCGTCGAGCGCCGCTGGCCCGCGTTCCATCACTGGGCCAAGACGTTCATCATCCTCGGCGTCGAAGTCGCCGTCTTGGGCGGCCTGGGCGCGATGACCGGCATGGCGAGCCTGGCCAAGACCGGCGCCTTCGTGATCGCCCTCGTGGGCGCGCAGTTCTGGTTCTCGGCGCTGCTGGTCGAGAAGGTGATGGGGGCCAAGCCGACCGATTCGAAGGAGGCGCCGGTCTTCTTCCGCGTGATGACGAGCCTCAAGGACAAGATCAACGCCGCGCGCGCCAAGAAGGGAGCGCAACCCATCCCGATGCCGAAGATGGTCCGCGTCCCCGGCCCGATGGGCGCCGGCCCCAACGCCTTCGCGACGGGCCGCGATCCTTTCCACGCCACGGTCGGCGTCACGGAAGGCATCGAGGACATGCTCCTCAACACCGACAGCCTGCGCGACGGGCTGGTGCGGCTGCTCGGCCAGGTGAGCGCGGAGGGGGACTCGTACAAGATCTTCCGCATCGCCCTGGCGGGCTCGATCCCGGGCGTGACGCTCACGTCCACGCCGCAGGACGCGGCGCAGGCCGTCATGCGCGCCGATCAGGCGCAGCTCGCCGCCCTGGGCGAGCGGCTGCTCACGGGCGTGCTGGGCCACGAGTTCTCGCACGTCATGGACCGGCACATGCTGACGGGCTCGGTGGGCGCCGCGGCGAGCTCGATCTTCTCCTTCATCAGCTACGGCTTCCTTTGGACGGTGGGCCACGCCAAGGCGCTGCTCGGTCGCCTGTTCTTCGGCAAGCCGGCGCCCAAGCGCGGCAACGACGGCCGGGTGATGCTCTTCGATCCGCTGTCGGCAGGCGCCTTCGTCTCTCTTCCATTCCTCGTGAAGGTCTCCGCCTTCCTGTGGGGCCCCGTGGCGATGAACCTCGTGCAGATGGCGGGCTCGCGCAACAACGAGGGCCAGGCCGACGAGGACGGCGCGCTGCTGACGCAGGATCCCGGCGCGCTGGCCTTGGCGCTGGGCCTGCTGATGACGTGGCGCCCGCGCCAGCACCTCAACCCCATGGACTTGCCGCGGCTGAGCTCGGTCTCGCACATCATGACCGTCAACCCGCTGCAGCAGATGCAGGCGGCGGGAGTGCTGAAGAGCGAGCTGCTCGACCTGCCCTTCGGCGGCGGCGACGGCTTCATGCAGGACCTCTTCCTCACGCACCCGGACACGACGGTGCGCATCCAGCGCCTGCTCAAGATGGCCGAGGCCCTCGGCCACGACCAGGCGCCGCCGCATGCGGACCCGCCGCCTTCCGGCGGAGGAGGGGCCCAGGCGCCACCGCTGGCCTTCCTGGCGCCCCAGCCGAAGAAGACCCCGGCCGAAAGCCGGGGTTCTTCTTTGGCGGGGCGCGCGTTCGGGGCGGTTCGGGGCGCATGGACCAGCGTGGTCCGCGTGCTCCCCGATCCGGTCCGAAACCGCGAGTTCTGGAAGCTGACCTTCGCCAACGCCCTCATCAACATCGGCTCGAACTTCCACTATTCGGCGCTGACCAAGCTGCTGGCGCCGCGCCCCGAGCTGCAGAACCGGGTGGCCGAGAATAGGGCGCTCAACTCGGCTTCGCAGCTGCTGGCGAGTTCGGCGATGGGCCCGGCTCTCGACTCCATGCCGGTGACGCCGATGCTGGTCTTCACTCACCTCGGGCGCGCCGTCCTCATGCTGTCGGTGCCCCTCCTCTTCTTCCACGGCTTCTATTTCGTCGCCGCCTTCAACACCGCGATCTTCTTCGCGGGGATCCTGCAGGCCGTGGGCATGAACGCGGGCTACATGGCCTTCAACCGCGTGCTGGGCAAGGACGAGGCGTACTACAACCGCGCCAACGCCGTCTTCAACCTGGCGCTCAACGTCGTCGGCGTCGTGGCGCCCCTCTTGGCCGGCGCGTTCATCGTGGCGATGGACGCCCGCTTCGGCCTGCTCTCCGGCAACGCCCTCGCCTACGGCGTCTACGGCGTGCTGCTGCTGGGCGCGACGGTGCTGTTCGCGATGACGAAAGTCCCCCGCGACGAGCTGGTGCAGGCGCAGCGTGACCTCTCGGCCCGGCTCAAGGGCGTCTCGGGCGTGCGCGCGGTTCGGGTCGGGCGCGTGCTGAAGGGCCCGCAAGCCGGGGCGCCGGTGCTGATCGTGGAGGTCGACGAGCCGGCCCTCCAGCGGGACGTCCCATCCGAGTTCGCGGGGATGCCCGTCGAGGTCCAGAAGCGCGAGGGCCGCTGGCTGCAGCTCACCGACGGCTTCAAGCGGATCTGGGGCAACAAGTTCCTCAGGCTCAACCTGCTCTTCTCCACGCTGTCGCTGATGCTCGCCGACCCCATCGTCTTCTCGGCGCTGCCGCGCTACATCGCCGACCTGCCCGGCCTGACGGCGGCCCAGCAGGGCGCGGCGTTCAGCTGGTATCTCGCCGCTTCCTCCGTGGGCGGCGGCGCGGCGTC
>CAZZGQ010000345.1:0-3645 GCA_964653765.1 uncultured Elusimicrobia bacterium | reverse complement strand
AAGCAGGGCCGCTCGCTCTACGGCGCCAAGCGCCCGAAGGCCGGCGCCGCTGCCGCGAAGTAGGTTGATGAAGGCTCCCTTGCTCGCTCTCTCGATCCTGGCCCCGGCGGTCGTCGCCGCGGCCGGTTTCGAGAACTCCATGACGGCGGCGCAGCGCGACTTCAGCGCCGCCGTGGCCGCGCCGATCGCGGACGTCACGGGGGTGCCTGTCGCCCCCGTCGCCGGCGCGACGGAGTATGACAAGATGGCGGCGCTGTTCGATTCCGCCAAGGGTTCGGTGCCGAGCAAGGGCGAGCTGTTGCACTGGTATTCGGGACACGTCTTCCGCAAGACGATGAAGTGGGACGATCCTAATAAGCCGCTGCCGTTCCTGCTCGTCGGCACGGCGCAGTCGGTGAGCGCGGATTGGCGGTTATACGTCGTGGGCGCTTCGTCGGCGCATTCGGACGAGCCGGATTACTTTGCTCGGATCGGCGTCGAGGAACGCTTGGCTCGGGAGCAAGGCTATTACGCCTGGGAGTCCGCGAGCGCGCCGCGCTCCGACGGGGACTCGATGACCTGGGAGTTCGACAACGGTTTCAACACGTACGAGCTGCGCAAGGCCCAGGGCGGCTATATCTTGAGGATTTCCGGGGGAATGGTGCAAGGAATGCCCCCGATCTATGCGTTTTTCACCACGGACGTCACGCCCCCGCGCGTGATGCCGTAAAAGAGGATAGAGGTTAGACTAACATGCCTAGAAAAGGACTCAGACCCCGTGATCGCCGCGAGGCCCCGCCCGCGGACTACAAGTACAACTCGGTACTGATCTCGCGCCTGGTCAATAAGCTGAATTATCAGGGCCGCAAGCTGGCCGCCGAGAACATCGTCTACGACGCGATGGAGATCATCGCCGAGAAGACCAAGCAGGACGCCCTCAACGTGCTCACTCAGGCGATCGAGAACGTGCGCCCCCTGCTCGAGGTCAAGGCTCGCCGCGTCGGCGGCGCCACCTACCAGGTCCCGATCGAGGTCCAGCCCACGCGCTCGACCACGATCGCCATGCGCTGGCTCATCGACGCCGCCCGCCAGAAGACGGGCAAGCCGATGGCTGTCCGGCTCGCCGACGAGCTTCTCGCCGCCAACAAGAAGGAAGGCGTGGCGTTCAAGAAGCGCGAAGACACGCACAAGATGGCGGAAGCCAACCGTGCGTTCGCTCACTACCGCTGGTAATCGATAGGTATCATGGCCCGAGAATTCCCGCTGGAAAGAGTCCGCAACATCGGTATTATCGCGCACATCGACGCGGGTAAGACCACCACGACCGAGCGCATCCTGTACTACACCGGCCGCATCCACAAGATCGGCGAGGTGCACGAGGGCGCGACGACGACGGACTGGATGCCCCAGGAGCGCGAGCGCGGCATCACGATCACCGCGGCCGCCACGTTCTGCAAGTGGAAGCAGGGCAACACCGAATACCAGATCAACATCATCGACACCCCCGGCCACGTGGACTTCACGGCCGAGGTCGAGCGCTCGCTGCGCGTGCTCGACGGCGCCGTGACGTGCTTCGACGGCGTGCAGGGCGTCGAGCCCCAGTCCGAGACGGTGTGGCGGCAGGCCGACAAGTACCACGTCCCGCGCCTGGCCTACATCAACAAGATGGACCGCATGGGCGCCGATTTCTACATGTCGTATAACTCGATCATCAAGCTGCTCGGCGCCAACGCGGTGCCGATCCAGCTGCCGATAGGCTCCGAAGCCAACTTCGTCGGCCTCATCGACCTCATCGAGATGAAGGCGCTGATCTGGAAGGGCGAGGAGCTGGGCGCCAAGTGGGACGTCGTGGAGATCCCGGCCGAGATGGCGGACCAGGCCAAGGAATACCACGACAAGATGGTCGAGAAGATCGTCGAGTTCGACGACGCGCTGATGGAGCGCTATCTCAATGGCGACACGAAGTTCACGCCGGAAGAGCTGAAGAAGACCCTGCGCAAGGGCGTCATCGCCTGCAAGATCTTCCCCGTCCTCTGCGGTTCCTCTTATAAGAACAAGGGCGTGCAGCCCATGCTCGACGCCGTCTGCATGTACCTCCCGGCCCCGATCGACATCCCGGCCATCAAGGGCACGGACGCGCTCACGGGCGCGCCGGTGGAGCGCCACGCCTCCGACAAGGAGCCGTTCTCGGCGCTCATGTTCAAGATCCAGCCCGATCCATTCGTCGGCAAGCTGATCTTCTTCCGCGTCTACTCCGGCGTGCTCAAGGCCGGCGACACGATCATGTGCGGCAACACCCGCAACACCGAGCGCGTCGGCCGCATCTTGCGCATGCACGCCAACCAGCGCGAGGAAATCAAGGAGATCTCCGCCGGCGAGATCGCCGCCACCGTGGCCCTGAAGTCCGGCCGCGTCGGCTACACGATCTGCGACGAGAACAAGCCCGTCGTCCTCGAGCAGATCACCTTCCCCGAGCCCGTCATCTCCATCGCCATCGAGCCCAAGTCGAAAGCCGATGAGGAAAAGATGGCTAACGCGATGAGCCGTTTAGCGGAAGAAGACCAGACCTTCCGCATCAAGACGGACACGGAGACCGGCCAGACCATCATCTCGGGCATGGGCGAGCTGCACCTCGAGATCATCGTCGACCGCATGAAGCGCGAGTTCAACGTCGACGCCAACGTCGGCAACCCGCAGGTCGCCTACAAGGAGACCGTGCGCGGCAAGATCGTCGAGGAAGGCAAGTTCATCCGCCAGTCCGGCGGCCGCGGCCAGTACGGCCACTGCATCCTGCAGATCGAGCCGCAGCCGATGGGCAAGGGCTTCGAGTTCGTCAACGAGGTCAAGCAGGGCCGCATCCCGCGCGAGTACATCCCGGCCGTCGAAAAGGGCGTCCGCGAGGCGCTCGACGGCGGCGCGTTGGCCGGCTACCCGATCGTCGACATCAAGGTCACGCTGCTCGACGGCTCGTTCCACGAGGTCGACTCCAACGAAATGGCGTTCAAGATCGCGGGCGGCATGGCGCTGCGCTCCGGCTGTAAGAAGGCCAACCCGACGATCCTCGAGCCCGTCATGAAGTGCGAGGTCATCACGCCCGAGGCGAACATGGGCGACGTCATCGGCGACCTCAACAGCCGTCGCGCCCAGATTCAGGACATGGGCGATCGCGGCCACCTGAAGTTCGTGCGCTGCCACGTGCCGCTGTCCGAGATGTTCGGCTACGCCACGGTCGTGCGCTCGATCTCCCAGGGTCGCGCCTCGTTCACGATGGAGCCCTCGCACTACGCCGAGGTTCCCTCGAACATCTACAAGGCTATCGTCGAAAAGAATGCGGCTGCCATGGCGCAGCAGCGATAAACACTAGGAGAACCCCTCAACCATGGCTAAAGCTAAGTTCGACCGCACCAAGCCGCACGTCAACATCGGCACGATCGGTCACGTCGACCACGGCAAGACGACCTTGACCGCGGCGATCACCCACTATCTGTCCAAGAAGGGCTTGGCCCAAGCCAAGAAGTACGACGAGATCGACAACGCCCCCGAAGAGAAGGCGCGCGGCGTGACGATCAACGTGCACCACCAGGAGTACGAGACGGACAAGCGCCACTACGCGCACGTCGACTGCCCCGGCCACGCGGACTACATCAAGAACATGATCACGGGCGC
>CAZZGQ010000344.1:0-3648 GCA_964653765.1 uncultured Elusimicrobia bacterium | reverse complement strand
CTTCAGCTTCTCGTCCCACACGATCAGCGCGCGCTGCGGCGCGAACCGGCGGCGCGCCACTTCCGCCAGCTCCGCCCCGACGACGACCAGCTCCTCGGCCGGCATCAGCGCGGTCTCGGCCACCCCGGCCATGTGCGCCAGGGAGACGGGCCGCTGCTCCAAAAGGCCGCCGAAGCGCTCGAGGATCGCCTCGCCTTGGGCGCGCAGGTCGTCGCGCCCCGTGAGCGCCGCCAGCCGCAGCAGGTTCCCAGCGGCCACCGAGCTGGCGCTCGGCTCGACGTTGTCGGAATCCTCGAGCACGCGGACCAGCAGCCGCTTGTCGTGGTCCTCCGCCGTCATGTAGAGGCCGCCGCCCGGCGCGCCGAACAGCTTTTGCTGCGTCTGCGTCAGGGAGAGCGCCCACGCCAAGTCGGCCGGCTCGCCGCCGGCTTCGTAGAGGTCGAGCAGGCCCTGCGCGACGAAGGCGTAGTCGTCGGCGATGCCGGGCACGGCGCGCTCGCCGTCGCGCCAGCGGCGCCAGAGGCGGCCGGTCTTCTCGTCGTAGAGGTTTTCCCTCAAGAAACGTCCCGCCTTCCGGGCGGCCCGCAGATAGCCCTCCTCGCCGAGAGCCGCCGCCGCCTTGGAGAAGGCGGAGAGGGCCAGCCCGTTCCAGGAGGCCAGGATCTTGTCGTCGAGGCCGGGACGAGGCCTCTTAGCGCGCGCCGCCAGCGCCTTCTCCATCGGCGGTCGCGGCTGCTCGGGGCGCGTATCGTGTAGGATGTTGAGCCCCTCGAACTCGCCGTGCGGGTCCTCGGGGGCATTGCCCTCTTTCAGGACCCCGTAGCGCTTGCAGAAGCCCTCCCCCATCAGGCGCTGCAATTCATCGAGGCTCCAGACGTAGAAGGCGCCCTCGCGCCCCTCGGAGTCGGCGTCCTCGGCGGAATAGAAGCCGCCCTCGGGATGGCGCATGTCGCGCAGGAGGTAGTCCAGCGTGCCGCGCGCGATGCCCGCCAGCGTCTGGTCCCCCGTCAGCTGATAGGCCTCGCAGCAGACCGCCGCAAGCTGGGCGTTGTCGTAGAGCATCTTCTCGAAGTGGGGCACGCGCCACCGCGCGTCCACCGAGTAGCGGTGGAAGCCGCCGCCCACCTGGTCGTAGACCCCGCCGGCCGCCATGGCCTTGAGCGTCTCGACCACCATCTCGAGCGAGCGCCGTTCCCCCGTCCGCCGGTGGTGACGCAGCAGGAAAGCGAGATTGACCGGCATCGGGAACTTGGGCGCGCCGCCGAAGCCCTTGTGCTCCGGGTCGAACATCCCCTCGAAGGCTTTCGCCGCGCGGTCCAGCCACTCCGCTCGCGCTTTAGCGGGCCGCGCCTCGGCCGCGGAATACTCCCGGATCGCCTCGGTGAGCTTGCCGGCGTCCTCCAGCAACGCCGCGCGCTGGGTCTTCCAAAGCTCGGCGATGCGGCCCAGCAGGGCCGGCCAAGCCGGCTGGCCCCACCGCGACTCCGGCGGGAAATAGGTGCCGCCGAAGAAAGGCTGCAGGTCCGGCGTGAGGAAGGCATTCAGCGGCCAGCCGCCGCGCCCCGTCATCGCCTGCACGGCCGTCATGTAGATCTTGTCCACGTCCGGCCGCTCCTCGCGGTCCACCTTGATGCAGACGAAGGCGCCGTTCATCACCTGCGCGATCCCTTCATTCTCGAAGCTCTCGCGCTCCATGACGTGGCACCAGTGGCAGGTGGAATAGCCGATCGACAGGATGATGGGCTTGTCCTCCCGCTTGGCCTTCTCGAACGCCTCCTCGCCCCAGGGATACCAATCCACGGGGTTGTGGGCGTGCTGGCGGAGGTAAGGGCTCTTTTCGCGCGCGAGGCGGTTGGCCATCGCCCCATTCTAGCGTTTTGGGCCCTTGACGCGCTCGACGCCGGCGACTATCCTCGCGCCGTGCGCGCCCTCGGGCTGCTGCTGCTGGCCCCGTCGCTCTGGGCCTCCCCGGACTGCATCCCCACGATGCAGCGGCGGCTCGACGCCCTCGACGACCGGCTGCGCAGGAAACAGGCCTATCCCGTGCAGCTCAACGCGGACGGCCTGACGCTGACCCTCAACGGCGAGATCAACCACGCCATGCGCGCCCAGTTCGACGCCATCCCGCCATCCGCGAAGAAGCGCATCCGCACGCTCGTGGTCGACAGCCCCGGCGGGCAGGTGGTCGAGGCCGCTCCGATCGCCCAGTGGGTCTTCGACGCCGGCAATCTCGAGGACGTCGTCGTCCCGAAGGACGGCATCTGCGCCTCCGCCTGCACGGAGATCCTGCGCTGCGCCTGGAACCGGCGCGTCGACACCTCGGCCCTGCTCCTGTTCCACCCCGCCCACATGAGCGGGCAGGGCCAGAATCCTCTGGCGGACGCCGTGGGCAACGGCCTCGCCGCCGGCGTGACCGCCCTGCAGGAGGTCGGCGCCTGCGCCCAGACGCTCCAATCCGAGGGAGCCCGCCGCCTGAGCCGCAAGATCCTGGCCGGCGAGGAGTTCTGCGTCACCGGCCCCGAGCTGCAGAAGGATTTTCCGGCCTACGCCGACGTGCTCGACGTCGCGCCTTACGAGGCCGCGCGCGCGGCCAAGGCCGGCCGGACCCCGCCGCCCTACCGTGCCGCGTCCAAAGGCGTCGGGCTGCTCGACCAAGGGCAGGGGCCGGGGCTGCTCGACCAGGCAGGCCCCCCGGCCGCCGCCGCCAAGCGCGCTCCGTCCAAGACCGGCTCGACCGACCGCGGGCTGCTCGACGGCGTCCCCGAGAACGGGCCGCAGCGCGTGGAGTTCCACCCCCAGGCCAAAGGCTTCAAGTTCAAGCCCTCCGCCAATCCCGCGGGCACGCCGACGGCCTCTCCGCGCGGTCCCGGCCTGCTCGATCAGCCCGAGCCCGGCGCCTCCGGACTGCTCGATCAGACCGATCCCGGCGCGCCCGCCGCGGCCGCGGGCCGGAGTCCGGGCTCCGCGCCGAGCCGGCCCAAGGACAACGGACTTCTCGACGGCGTGCCGACCACGCCCGGCGTGCAAGTCATCAACCCCTGAGAGCGGCCTGCGATCATTCCTGGAACGACTGGTTTCGCAAGCAGTCCTTTCAGGAATATCTCGGGGCAAGGCCCCCATTTGCTAGAATAGCCGTCTCATGGCCGTCGACTTCAAGTTCGTCTTGACGGGCGCCAAGCGGGTCTTCGATTCGCGCCCCATGTACGCCCAGGTCGTCGTCACCGACGACTGCAACCTCACCTGCTCGTATTGCGACGAGTACACGCCCGGCGCGCCCATCATCCCCATCGAGGAATTGAAGAAGCGCATCGACAAGCTCGACGAGCTCGGCGTGCTCGTCTACGACTTCCTGGGCGGCGAGACGCTGATGCACCCGCAGGTCGCGGAGCTCATCCGCCACACCAAGTCCAAGCGCGGCGGCTCCAACCTCGCCACCATCATCACCAACGGCTTCCTGCTCACCGAGAAGGTGATCGAGGACCTGAACGCGGCCGGCCTGGACTTCATGCAGGTCTCGGTCGACAGCCTCCATCCCACGGACTGGTCCGACAAGAGCTTGAAGTCGATCCTGCCGCGCCTGAAGGTCCTGGCCAAGAAGGCCAAGTTCACCGTCGAGATCCAGACCGTCCTCAACGACCTCACCCTCGA
>CAZZGQ010000343.1:0-3672 GCA_964653765.1 uncultured Elusimicrobia bacterium | reverse complement strand
TCATGTCCCGAGGTGCGTCGGCGGCCGAGCGCCGGCCGATGGCGAGGCCGACGTCGCAGCGAGCTTGCAGAGCGAGCGGGCCGAGGGACATGGCATCGCCGCGCCGTTCCGTCAAGAGACGGTCGCTGGCCCCGGCGCGTTCCTTATTTATAGAATCGCGCTGTCGGCAGCCGTTCCCCCTTTGGAGGTTCTCATGAAGACCCGCCTCGATAGCTTCAAGACGCGCGCCCCGCTCAAGGTCGGCGCAAAGACCTACGAGATCCACTCGCTCAAGGCCCTGGCCAAGGCCACCGGCCGCGATCTCTCCAAGCTGCCGTTCTCGATGAAAGTGTTCCTCGAGAACCTGCTGCGCCACGAGGACGGCCAGAACGTGCGCAAGGCCGACATCGAGGCCGTGGCCGCCTTCGACGGCACGCCCGACGACCGCGAGGTCTCCTTCATGCCCGCGCGCGTGCTCATGCAGGACTTCACGGGCGTGCCCGCCATCGTCGACCTCGCCGCCATGCGCGACGCGATGAAGACCATGGGCGGCGATCCGCAGAAGATCAACCCGCTCGTCCCCGTCGACCTCGTCGTCGACCACTCCGTGCAGGTCGACGCGTTCGGAACGCCGAACGCTTTCCTTGAGAACTCCAAGATCGAGTTCGAGCGCAATGAAGAGCGCTACGCCTTCCTCAAGTGGGGCCAGAAGGCGTTCCGTAACTTCCGCGCCGTGCCGCCCGAGACGGGCATCGTTCACCAGGTCAACCTGGAGTACCTGGCCAAGGTGGTCTGGCATGCCGCCGAGGGCAAGACGACGCTGGCTTACCCCGACACGCTCGTGGGCACCGACAGCCACACGACGATGATCAACGGCCTGGGCGTGGTGGGCTGGGGCGTGGGCGGCATCGAGGCCGAGGCCGCCATGCTCGGCCAGTCGCTGTCGATGCTGATCCCCGAGGTCGTGGGCTTCAAGCTCACCGGCCAGCTGCCCGAAGGCGCCACGGCCACGGACCTCGTGCTCACGGTCACTCAGATGCTGCGCAAGAAGGGCGTCGTCGGCCGCTTCGTCGAGTTCTACGGCACCGGCGTCGCCGCGCTTTCTCTGGCCGACCGCGCCACGATCGCCAACATGGCTCCCGAGTACGGCGCCACGATCGGCTTCTTCCCCGTCGACGCGCGCACGCTCGACTACTTGAAGCTCACCGGCCGCCCCGAGGAGGAGATCGCCCTCGTCGAGGCCTACTGCAAGGAGCAGGACCTGTTCCACACGGCCAAGAGCCCGGAGCCCGTCTTCACGGACACGCTGGCGCTCGACCTCGGCGCCGTCGTCCCGTCGCTGGCCGGCCCCAAGCGGCCGCAGGACCGCATCGAGCTGACGGGCGTTAAGCACAGCTGGGAGACGACCCTCCCGGCGCTGCTGCAGGAGAAGGATAAGAAAGGTCGGCTCCCCGCGCCGGCCGGGACGAAGGTGCCGGTGCAGATGGACGGGCAGAAAGTCGACGTCGAGCACGGCTCGGTCGTGATCGCCGCGATCACGTCGTGCACGAACACGTCGAACCCTTCCGTTCTGATCGCCGCAGGCCTCCTCGCGAAAAAAGCCGTCGAGAAAGGCCTGCGGACTCAGGCTTGGGTCAAGACCTCCCTCGCCCCGGGCTCCAAGACCGTCACGGACTACCTCGCCGCCGCCGGCTTGATGAAGCCGCTCGAGGCGCTGAAGTTCCACCTCGTCGGCTACGGCTGCACGACCTGCATCGGCAACTCGGGCCCGCTGCCCGAGCCGGTGGCCCAGGGCGTGGCCGACAACAACCTCATCGTGGCCGCGGTGCTCTCCGGCAACCGCAACTTCGAGGGCCGCATCAATCCGCTGGTGAAGGCCAACTACCTGGCCTCGCCGCCGCTCGTCGTGGCCTACGCCCTGGCCGGCCGCATGGACCTGGACCTCACCAAGGAGCCCCTCGGCAAAGGCAAGGATGGCAAGCCCGTCTACCTGAAGGACGTCTGGCCGACGAACGACGAGGTCGCCTCCGCCGTCGAGACGTGCGTCAAGCGCGACATGTTCCTGCGCTCCTACGGCGACGTCTTCGCCGGCGACGAGAACTGGAAGTCGCTGGACGTGGCGCTGTCCGACCTCTACAAGTGGGACGGCAAGTCCACCTACGTGCGTCTGCCGCCGTACTTCGAGACCCTCAAGCAGCTGCCGCGCAAGCTCGCCGACATCAAGGGCGCCCGCGCCCTGGCCGTCTTCGGCGATTCCATCACCACCGACCACATCTCTCCGGCCGGCAACATCGCCAAGGAGAGTCCTGCCGGACTCTATCTTCAAGAACACGGAGTGAAGCCGGTGGACTTCAACAGCTACGGCGCGCGTCGCGGCAACCACGAGGTCATGATGCGCGGCACCTTCGCCAACATCCGCATCAAGAACCTGATGCTCGAGGGCGTCACGGGCGGCCTGACGATGCACCTGCCCGAAAAGACGCAGATGTCGATCTTCGACGCGGCCGAGAAGTACCGCGCCGAGAAGGTGCCCCTGGTCATCCTCGCCGGAAAGGAATACGGCTCGGGCAGCAGCCGCGACTGGGCCGCGAAGGGCCCCATGCTGCTGGGCGTGCAGGCCGTGATCGCCGAGAGCTTCGAGCGCATCCACCGCAGCAACTTGGTGGGCATGGGCCTTCTGCCGCTGCAGTTCATGAACGGACAGAACGCACAGAGCCTCGGCTTGACCGGGCAGGAGACCTTTACGATCGAAGGAATCGAGCAGCTCAAACCTCGAGTCAAGATAAAAGTCACGGCCAAGGCCGACGGAAAGCCCGCCGTGAGTTTCGAGGCGCTGGCGCGCGTCGATACGGCGATCGAGCTGGAATACTATCGCTACGGCGGCATCCTGAGCTACGTGCTCAGCCAGCTGCTGTCGGGCAAAGGCGAGCCGGTGGCCGCCTAAGCCTTAAGACCCAAGAAAGAGCCGGGACCGTTGCGCGCGCGGCGGGGCCAAAGTGCCCTGCCGCGCGCTTCGTTTCGCGCCTACGCTAAGGGCATGATCACCGCTCTTCGAGAAGCCAAGGGGCTTCTTCTTTACGGACCCGCCGGCACGGGCAAGGCGCATATGGCGCGCGCCCTGGCCGAGCAGCTTTCGGCCGTCTTCATCAACCGCATGGCCTCCGAGCTCGCCGGCGACGACGGCTTCCACGCCGTCCGCGCCGAGGCCGCGCTGCGCCCCGCCGTCCTTTTCGTGGAGGGGCTGGACGTCCCCGCCCTGGCGGCGCGCCGCACCGTCGACGCCTTGCTGCGCGAGATGGACGGACTCTCCAACGAGAGAGTCCTCACCGTCGTCTCGGTCAGCCGCCCCGACCGCCTCGATCCCGCCCTGCTGCGCGGAGGCCGCTTCTCCGTGCGCGTCCCCGTCGGCTTGCCCGACCTCGAGGGCCGCCTGACGATCCTGAGCTCCGCCGCGCGCGGCCTTTCGCTGGCCGCCGACGCCGACCTTTCGCAGCTCGCCCGGGAGACGGGCGGGCTGTCCGCGGAGCAGCTCGTCGAGATCGTCCGCGGCGCGACCCGCCTGGCGGCGCACCGCGGCGCCTTCGTGGGGCAGACCGATTTCCGCGAGGCCATCCATCGTTGGGCGCGCGAGCAGCAGCGCAGCCCCGTCATGGACGGCGTCGAGCGCCTGGCCGTGGCCTACCACGAGGCCGG
>CAZZGQ010000342.1:0-3678 GCA_964653765.1 uncultured Elusimicrobia bacterium | reverse complement strand
TCGCTGGCCAAGCCGAAGCTGCTGATCATGGTGGACGCCTCGCATTCGATGGGCGGCAAGGCGGGACGCGAGACGCGGCTCGAGGCGGCGGCCAAGTGGCTGCGCGACCACCAGAAGCAGATCGAGGACCGGGCGGAGCCGATCCTGTACTCGGCGGCGGGCGGCTCGCGGCGGCTGGCCCGCTGGCAGGACCTCGCCGCGCTCAAGCCCGCGGACGCGGCGCTCAACGCCGGCGAGGCGCTGCGCGAGGCGGCGGACGATCCGGCGGCGGCCTCGGCGCAGCGCGCCTGGCTGCTCACCGACGGCAACGCGGAGCCTTCCAGCGATCTCGAGGGCGGGCTGGCCGCGCTCAAGACGCCGGTGGACGTGCTGGGCGTGGGCCCGACGCGGCGCGAGCGCGGCCTCTCCTTCGCCGACCTCAAGACGCCCGACTTCGCTTTCCTCCACGGCAGCTTCCAGGTTCAGGCGTCCGTCGACGCCTCCGACCTCTCGGGCACGCCGGTGAAGCTGCGCTTGCTGCGCGAGCCGCCGGGCGGCGGGCCTTACGAGCCGGTGGAGGAGCGCACGCTCACGCCGGGCAGCGACTACGAGACGCTGGCCGCCACGTTCACCGCCGCGGCGCAGCGGCTGGGCGCGGAGCGCTACCGCCTCGAGGCGTCGGCCGCCGGAAGCGCGCGCTCGCGCGACTTCCGGGTGGAGGTGATCCGCCAGAAGTACCGCATCATGTATCTCTGCGGCCGCCCGAGCCCGGAGTACGCGCAACTCAGAGAGTTGCTTCGTTCGGATCCCAACCACGAGCTGGTCTCCTTCGTGATCCTGCGCAACCCGGAGAACCCCGCTTTCGTGCCGGACAACGAGCTGTCGCTGATCCCGTTTCCGGCCGAGGAGATCTTTGTCCAGAACCTGAGCCAGTTCGACCTCTTCATCCTCGAGAACTTCTCCTACGCGCGCTTCCGCCTGCCCCCGGCCTACCTGCAGTCGCTCAAGACGTTCGTGGCCAACGGCGGCGGCCTGCTGGTGATCGGCGGCGAGAACGCTTTCGGCAGCGGCGGTTATAAGGGAACTCCTGTTGAAGAGATGCTGCCCGTGACGCTGACCGGCGCCTCGCCGGACTTCACCACGGGCCTCTTCCAGGCCAGGCCCATGGCCAAGGACCATCCGCTGGTGCGCCTCTACGACACGCCGGAGGCCTCGCAGGCCGCCTGGGACGCGCTGCCGCAGCTCGACGGCTTCGCGCGCTTCGGCTCGGTGAAGCCGGGCTCGATGGTGCTCGCCGTCCACCCCACCGAGCGCACGGCCGACGGCCAGCCCCTTCCGATCATGGCGATCCGCGACTACGGCCGCGGCAAGGTCATGCTCGCCAGCTCAGACTCCACGTGGCGCTGGAAGCTCGGCGCGGCGGCGGATTGGAGGATCGGCGCTTTCTACGCCCGCTTCTGGACGCGCGCCGTGCAATACCTCACGGGCAGCCTCGACCTCTCGAAGGTGAAGTTCGCCCCCCTGCCGGACCGGCTGCCGCCGCGCGAGCCCGCGCAGCTCTCGCTGCGCGTCTTCGACGAGTCCTTCAAGCCCGCGGACCGCTCGGAAGTGGAGCTCTCCGTGCTCTGGACCACGCCCGACGGCAAGACGCGCGAGGTGGTCCCGCGGGAAAGCGAGCCCGGCGTGTACGCCATCGAGCTGACGGGCCTCAAGCCCGGGCCGCACTCGCTCAAGGCCGTGGCCAAGCTCCGAGGCCGGCCCTGGGGCGAGGACAGCGTGCGCTTCCAATGGGAGGCCGCCGCGGCCGAGGCGCCCATGGACCGGCGCTGGATAAAGAGAGCGGCCGACGCCTCGGGCGGGACGTCGCAAGAGCTGGCCGGGGCGGACGCGGCCGCGCTGCTCTCGCTGCTGCCGCCGGTGCGGCGGGAGGCGCAGGTGCAGCGGCGCTTCCACCCCGCGCTCTCGGGCCGCTGGCTGTCCTTGGCCTGCCTCCTGCTGCTGTCGGAATGGGCGCTGCGCCGCTGGAGGGGCCTTGCTTGAAGCGGCGCTGACCTTCGCCGCGGCGCTGGCGTTCTTCGCCGCCGGCGCCGCTCCTTCCGTGACCTTCGGCGACGCCGGGGAGTTCACCGCCGCCGCCGCCGGCCTGGGCCTGCCTCACGCGCCCGATTATCCTCTGTACACCCTGGCCGCGCGCGCCTTCGGCGCTCTCATGCCGCTCGGCAACTGGGCCTACCGCACCAACCTCTTCTCGGCCGCGGCGGCCGCCGGGGCGCTGGCCCTCCTCGGCGCGTCCCTGCGCCGCCTCGGCTGCGGCGGCGTCGCGCGGGTCGCCGTCCTGGCCGTCCTCGCGCTCGCGCCGTTGTGGCGCTACGAGGCGGGCGTCACCGAGGTCTTCGCCCTGCACCTGCTGCTCTGCGCGGCCGTGCTCTGGCTCCTGGCGCGCTTCGGCGCGCGGATCGTGGGCGAGCGGCCGGCGGCGGCGCTCGGGCTGGTCTTCGGCCTCGGGGCGGGCAACCATCATACGCTGGCCCTCGCCGCGCCGGCGGTCGTCGCGCAGGCGGCCGCGGCGCGGCCTTCCTGGGGGGCTGCGGCGCGAGCGGCGGCCGTGCTGCTCGGCTTCGCTTTCTGGGGCTTCGCCGCCTATGCGTACTTGCCCTTGCGTTCGGCGAAGCGTCCGCCGCTCGACTGGGATCACCCGGCGACGGCGCGAGGCTTCACCCGCGCGCTGCTGCGCCGCGACTACGGCTCGCTGTCGCTGACGACGGAAGGCCGCGGGGCCGGCGCCGCCTCGGAAGGCCCGCGCTGGCTGGCGCAGCTCGGCCGCTGGGAGCATGCCGCCGCCCGCGAGCTGGGCTGGCCCCTGCTGACCGCGGCTTTCCTGGGCTTCCTGTTCTGGCCGGGGCCCGCCGCGTCGCGCTGGACGCTGTTCGTCTGGGCGGCGGCCTTGGGCCCGCTGTTCCTCTGGCTGGGCGATCCCCCCTTCGATCCGCTGACGTCCGGCGCGCTGGAGCGCTTTTACTTGGCGTCGTGGCTGGGCTTGGCCGTGCTGGCGGCGGGCGGCGTGGAAGCGGCGCGGCGCCGGAGCGCGGCCTGGGGCTGGGCGGCGGCGGCGGCCGTGCTGCTCGGGGCGGCGCGCCCCTCGGTCTGGGCGGCGCCCGCGCCGCGCTGGGATCTCGCCGCGTACGACTACGGGCGCTCGATCCAGGACAGCCTGCCGCCGAAGGCGGCGCTCTTCATGGACGGCGGCGACGACACCTTCTACTCGCTGGCCTTCCTGACCTACGCGCAGCGGCGGCGCGAGGACCTGGAGCTGCACGACCGCGGCGGGCTGGTCTTCCCCAGCGCCTACGGCGACGACTTCCGCGGCGTGCCGGGCCAGTTCAAGGAGCCGGTGCGCGAGGCCGTCGAGGCGCCGCTGGCCCTCGAAGGCCGGCTCTTCTACAGCACGCTCAACGCCACGCTGCTGCCGCGCTATCCCTCCAAGGCCTGGGGCTTGCTGCGCCGTCCTTACCCCCCCGCGCTGCGCGAGCCCGTGCCCGATCTCTGGGCCGTCTATCCCGAGCGCTTCTCGCCCGGGCTGCTGCGCGAGCACTACCGCGACCGCGCGTTGGCCGCGCTCTACCCGTTCCAGCGCGCCGCCGCCGACGCCGAAGCCGGGGACTTGGAAAGCGCCTACGCCCGCTTGGCGCTGGCCTGGGA
>CAZZGQ010000341.1:0-3688 GCA_964653765.1 uncultured Elusimicrobia bacterium | reverse complement strand
ATGGCCGCGGCCGCGCCGAGCGAGACGAGGGCCGCCCAGCCGGGCGGGCGCCGCCCGAACGCATAGGTCAGGATCAGGCCGAGAAGAGGGCCCAGCGCGGCCGCCCAAAGTCGCTCCGCCCACGCCACGCCGCCGGCCCCGCCCGGCGACATCAGCCACAAGGCGGCGGCGGCCAGGACCGCGGCCCAGCCGCAGGCCGCGAGCCAGCGCATGCCTTCCGGCAGCGCGTCGGTCTCGGGGATCAGGTCGCAGCAGAGCGCCGCCGACAACGAGGACAACGGGAGGTCCACGGCGGCGAAGAACACGGCGGCGGCCACCAAGCCGCGCAAGGGCGCGGGCAGGACCGTCGCCGCGAAGTGCGGCAGGATATTGTCGAAACGGTCCGGGATCGCCAGCGCCGGATGCGCGCGGTAGAAACCGTAGAGGCAGATCCCGAGGGCGAGCATGAGCGCCAGCGTGGCCGCGCTGCCCGCCGTCGCTGCGGCGAGAGCCCGGCGGGCGTCGGCGTCGCTGCGGCAGGCGAGGAGCCTCTGCGCCAGCTCATGGTCGGCCAAGAAAGCGGCGAGCGCGCCGGCGGCCCCGTTGATGCAGGCGGGCCAGAACAGCGAGGCGTCCGACAACCAGCGCCAGCCGCCTTGGTAGAACGCCAAGCGCCCGCCTTCCGAGGCGAAGGCCGAGACGGCGTGGAAGCCCCCAGGGATCTGCGCCGCCGTGTAGGCGCAGACCGCGACACCGGCCGCCAGCACGACGAGGCACTGCCAGCCGCTGACGATGACCACGGCCCGAAGCCCGCCCCGGCCGATGTAAGCCGCGGAGCAGACCGCCAGGACCAACGCGCACCAAGCCGGCCCTAGCCCGGTGACGACCGACAGCGCCAGCGCCCCAGCGACGAGGCGCAGCGCCGAGGCCAGCAGCCTCCCCCCGCAGAACAGCGCCGCCGCCGCGCGGCGCGTCCGCCCGCCGCCGCGCGCGCCGAGCCAGCCGTAGGGCGTCGCCGGCGCGCCTTCGCGCAGCCGCGGCAGCAGCCACCAGCAGGCGGCCCGGCCCGCCAGCGAGCCGAGGAAGAACTGGGCGTAGCTGAAACCGCTCGAGAAAGCGGCGGCGGCGATCCCGACGACGGTCAAGGCCGAGATCTCGGAGGAGAGCAGCGCGGCCGCGGCTTCCGGCCAGGAGAACCGGCGATCGGCGAGGAACGCGGAGGCCGCCGTCGGCGCCGGGCGCCCGGCGGCCCAGGCCAGGGCGGCGAAAACGAAGCCGAGGCCGGCGCAGAGGATGAAATCGCCCAGAGAAAGAGGGGTGGCGGCGCACGACCAGGGGCTCATCGAAAAATGATTCCTAGAGCGTCACCGGCATCCGGCCTTTGACCGCCAGCCGGCCCGCCAAGGCGCGGGCCGCCGAGCGCTGCGCCGGCTCGTTCTTGGCGAAGGCGCACAACCCGTCCACGCCGAGCTCGGAGAAGACGAACGGGCTGCCGAACGAGGCGAGCACGCCGCGCTCGGCCGAGGCGAGCGCCGCTTTGACGCGAGCGGCCTCGTCCTCGTCGTAGCGGATGCGGCCGGTATAAGCGCGCGGGTTGAGGAAGCCGCCGACGACGAGCGTCCCGGCGAGCTTCTCCCCCTCTTTCCAAGGCCGGACCTCGCGGCCTTCGCCCCGCAGCGCGGCGACGAACGCGGCGCCCAGCCACTCCTCAGGATCGGAGGTCTCGGGCTCCCAGTACGCCACTTCCCGCGGCAGCTCGGGCAGCGGAGCGCGCGGCCACGCCAAGCAGGCGTCGGCCAGCGTCTGCGCTCGCTCCGCGTGGGCCGCTCCGCCCACCTCCGCGAAGGCGGGGGCCGCCGGGCCGCCGGAGGCCGCGGCTTGCGCGGCCTTGAGCCGCCCCAGCGCGGCTTCGACCAGAGCCCGCAGCGCGGGATCCTCCTCCACGGCGCCCGGCAGCGAGCGGGCGAGAGAACGCGCGTCGGCGGGGACCAGGAGCACGTCGCTGCCGCCGAGCAGCGCGCGCTTGGCCGCGTCGAGCTCGTCGAAGTTCGAGGCGATGGCCTGCATGCTGAGCGCGTCCGTGGAGACCAGTCCCGTGAAGCCAAGCTCTCCGCGCAGCGTCTTGGCGACGTCGGAGGAGATGGAGTACGGCACGTCGGGGCCGGAGAGCGCCGGGACGAGCAGGTGGCCGGTCATCACGGCGTCGGCGTCCGGCGCCAGCGCCGCGAAGGGCGCGAGCTCCCGGCGCTTGAGCTGCTCCTTGGGCGCGTTCATCGACGGCAGCTCGAGATGCGAGTCGCGCAAGGTCTCGCCGTGGCCCGGGAAATGCTTGAGGCAGCCCAGCACGCCCTGCGAGCGCAGGCCGCGCAGGTAGGCGCGGGCCAGGCGCGCCACGGCGCCCGGGTCGGAGCCGAAAGACCGCACGTTGACGATCGGGTTTCCGGGAGCGGTGGCGAGGTCGCAGACCGGAGCGAGCACCCAGCGCACGCCCAGAGCCCGCGACTCCGCTGCCGTGATGGCGCCTTTCTCGAAGGCCAGCGTCTCGGAGCCCGAGGCGCCCAGGCCCATGTTCGAAGGCAGCGGCGTGGCGCCGGGACACTGGGTGGCCACGCCGTCCTCGTAATCGGCGTTGAACAGCAGCGGGCGCCGGGTCTTGGCCTGGAGGCGCTGGGTGAACTCGGCCACCTCGTCGGGCCGGCCGCCGTAGAGGCAGAAGCCGCCCACCCCCAGCTCCACGAGCAGGGCCGCTTCGTCCGGATCGTCGATGCCGAACTTGTGTCCCGGGAAGATCAGCTCGACGGGATTTGGCGCCTCGCTCATGGTGCTTTTCGCGCCGATTATGCCTTTCTACGCCCGGTTTTTGCAATATTCTATTAATGAAGGCGGCCTATACTCCGCGTTGGATGCGCCGCAGCATTTGCCTCGCCTTCAGCGCCTGGATCGGCTTGGGCACGCCCGCTCAAGCGGTCGTGGCCGCCGCTTGGCCGGAGCCCGTCCGCATCGCCGCGCCGCTGCCCGCCGCCGTGTCTCCCGAAGCGCCCTTCAACGTCAAGACGCAGCCTCTGCCCAAGCCCTACCTCGAGCTGCTGACCCGCGCCAAGTACGCGCAGCGCGACGACGGCACGGTCTGGCCGGCCGACGGCTCCGCGGCCGTGACGCAGAACGACATGCCCTTCCTGCTGCACAAGCTCGAGAGCGGGGCGCGCCTGAAGGCGCTGCTGCAGCTCGACATGCTGCTCAGCAACAGCGACGGCGAAAAATACCTATCGCCGGCCGAGCGCGAGCAGCTGCGCCAGATCGTGCGCGACAACTGGCCGTACTTCACGCTCGGCACGCGCAAGGACTTCCGCCATTTCTTCACCCTCCAAGAGCTCGAGCAGATGAACCAGGATCCCGCCCCCACCGACACGGCCACGGCCCTGACGATGAGCGATCCGGCGCCCCTAGACTACGCCAACCTCGAGGCTCCGCCCGCCTGGAAGCCCGTGCCGATGCCCCGCCTGCTCCCCTCGCCCCCTCCGCCGCAGCCGTCCTACGGCGAGGAGGCCGCGACGGCGTCCGGCCAGCCGGCCGCCACGGCGCCCGCGATCTACGTCGTCGCTCAGATGATGCCCGGCGCCGCGGCTCCGGGCCTCGCGGCCGGCGCCCTGCTCGTGCCGGCCATGCCTTCCGGCGCGGCGCCCGCCGCCGTCGCGCCGCCGGCGCCGAG
>CAZZGQ010000340.1:0-3696 GCA_964653765.1 uncultured Elusimicrobia bacterium | reverse complement strand
CACTTCCACGTCTTCCACGAGGACGCCTTCATGCCTGGCGGCTTCACGCTGAGCCTGGAGAAGTTCCACGGGCGGCTGCGCTTCGAGCTCGGAATGTTCTCGCCCTGGATGAGCAAGGAGCGCATCAGCCTGTACCTCTATCACGACCAGGAGAGCTACGCCCACGGCGAGTTCCATCCGCCGCCCTGGTCCAACGGCATCTCGCTCTACGAGAAGCGCACGGTGGCGGTCTACGACCAGGCCGATCGCGAGAAGCTCCTCCAGATCGCCACGCACGAGACGACCCACCTGCTCTTCGAGAGCTACTTCGGCGAGGTGGGACGCCAGCCGCCCTCCTGGTTGAACGAGGGCCTGGCGATGGTCGAGGAGGTGGCGCCGCAGCATCCGGAAGCGTCCGAGTGGTTCCGCGCCATGGTCCGTCTCCCCGAAAAGGGGACGCTGCCGCTGGACCGCCTCTTCGCGCTCTCTCCCACCAAGGACCTCAACGACAGCAAGCGCAAGGTCGAGACCTGGTACGTCCAGTCGTACTCCGTGGTCTATTTCCTGCTGCGCAAGCACTCGAGCCTGCAGTTCAAGAGCTTCTGCGAGAAGCTGCGCGACGGAGAGCCCGTGGAGCAGGCGCTGTGGAGCTCCTACCGTTACCATTCGGTCGCCCTGTTCGAGAAGGACTGGCTGCGCTGGCTCAGGGACCCGGGCTTGGAGAGGATCGCTCAATCGGGCCAGCAGGCGGCGAACTGACATGGGCGCGGCGAGACCGGCGGCGGCGTTGGCCTTGGGCCTGCTCCTGGGCTTGCCCGCGATCGGCCGCTGCATCGCCCCGCCCGACAGGAACCCAACCGAACTGCTCCCGGAGCAGACCCGGGCCCGGATCGCCGAGATCAGGGATACGATCGTGGCGCTCAAGAAGGACGTCGAGAAGGACTTCTCCAACCTGGGCTGGCAGCGGAGTCGGAACGTTCAGGATTACTGGGCGTTGCGCCGGTTGGAGCCAGAGCGCGCTCGCCTGCGCGAGGATCTGTTCGGGAAGGTGGACCTGATCGAGCGATATAAGGATGAGCTCGACGCCCGCCTCAAGCAGCAGCACATCAACGAGGGGATGCAAGCGTTGTCGGCGTTCCTTCAGCATGGTCAGGGGGCCGGCGCGTCCGTGGCCGCGGCGGCGATCAATGACGCCCTCGAGTACTCGAACTTCACGCGTGATCTCGCGATCTGGGACGGCTCGACGAAGGTGGCCTATGAGAATGAGGAAAAAGAGTTCACCGCGGCCAAGCGGCTGGCCGAGCAGCGGCTGATCCTGAAAGTGGTGGGCGGCGGCCTGGGCCTGCTGCTGCTGCTGGCGCTCGTCCTGGCCGCCCGCTACAGGCGCGCCAAGAACAAGATCGAGACCGATTACAGCAAGCTGGTCTCCTCGCCGGCCGCGGTCTATCTCGGCGTGCAGACGCCTGCGCGCCCCGGCAGCAGCGCCGCCTCGTCGTCGCCGGCCACGATCCTGGCCGGCAACTACCTCATCGAGAAGGAGCTGGGCCGAGGCGGCATGGGCGTCGTCTACGAGGCCACTGACCTCAGCCTGCGCCGGAAAGTGGCGATCAAGCGCGTGCTCGAACAGATGGCTTCGGACGTGGGGGAGCTGGAGCTCCTGCTGAACGAGGCGCGGCTGGTCGCGGCGCTCAAACACCCTCACATCGTCGAGATCTACTCGATCTTCAAAGAGGAAGGACACGTCTATCTCGTCTTCGAGCTGGTCACGGGCCAGTCCTTGGACAAGATCATCCGCGCGCAAGGCCGCATCCCGCTGCCGCAGTCGATCGCCGTCGTGGCTCAGATCGGCCACGCCCTCGCCTACGCGCACGCCCAGAAGGTGATCCATCGCGACCTCAAGCCGGGAAACGTCATGATCACGGCCGAGCCTCGCGTGAAGGTCATGGACTTCGGCCTCGCGCGGCAGTCCAAGGCCACCGCCGCCGGGGCCACGCGCACGGCGGGCTGGGGCACGCCGCCCTACATGGCGCCCGAGCAGGAGCTGGGCACGTTGTCGCGGAGCGCCGACATCTACGCCCTCGGCGTCTGCTTCTACGAGATGCTGACGGGGGCCCTGCCCTTCGGCGGGCCGAACTTCCTCGCCCAGAAGACCGCCGGCGCGTTCGCTCCGGCGACGCAGCTCGTGCCCGGACTGGCGGCCGGCGTCGATGCCGTCATCGCCAAGGCCCTCCAGCCGGATCCGGCGAAGCGCTATCAGAGCGTCGAGGAGATGGTCGCCGCGGTGATGGCGCTGACGAACTTAACTTTGGGGTCAGACCCCAAAGTTAAGCAAGTCTAGCGCGCGGCCGTTTGCGGCGTCTTGCCGCGCAGTTGCGCCTTGACGTGGGCCAGCGCTTCCTTGAGGTAGCGGCCCGTGTAGGAGCCGGCAACCTGAGCGACTTCCTCCGGCCGGCCCGCGGCGACAAGCTTGCCGCCGCCGTCGCCGCCCTCGGGGCCGAGGTCGATGAGCCAGTCGGAGGTGCGGATCACGTCCATGTTGTGCTCGATGACGAGGACGCTGCTGCCCGAGGCGACCAGGCGATGGAGGATGCTGATGAGCTTGGCGACGTCGGCGAAATGCAGGCCGGTGGTGGGCTCGTCCAGGACGTACATCGTGCGGCCGGTGTCGCGGCGGGAGAGCTCGGCGGCCAATTTGACCCTTTGCGCTTCTCCGCCGGAAAGGGTGGTGGCCGACTGCCCCAACGCGACATAGCCGAGACCGACATCGCTGAGGGTCTTAAGGATCCTCGAGATCTGCGAATGAGCTTGGAAGAAAACTTGCGCTTCTTCGACGCTCATCCTCAGGACGTCGGCGATGCTCTTGCCCTTGTAGCGCACCGACAGGGTCTCATCGTTGAAGCGCTGGCCTTTGCACTCGTCGCAAGGCACGAAGACGTCCGGCAGGAACTGCATGGAGATCTGCAGCGTGCCGTCGCCCTGGCAGTTCTCGCAGCGGCCGCCCTTCACGTTGAAGGAGAAGCGTCCGGGCTTGTAGCCCTTGGCCTTGGACTGCGGCAGCATGGCGAAGAGCTCTCGGATCGGGCCCCAGAGGCCGGTATAGGTGGCCGGGTTGCTGCGCGGCGTGCGGCCGATGGGGGATTGGTCGACGACGATGACCTTGTCGATGTTCTCGACGCCTTTCATGCCGGAGTGCTCGCCCGGCGCATCCTTGGCGTTGTGCAGCCGCTGCGCCAGGCCCTTGTAGATCACCTCGTGCACGAGCGTGGACTTGCCCGAGCCGGAGACGCCGGTGACGCAGGTGAGCAGGCCGAGAGGCAGCTCCACGTCGATGCCCTTGAGGTTGAACTGCTTGGCGCCGAGCACCTTGATCCAGCCCTTGGGCTGGCGCTGCACGGGCTGCGGCAGGGGCAGGGCCTCGCCGCGCAGGTAGGCGCCGGTGGCCGACTTCTGGGATGAGACGATCTTCTCCAGGGGGCCCTGCGCCACGATGTGGCCGCCGTGGACGCCGGCGCCCGGACCGAGGTCGACGATCCAGTCCGCGCTGCGGATGGTCTCCTCGTCGTGCTCGACGACGACGAGCGTGTTGCCGATGTCGCGCAGCCGGCGCAGCGTGCTGAGCAGCCGCGTGTTGTCTCGCGGGTGCAGGCCGATCGAGGGCTCGTCGAGGACGTAGAGCACGCCGGTCAGGCCGCTGCCGATCTGGGTGGCGAGATGGAT
>CAZZGQ010000339.1:0-3707 GCA_964653765.1 uncultured Elusimicrobia bacterium | reverse complement strand
TCGGCATCGTGACGATGCCGATCAAGATCTACTCGATGATGAAGTTCGGCGTGACCCCGGAGATCAACGCCCTGGCGGTCTGCCTGCTGGCGGCGACGATGCTCCTGCTCGCCTTCAAGAGTTTCGTCGACGAGCGCGCCTAGCCCGGCAAATTCCCGGTAAAGCGGCCCGCGCGCCTTGATAACCGGGCTCTTCGGGGGCATACTGGCGCTGCCCCCTATGCAGACGCTGGCGCTGTCTCTCCTCCTAGCGCTGTCCGGCCGCGCCGTCGCGGCCGAGACCTCCGTGGCCGGCTCGGTCGAGGCAGCGATGACGGGCGCCTACGCCGCCCTGAGCCCGGCGCAGGCCTCCGCGCTGAGCGCGTTCACCGCCGCTCCCGATCCCGATCCGGCGCGGCTGCTCGCCGACCTGCGGCGCCCCGACTCGGCGACCGCCTCGGCCCTCGCCGCCCAGGACGACGCTCTCGTGCGCCTGGCGAGCGCCAAGAAGCTGAGCCCGCAGCAGACGATCGAGCTGGCGTCCCGGCTCGACATGGTGCGTCAGACGCTGGCCGCCGCCGGCCGGCTGCCCGAGCCGAGCGCCGCCGCTTTCAATTCCGCGCAGGCCCTGCTGGACTCCCGGCTCAGGGACCCGGCCCTGCAAACGCGCCTCACCACGCTCATCACCCGCACGGCCGCCGCCTTGGCCAAGGACGCGCCCGCCTCCGAGGACGGCGCCACCGGCGGCCAGTCGGCTGATAAAGCGAGCCGGCTGCCGCCCTCCTGGAAGCTTCAGCGCTCGCCCAGAGACCGGGAAGCCGACTTACCATCCGACCACCCCGCCCTGATCGCCCTTCAACGGAACATGGACCGCCTGAAGCGGCGGCCGAAGGATTCTCATATCGACGACGCGAAGACCCTGGCTTTCATCCAGACCCTCAACGACGGCCTTCCCGGAGCCTTCGAGCTGGTTCCGCAATTCCAGGGCTTCACCCTGGCCTATTCGGAAAGGGGCCGACAGTACTTCATCGAGTTCCGGTCCTGGGGGCCGGAGGCCCAGACCTTCTATCCCATCGGCGTCGATCCCAACAAGCGCTTCGAGGGGCGCCCCGAAGAACTCACGTCCTTGGTCGGCTTCGAGCGCGACGCGCTCGGCCGGATTCAGGCTCTTTACTCCGATTCGAGACACCTGACGGAGTATCGCGACATGTCGGGCTTCGGCGATCCCGGCCTGGCCGGCCTCTTCGACGCCAACCCCAAGGACCACGAGGCGCTGCCGCGCACGGCCATGGAGGTGCCCCTGGCCGCCGTCAAGATCGCCGGCTGGATCAAGAAGGACGAGGGCTTCGTTCGCGATCTTCCCTACGATCTGCGCAGGCTCCTCCAGTCGGGCTACACGCTGACGACTTGGCCGTCGCTGGCGGGGATTGCGCGCGATTATCAGGACAACGATCGGCTCGCTCCGAACCCTCACTCCCCGAGCTATTCCGCCCTCATCATCGCCGCCGACGACGGGCAAGGCCGCACCGGCGTCGTGATGCAGGACGGCAAGCCGATCATCGTCGAACGCGGCGGCAAGGAATATTTCCTCGAGATCAAGGGGATCGGCCTGGCCACCCAAGCGCCCATCCGTGAGCGCGTTCACAAGAGATCGGGCCATTCCATCCGCAGCGGCCGCGCCAGCGCCGAGCAGGTGAAGCGGGAGTTCGAGGGCCACGAGATGGTCCTCGAAAGCGGCCTCGATGGCCGCGCCCTCGCCGAGCCCGTGCTCGGCCTTACCCTGCCGGAGTTCGCCAACTCGGAAGACGTCTACCAAGGCGACGACGAGGGGAGGGAGCTGGCCGGCCAGGTCTTCAGGCTCGCGCCCTCGACGCGGCGCATGGCCTACAGCGACAACGCGGCTTATGGCCCCGCCTATTCCAAGAGGCCGTTGCTCCTGGAGCGGGCGATCGAATATTACGGAGAGATCTTCGCGCGCCTGCGCCTAGAGCCCCCTGATAAGGCGTCCATGCACGAGTCGCTCCACCCGCAGAACCTCGTCTATTCGCCCTGGGACAAGACGTTCGCCGTGACGGATTTTTCCGATATCCACCGGGTCGATCCGCATTACTACTTGTATCCCGACATGCCCGACATCCCGGAATATCAGGCGTTCAGGACCGCCGAGAACCGGGCCGCCCTGCTGCGCGGCATCAAGAAGGGCTTGGAGCCGCGCGGTCTATGGACCGACGGACTGCGCGCCCTCGAAAATCGCCGCTTCGACATGGGCGAGTTCTTGCGCGTCGTGACCGCCGAGGTCCTCGTTCCGCAGTTCCTCGCGCAGTCCGACGCGGCGACGATCCATAAGCAGTTCGTTCCGACGGCGCGGACGCCCTATCACCTCGCCAAGATCCTGCAGGGCGAGGCGCACGCCGTCCAGGCGCGCGATTCCTACCTGGAGATCACCTTCCGCCTCTGGCAGCGGGACCTCGGCAGGGACCTCGAGAGGATCGGGATGGCGTCGGCGGCGCGCGTCGAAGGCGGGCAGCCCGCCCTGCTAAGGGATCAAGCTCGTGCCGCCGAAAAGAGGGTGCGCGCCCTGCGCGCCAAGATCGCGAAGTTCTACGCCGCTGAGGAGAGCAAGGGAGAGGGGAAGTGGAAGGACGACCTCGCCGTCTACGCCCGGATCGCGCTTTCCTACGTCGAGGAGGAAGCGGCCATATACGACTCCGTCACGGCCTACCGCGCGCCGGGAGCCACCTCAAACCTCGACGCCGCGAGAACGAGCGATCTAGCGAAGTTCGTGGCTCAGGCGCCGGAAGCTAGCGGCCGAAGAAGCAGTGTCCCGAGCCGGCGAACGGGCACGCCGACGGGCAGTAGCCGGTGATCCGGCCCACGCCCATCACGGCGGCGACGATAACCGCCAGAGCGCAGAGCCTTCCCAGCAGGTTGCCGTCGCGATTGAGCTTGTCCATGGGTCTCATTGTAGCATAGGCCCTTTCCCGCCCGCCTCCTGGGGCCATCGGACGGCGACCGCGCGGCTCTTCCTTCAATAGAATCGGCGCATGACCACCGCCCTGCGCCTGTCGCTCTGCCTGACCCTCGCCCTCGCCCAGACGGCCGCCGCCGCTCCGGAGCTCGTCGCTCCGCAAGGCCCGCGCGAAGCCCCTGCCGTGAGGCTGATGGTCATGCCGCCGGACGCGCCGATGCCGATCATGGCTCTGCCCATGAACGCGGCCGCGTTGCCCGGCGCCGCCCTCCAGGCGGCCGCCCCGGCCGCGCCCGAGGCGTCCGCCTCCGCGCAAGCGACGCAGGCGGCCCAATCGACCCAGGGACAGTCGCCCGAGGCGGCGGCCACGCAGACCTTCGACCACGCCGCGGCCTACAAAGCCGAGATCGAGGAGATGACGGCGGCCGCGCCTGGGCCCACGGCCCAGGCTTTGCCTCGCATCGCCATCGTCGCGGCCAAGCGAACCTCGTATCGTCCCTTCGGCCTGGCGAGCAAGGACACCGCCAAGGGCCTGGCCGCGCAGGCCGTGAAGGGCGCGCTGGCCTCCGCCGGCATGACGCCGGCCGATCTTGAGAAGCTGGCGCGCGAGGGCTCGCGCGTGAAGCTGGTGCTGGGCTCGGTCGACACCTCCGGCAACCCCAATATCGGCCGCGAGGTCGCCGTCGAGCTCGGCATGAAGAGCGTGCCCGGCACGGGCGTCTGCAAGAACTGCGGCACGAGCCTGGAGTCGGTGGCGATGG
>CAZZGQ010000338.1:0-3713 GCA_964653765.1 uncultured Elusimicrobia bacterium | reverse complement strand
GGAGCTCGCGGATCTTCTTGGCCTTGCTGGGCGACTCGACGATGACGAGCTTCATGCGCGGGCCCCATTTTATCAGACCCTTCGGCCCGACGGCGCGGGCCCAACGGCCCAGGCGGAGCCGTGCTTTTTGCTCCACACTGGGCCTGATGGCTCGCGCCCTCTTGGCGTCCTTGTTGGCGGCCCTTTTGGCCGGGGCTCCGGCCGCGCCCGCTTTCGCCGCGGACGTGGCGGCGGGGCCGGGCGCCGGCGTCGCCGTGACGCCTTGGACCTCCCAAGTCCAGTCCAATCCCGCCGTGATGGCGGCGTTGAACGCCACCCCGGATCAGGCCGCAGCCCTCGACCGCTTCATGAGCGGCATCAACGCCGACGCCGCGCCGTTGGCGGCCCTGCCGCCCGAGGCTCAGGCGCGCGACATCCAGGAGGCGCTGGTCCTCATGACCAGCCAATCGCTGCTCGATCTGCGCTCTTACCCCACGGCCCGCCAGCTCGACTTCGTCGACGACAGGCTCGTCCAGCTGCACGGCCTCGCCCCTCTCGTCCCCGGCCTGGCGCCCGCGGTCCAGCAAGCGCTCAAGACCAGCCGGGCACTGAGGGACGTCCGCCGGCTGCTCGCCGAGAAGGGCTTCGCCGAGGTCGAAGGCGCGCCGACGCCGGGCGCCTGGGAAGCGCACTTCGCAGCCGCGCCCGAGCTGGCCGACCACCTCCAGCTCGATCCCGAGCGCGCCATGGCCCTCGATCGCCTCTTCGCCCTCCATCGCCTGGCGCCTTCCCCCGCCCTGCGCGCTCTTGCGGCCCGCGACCAGGCGGAGCGGGTCCTGCGCGGGCTCTACGGCATCAGCGCCTCCGTCGGAGCCGTCAATCCGATACCCGATGGCTCCCTGGAAGGGATGCGGCGCGCCGTGACGGAGCTGGGCCTGTTCGCCGGGCTCTACTACATGGTGCCGCAAGCGATGCCGGCTCTGCGGACGCTCTACGCCAAGGCCCGCCAGACGCTCGAGCTCACGCACTACGCGTTGTTCGGCCGCGTCAATCCGCCGGGGTGGTCCTTCGACGGCCCCCCTGCCGAGACGGCAACGGCGAAAGGGACGCGGGTGCGGCGCCCGTACCAGGTCTTGCTGGCGCGCCTCGGCGCCTCGGCCGCCGAGCTCGTCAACGTCGAGTCGCTGATCGGAGGCCTCAAGACCGGCCGCGCTTCGGCGTTGTCGAAGGCCGTCATCGTGCGCACGGCGAACCTCCTGGCGCACATGCTGGAGTCGCCGCTGAACGCCTACCTGACGCCGGCCGGGCAGCGCGGCGCCCTCTACGCCGCCCTGATCACGCCGCTGCTGCGCAGCCCTCAAGCCGAGCAGGTGCTCTCAGGCCTCATGAGATACGATCAGGCGTTGGCGATCCAGGCCGCGGCCATCGCCTACTACGCGATCTCGCAGCCCCACGCCCAGGCCGCGGCGGACCTGGTGGTCGGCCAAAGCGGCCATCGGCCCGCCGACAAGCTCACGATCAAGGTGCAGGGCCTCAAGCTGGCTTACGCGATCATGGCCGGCCTGATCGCCGGCTCGCCGGCCGCGGTCGCCGAGCGCGCGCTGAAGGCAGGCGTCGCGCCCGCGGAGGTCCCTCGCTGGATCGCCACCAAGGCGGCCATGCTGGTCGAGCACCCGTATCTCGCTCTGCTGCCGGCCGCCTCGCAGGAAGAGCTGCGCGCTCTCGCCGCCGCCTATCCCCTGGCCGAGTCCCGGCCGCTCCCGCGTCGCGACACGACCGTGGAGCTCGAGCTGTACAGCTATCCTCCGATCTTCAACGCGCTGACGACGCCGGACGGCACGGTGGGCAGCCTTCTGCCGGGCCGGCCGCTGCCCGCCGGCTTCCCCGCCTTCCCCGTGCGCGGCGGCTTCGACGCGCGAAAGCCTCGGCAGATCCGCTGGGATCGCCTGGATCCGCGCGATCAGCTGACGCTTTTCGCGCGCGTCACCGAGCTCAAAGAGACGGACTTCTTCGCCGATCGCCGCATCCCAGGCTTCTCGGTGAAGAAGCGGCTGATGCTCCACTTCGACCGCGAGACCGTCTTCATGGGCAAGACCTATCGGCCCGGCGGCCACCTGGTCGACGTCTCGAAGGCGTTCGAGAAGACGACCGTCGAGTATATCGGCCCCTTCGGCGTGAAGCCGTTCGCCGGCGTCGAGCTGCACTTCCGCACGGACGACAGCGCCGGCGCCGTGAGCAACGACGCCTGGACCCTGCTCGACGGCCTGGGCGTGCCGCGCAACCACCAGCACGTCCACGTGGTGGCGCCGCTGCCCGTGGAGGCGCTGCGCCGCGATCCCGACTTCGAAGCGGCGCGGCTCGCCGACTTCTATCGCCGCACCAACATCCTCGCCGAGATGGCCTCCATCATCATGGAGGCCGCGCAACTGCGCAAGAACGAGGCCGTCGACGACCAGGGCAACAAGGTCGTGATCTTCGGCAACCTCTCGATGCCCGCGCTCAAGGGCGTGGCCCGCTACCTGAGCGACGTGGGCCGCGGCATCGACCGTCCGCTGAAGGACGCGTACAAGATCGCCTACGTCGGCTTCTGGGGCAGCGACAAGTACGACGAGCCCGGCCTCTACGGCTTCGAATACCGGGCCATCTCGCGGCACTTCGAGCCGATCCAATTGCGAGAGTTCCTCGACCAGATCCAGCGCGGCATGCTGACGCAGGACTACGGCATCGCGCCGGAGACCTTCCGCCGCTGGATGGCGCGTTACGCGCGCGACGGCGCCGACGCCGCCGAGACGATGGGCAAGACGCTGCACACGCGCGGCTGGGAGGAACTGCTGGCCTCGGCCGCCCCCGAGGTCCGGGCCGTCGTGCCTCAGGGCATGAAGGCGCCCAAGGACCACGCGATCCGCATGCTCGTGAACAACTGGAGCGACGATCCGTTGATCTTCGAGAACGAGCCGCTCAAGCGGCGCATCGTGGCGGCGCAGGTCGCCGGCCTCAAGAAGCTCAAGGAAGGCGGGAACCCGACCGCCGTCGTCGCCGACTTCCTGGTGGACTCCGGCCTCTACGAGGCCGTCTCGCTGTCGCTGGGCGTCAACGATCCCGCCCGGCTGAAGCCGCCGCGGTAGGCTAGTCCGCCTTCAGCGCCTCGAAGGCGCTCTTGAACTCGTCGACGGCGGCGATCCGCTCGGGCTCGCTCTGGCGCGCGCGCAGCGCGTCCTCGACCTCGCCGGCCTGCTCGATGGTCTCGCGCACGACATCCTTGTAGAGCTGCGGATTGTTGAACGGCGCCTCGGCGAAGCTGCGGATCCACTCGGTGTGCAGGCTGATGTCCTGCAGCTTGGCGCGCAGCGTGTCGAGCGGCAGCGTCTGGATCTGCTCGAAGGAGAGATACTCCTGACGGCCGTTGGAGTAATACGCGATCCCGGGGGCGGGATCGGCGGCGAAAGCGGAGGCGGCGGCGGCCAGCAGTAGCGCGGCGAGGACGGTTCGTTTCATGGCTTTATTCTACGACGGGCCCGCCGGCGGCGCATGGGCCGGGCGGCCCAGGCCGTCTAGGACCTGAGCGAGCATTCCTGGAACATGCCGATAACTTCTATACTGCCGGCATGCGAACGCTCTTGCTCGCGCTCTCTCTCGCGGCGCCCTCGTTCGCTCAGCCGAACGTCTCGACCACGACGGCGCAGGGCCCGGCGCTGCGCCTGTTGTCCGAGAACGAATATCCCGATTTCGCGGAG
>CAZZGQ010000337.1:0-3715 GCA_964653765.1 uncultured Elusimicrobia bacterium | reverse complement strand
GTGCTGACGGCGGGCTGGGTCATCAGCAACGACATGCGCCCGGATTGGATCTCCCTCTTCATCCTCTGCGTCGAGCTGTCCGTGCTGGAGAGCCTGAGAGCCGGGCGCTGGCGCTACGGCGCGGCGGCGACCGCGGCGGGCGCGCTGGGCGCGGGCGCGGTCTGGGCGAATTTCCACGCCGGCTTCGTGGCCGGGCTGGCCGTGGCCGCGGCCTACGTCCTTCTGGGGGAGCCGGACGTCCGCAAGAGAGCGGCGGCCCTCGGCGCGGGCTTCTTGGCGGGAACCTTCCTGACGCCGTTCGGCCTCGGCTTGTATTCCGTGATCCTGGCGCACGTCCGCTCCTCTCCGGAGATGACCAAGGCCATCATCGAATGGCATCGGGCAAGCCCCATGAACGGCTACACGGCGCCGGCGTTCGCGCTGATCGGCGGCTGCCTCCTGGCGGCCTGGTCGGCCCCGCCGAGACGTCGCGAATGGGCTTGCTGGGCCGTCCTGGCGGGCCTCGGCGCGATGGCCATTTCGCACCAGCGCCACGTCCCCTACTTCGTCGCCGCGGCGGTGCTGCTGCCGCCGCTGCTGCTGCTCGAGCGCACGGGCTTCTCGCTGCCCCCGCTCAGCGCTCCGGTCAACGTCCTGCTCTGCGCGGCCTTCATGGCGGCTTACCCGGGGCGGCTCACGCGCGGAGGCGTCGATCTCACCGGCTACCCTTCCGGGGCGGCCGCGTATCTGCGCGAGCATCCCGAGGTGGCGAAGCTGCGCCTCTACAACATCTGGGGCTGGGGCGGCTTCCTCGGGTGGAACGTCCCGGCGCCGTACCGCGTCTTCTTCGACGGGCGCTACATCTTCCACGACATGCTCCCGCCGGCGCTGGCGGCGGAGAAGGATCCCCGGTCCTGGCGCCGCTATCTGGCCGAGCAGAAGCTGGACGGAGCGCTGCTCAACAAGGACCATCCGGCGGTGAAGGTGGACTGGCAGACGCTGGACGGCGTCCAGCACGCCGGCGTGTTCCCGCGCGAGGTCCTGTTCATGCCGCCCAAGGACTGGACGCTCCTCTACGAGGACGACCGCTGCGCGCTCTTCGTCAGGCGGCCACTCGCGCCGGCGGCGTCTGGCTCCCGCGCGCCGCGGCGGTAAGAGCGGTCAGGAACTCGCCGGCGGAGCGCAGCCGCTTGGCCGGATCGGGCTGCAGCGCGGCGAGGATCAAGGCGTCCACCTCGGGCGGCAAGCCGGGCTTGCGAGAGCTGGGCGCGGCGAAATCCAGCATCACCTTCTGCACCACCGACTGGAACGGCGGCGTGCCGATGAGCATCTCGTAGAGCGTGACGCCGAGCGCGTAGATGTCGCCCTCCTTGGAGACTCGGCCCGACTCCATCTCCGGCGCCATGTAGAGTGGCGTGCCCATGACGGTGCGCGTGCGCGCGTCGAGGCCGCTGGACTCGAGCGAGCGGGCGATGCCGAAGTCCATCAGCTTGACGAAGCCGTCCTCGGTGATCATGATGTTGGCCGGCTTGAGGTCGCGGTGGATGAGGCGCCGGTCGTGGGCGAACTGCAGCGCGCGGCAGACCGGGTCGATGATGGCCAGGGCTTCCTCGAGCTCGAGGCTGCCGTTCTTGCTCAAGATCTGCGCCAGGGTCTGGCCGCGGACCAGCTCGAAGACGAGGTAGAGGTCCGAGCCGCCGTCGAGGATCTCGTAGATGTCGACGATGTTCGGGTGATGCAGGGCCGCCACCGTCGTGGCCTCGCTGACGATGAGCTGGCGCAGGCGCTCGGGGTCCGCCTCGCTGCTGGCGGAGACCTTCTTGAGCGCGACGGAGCGCCGCAGCGAGCGGTCGAAGGCCTCGTGGACCTCGCCCATGCCTCCGCGCCCGATCAGCCGGCGCAGCTCGTACTTGCCGCCCACCACGCCGCCGTCGCGCTTGGCGAGCGCGCCGAAGGCGCGCAGGCGCGCGTCCAGGGAGCGGGCGCGCCACAGCGCCGCGGCGGCGCCGGCGCCGAGGGCGGCCAGGAGGGCCAAGAGCGGCCAGCGCTTGCCGGAACGGGGGGAGGGAGCCGAGCTGGGGCGGGCGGCGTCGTCGGCCCAGGAGGATTCGCCGGAATCGACGTACTGGCCCGAGCGCATCGCCTCCGCCAGCCGGCTGAACCGCGCGTCCAAGCGGGCGGCGGCCTCGGCGTCGGCCAGCGCGCCGGCCTTGTCGCCCAGCGCCCAACGCGCGCGGGCGCGCACGGCGTAGGCGACGGCGTCGTTGGGGTTGAGGGCGAGGGCTTGGGTGGCGGCGTCGACGGCGCCGCGAAGGTCGCCGGAGCGCAGCCGCGCCCAGGCCAGCTCGCGCCACGCCTGGGGATTGTGGGTCTCGAGCTTGAGGGCGCTCTGGGCGTCGGCGGCCGCCTCCTGGTAGCGCGTCAGCTTGTTGAGCGTCCCGGCCCGCCGCGTCCAGGCCGCCACGTTGCTCGGATCGAGGCGCACGGCCTGGTCGAGGGCCTTGAGCGCCCCGGCGTAATCGGAGATGGAGGTCAGGCGTTGGGCCTGGGCGAGCCAATCGCCGGCGGCGGCGGCGGAAGGCGCGGGCGCCGACAATCGTCCGGCGTCCAGCGCGAGGCGGGATCCGGCGGCGCCGCCGGAGGAGGCGGACGAAGCGGGGGAGGCCGGCGCGGCCGCGTCGGCCTTGGCGGCGGAGGCGGTCTTCGGCAGCGCCGCGTCGGCCTGCGGCTGCAGGGCGTCGTCGGCGACGCTGTGCCGGGCCGAGGGCGCCGAGAGAAGGCCGCCGTCCTGGGCGGAGCGCTGCGGCGCGGCGGCCGCCGGCGGCTGATCGGCGGCGCTCTGGGTGCCGGGGCCGGGGGAGCCCCGCAGGGTGTAGGGCTCGACAGCAGGCCCCGACGGACCCGGATCGCGGCCGGGGGGATCTGCGGGTTGCAGCTCGTTCTTGGGTCCGTTGTCGTTGGTGGCGCCGTCTCCGGCGCCGAGGTTGGGGTTGTCGGGCGCGGTGCGCGTCGTGCCGTCGGGGTCGCCCAGCGCGGAGGTCGATCCGGCGAGGAGGACGAAAAGAAGGAGGGGAACGAGCGGGGCCCGTCGGGCGAACATGACGCAGTATACAGGCCGACCCCGCCGCCCGCAAGGCGTTTACCGGAAATTTATATGATAGAGGCGACCCCTATGGGCGCGGACACTCGACTGGCGGCTTACCACGGCGCGACCGGAGCGCTGATCGCCTCGAAGATCAGCCGCGCCGACGACTACGATTCCCGCACGCGCGGCCTGCTGGGCCGCGACTCCATGGAGCCGGGGGAAGGCTTGCTGCTCTCCCTGCCGCTCTGGGTCGTGCCCTGCCCCAGCATCCACACGTTCTTCATGCGCTTCTCGATCGACCTGGTGTTCCTCGACGGCCAGGGCAACGTCGTGCGCGTCGTGGAGCGGATGCCGCCTTGGCGGCTGTCGCCCTGGGTCTGGCGGGCGCGTCGCTGCCTGGAATTGCCCGCCGGGACCCTGGGGGGCCGCCTGCGCCCGGGCGACCGGCTGGACCTGCGCGCCGTGGAAGCCGGCCGCTGATTTTGGTACCTTTTTCGGGCGTGGAAGAGACCCAGTTCAGGACGCCTTCCGGCGTGGAGCTCAAGGCGTCCTACGGCCCCGAGGCCGGTCCGCCGGCCCCCGGCGCGGCCGGCGAGTATCCCTACACCCGCGGCGTGCAGAAGACGATGTACCGCGGCCGGCTCTGGACCA
>CAZZGQ010000336.1:0-3719 GCA_964653765.1 uncultured Elusimicrobia bacterium | reverse complement strand
TATTTCTGGGCCGAGGACAGCCGCACGCTGCTCTACATCCAGGACAAGGGCGGCGACGAGAATTGGCACCTCTGGACCTCGGACGGGCGTGATCTGACCCCGTTTCCGGGCGTGCAAGCTCAAGTCGTGTCCACGGACCCGAAGTTTCCTCATGAGGTTCTGATCACGCTGAACAAGCGTGACCAGAGACTTCACGACGTGTACCGCTGCGACATCCGCACCGGCGCCTTGACTCTCGTCACGGAGAACCCCGGCAACGTCATCGGCTGGCTGGCCGATCCCGACTTCAAGATCCGCGGCGCCAAGGCCATGCGCCCCGACGGCGGCAGCGAGCTGCTCGTGCGCGACGACGCCGAAGGCCCGTGGCGCGCGCTGATGAGCTGGGGCCCGGACGATCAGGGCGGAGCCCACGGCTTTGCGCCGGGCGGCAAGTCCGTCTACGTCGAGTCCAGCCACGAGAGCGACGCCACCGTCCTCTACGAGATGTCCCTCGACGGCAAGGTGAAGAAGGTTCTCGCCGAGTCTCCCGGCGCGGACCTCGGCGGCGTCCTCATGCACCCGCGCGACTATCACGCCGAGGCCGCGGCCTTCGAGCACGACCGGCTGCGCTGGCGGGTGCTGGACAAGAAGCTCCAGGCGGATTTCGACGCGCTCGCCGAGCAGGCCGCCGGGGACGTTCGGCTGGCCAGCCGGGATGACGACGACACGACGTGGCTGGTGCTGGATACCAGCGACACGAAAGCGCCGCGGTTCCTGAAGTACGACAGGAAGACGAAGAAGGCGGAGCTGCTCTTCTCGACGAGGCCGAAGCTCGACGGATACGAGCTCGCGCCGATGCGGCCGGTGAAGATCAAGGCGCGGGACGGATTGGGTCTTCAGGGTTATCTGACCATCCCTGCCGGGCCCTCTCACCCAAGGCCCCTTATTCTTCACGTTCATGGCGGGCCTTGGGTTCGAGACGTTTGGGGTTTCCACCCTGAAGTACAGTTCTTGGCGTCCCGCGGCTATGCCGTGCTGCAGGTGAACTACCGCGGGTCGATGGGCTTCGGCAAGGCGTTCCTGCACGCCGGCGACCGCGAGTGGGGCGCGAAGATGCAGCACGACCTCACCGACGCGGCGCTGTGGGCCGTGGAGCAGGGTCACGCGGACAAGGACCGCCTGGCGATCTACGGCGGCTCCTACGGCGGCTACGCCGCCCTGGCCGGCGCCGCGTTCACGCCGGACCTGTTCCGCTGCGCCGTCGACATAGTGGGGCCGAGCAATCTGATCACGCTCATCAAGTCCATCCCGCCCTACTGGGCGCCGATGAAGTGCATCTTCGACCTGCGCGTCGGGGATCTGGAAAAGGAAGAGGACTTCCTCAAGGAGCGCTCCCCGCTCTTCTCCGCCGACAAGATCAAGATCCCGCTGCTGATCGCCCAGGGCGCCAACGACCCGCGCGTCAAGCAGGCCGAGTCCGAGATGATCGTGGAGGCGCTGCGCAACAAGGGCAAGGACGTGGAGTACTTGCTGTTCCCCGACGAAGGCCACGGCTTCGCGCGGCCGGAGAACCGCCTGAAGTTCTACGAAGCGACGGAACGCTTCCTCGCCAAGCATCTGAAGTGATCGGCCGCTTCACGACGGCGCTGCTCCTGGCGGTGCTCGTCATGCTGGCCTTGAACCTCAAGGTCCGCATGTCGACGGACAACCCGCGCTTCGACAGCGACGACGAGACCGCCTACTTCCGCGCCGAGAGCGCCTTCCAGTACCGCTACGCCCGCCTGGCGGCCGGCGGCCGCGACCTGCCCGAGGTCGACCGCGCGGCGCAATGGCCTGAGGGCGTGCGGCCGCGGCGCGAGCTGACCTCGCTGATGGAGCGGCTGACGGGCCTCACTTACCGGCTCTTCGCCCCGGAGGGGCTGGAGTTCCGCTGGTTCGTGATCCTCTGGGTGGCCCTGATCTCGAGCCTGGCCATCCCCGCCTTCTACGTCTGCGCCGAGAGCCTCACGCGCTCGCCGCCCCTGGCGCTGGCCGGCGCCGCGGCCTACGGCCTCTCCTGGGCGGCCCAGTCCGACGTGATCGCCTCCTATCGCCTGGAGACGCTGGGCATGCCTCTGCTCTTCGGCGCCCTGGCCTGCGGAGCGCTGGCGCTCGACGGGCGCCGGCGCCGCCCCGGGGCCTGGGCCGCGGCGGGCGCCGTCCTGGTGCTCTTGGCCTTCGCCTGCTGGCACTTCACGCGCTTCGTCCTCGCCACGTATCTCGCCGCCGCCGCGTTCGCGTTCTGGCGTTCCCGGGACCGCCGGCTGCGCTTCCTCGCCGCGAGCCTGCTCGGCGGGGCGGCGCTGGCCTTCGCCCTGCTGCCCTCGGCGCGCGCCAGCACCTACGGCCATGTCTACGGGCTCGTCGGAGCCAAGCTCGCCCACGCCCTGCGCCACCCGGCCGACCCGGCCGCCCTCTCGCCGATCCAGCGCCTGGAGTGGACGGGCCCGTCCGACTCGCCGGACCCGGGCTTCCTCTTCTTCGCCTTCGTGCCGCTGGGGCTGCTCCTGCTGACGCGCCTGACCGGCCGCGCCCCGCGGTCGACGCCGGGCGCGCTCTTCGACGCGCTGACCGTCGTCTACGCGGGCGGCACGCTGCTGTCCTCGCGCCTGACCCCGTGGCTGGCGTTCTTCCTGGTCCTCTCGTCGCTGCGCCGGCCCAAGCTCTGGGCGCTCGTCGTCGTGGCGCTCCTCGAGGCCCTCAAGTGCCTGGCGCCGGCCTCGCCGCTCAATCCCTTCCTGGCCCTGTCGGCGCCGCTGACGTCGCGGACGCCGCGCCCCGCCGTCTCGCTCGATTCGGAGCGGGCTCTGCTGGCCTGGCTGCGACGCTACGGCGGGCCCGGCCGGCCCACGTTGGCTGCGATGGGGCTGTCCGCGGAGATTCTCGCGTACTCGGAGACGCCGGTCCTCCTGCAGCCCAAATGGGAGGCGACGGCGATCCGCGAGAAGACCGCCGAGTTCGCGCGAGCCCTGTTCGACGACGAGGCGGCTTTCGCCCGCTTCATGGAGAAGTACCAGGGCAAGCTCTTCGTCTACGGCGCCGACATGATCCTCGACGAGACGCCGGAGGGGCTGCGCTACGCCTCGGGCCGCATGCCCGTCTCGGAGACCGCGGCCGCCTATCTCTTCCATTTCGCGCCGGAGAAGCTGACGCGCTTCTCGCTGGTCTTCCAGAACGAGGACTACCGCGTCTTCGCCCTGGGCAAGGTGCCTTCCGGCCCCGTCCCGAAGCTCGCCGTCTACGACCGGGCGCGGTACGGCCCTGGTCTCGACTGCAAGGGCGTGCTCGAGCGCATGCAGAAGAGCCGCATGAAGCTCGTGCTCGCGCGCGTGCTGGCGCGGATGGGCCGCGGCGAGGAGGCGCTCTCGACGTACGACGAGGCCTTCTCGCTCTGGCCGCCTGACCCGACCCTCCAGAAAGAGTATGATGCGCTCAAAGATGCCCTCTCCCCTCGCCGTCTTCCGTGAGCTGACCCAGGTCCCCACCGCCCCTTACTACGAGGAAGCGGTCACCCGCAAGGCGCTCGCTTGGCTGCGCCGCCACGGCATCGCCTTCAAGCGCCGCCGCGGCGGCGTCATCGCGCGCTACGACGGTCTGCCCGGTCAGCCGGCCCTCGCCCTGGCGGCCCATCTGGATCATCCGGCTTTTCACCTGAAAGGCGAGCGCGCGATCATGCAGGGCCGCCTCGACGACAAGAAGCT
>CAZZGQ010000335.1:0-3721 GCA_964653765.1 uncultured Elusimicrobia bacterium | reverse complement strand
GCTCGCCCAGCGTACAGGCCCGGCAGGCGTCCACCTTCGCCGCGAGGGCGGCGAGAGGATCGGCGCCCGCGGGCGAGGCGGCGGCGGACATCTCCCTGGGAGATGTCGCGGCGGCGGCCGCCCGACTCCCGCTCAGGATGAAATCGGATTCGTGCCCCTGCTCCACGCGGCGGCGCAGCTGGCGGGCGAGATCAAGGAGGTCTTCTTTGGCGTTCACAGGAGCGGTTCCAGCTGGGCGAGGATCTTCTTTGCCAACGCGTCTTTCGTCGTTGAGCCGAGGCGTTTGGCGGTCCCGTCCTTGAGGACGAGGACCGCTTCGCCGCGCTTGCCCGAGAGCGACGCGGGGCCGTTGGCGACCACGGCGTCGAGACGTTTCACGGCCAGCTTGCGCCGCGCGTAAGCCAACGCGTCGTGCGTCTCCAAGGCAAAACCCACGACGAGCTGGCCCGGCTTCCGTCGACGGGCGACGTCCCTGATGATATCGGGATTGGGCAGCAGAGTCAACCGCAGGGGTCCGGGCTTGCGCTTGAGCTTACGCGACGCCGCCCCGAAGAAACGCCAGTCGGAGACCGCGGCCGCGCCGATGACGACGTCCGCCTTCGCGCGGCGCGCCATCACGGCGCGATGCATCTCGAGAGCCGAGACCACGGGCACCACTTCCACGCCCTTCGGAGGCCGCAGCTCCGTCGGTCCGCTGACGACGACGGCGCGCGCCCCGAGCTTGCGCGCGGCAACGGCGAGCGCAAAGCCCATGCGCCCGCTCGACGCGTTGGTCATGAAGCGGATCGGGTCGAGATGCTCGCGCGTCGGCCCGGAGGTGATCAGGACGGTGAGGCTGCGCCAGCGGCGTGACATTGCCGGGTAGTATACCGGTTATCCACCGACTGGGCATATGCCCAGTTGGTGGATAAGTCTAGGACTTCCGGGGCGCGGCTTTCGCGACGCGCGCGACGATGTCGGCCGACTCGATCAAGCGGCCGAGACCTTTCTTGCCGCTGGCCAGCTCGCCCTCGGCCGGGCCCCAGACCTCGTAGCCGTATTCCTTCAAAGCAGCCACGTTGCGCGTCGTCGCCTTATGCGCCCACATCTCGAGGTCCATCGCGGGGCAGACGGCGACGCGGCAGGTGGCGGAGAGGATGAGGCTGTCGAGCAAGCCCTCCGCGCGGCCGTGGGCCAGGCGGGCGATGAAGTCGGCGGTGGCGGGGGCGACCAGCACGAGATCGGCCCAGCTCGACCAGGAGAGGTGCGCCATCTCCCAGAGCGCCGGATCGTGCAGCGACTGCGCCACGGCGTGGCGCGAGACCGTGGCCAGCGTCAGCGGCGTGACGAATTGAGCGCCAGCCGGGGTCAGCGCGCAGCGGACCTCGTGGCCGGCTTTCACCAGCCCGCGGACGATCTCGGGAGCCTTGTACGCCGCGATGCTGCCCGTCACGCCGAGGACGACGCGTAACGGGCGGCGCGGCATCGAAGCAGAGGCTACTTCTTCTCGGACGTCTCGCCCGAGTCGGAGGCCGCCGCCATCGCCTTCTTGACGTCCTTCCAGTCCACGCCGCCGCCCAGCACGTCCTTGAGCGCCAAGTCGAGGAGCTCGGCCGGCGTGAGGTGCCGGTTCTCTTCCTTCTTGCGCAGGACCTTGGCCCAGAGCGCGGCGAGGGGGATGGCGGAATACTTGCCGTTGGGGTAGTTCAAGATCATCTCGTCCACGGTCTTGATGTTCGGCGTCTCTTCGGTCTTGGCTTCCTTCTTGCTCATGTGGGCGGGCCTCCAGCGGTTATACGGCGGCGAGAGCGGGAATCTCCTGGCGCGTGACGCGCAGGCGCTCGGCGGTGATGATGCAGTCGATCTGATGGACGGCTTTCTCGAGATCGTCGTTGACGACGAGATAATCGTAGCTCTTGACGGCGCTGAGCTCGCCCTTCGAGTTCGCCATGCGCTTGGCGATGTTCTCGGAATGGTCGCGGCGCGCGGCCATGCGCTCGCGCAGGGCCTCGATCGACGGGGGCGCCACGAAGATCAAGCAGGAATCCGGCATCTTGCGCCGGATCGCCGCCGCGCCCTGCACGTCGATGGCGAGGATCAGGTTCAGGCCGTCCTTCACCGTCTGCTCGATGTAGTGGCGGGGGGTGCCGTAATAGTGGTCGTGCACCACGGCCCACTCGAGGAACTCGTGGCGCGCGATCTTGCGCTTGAACTCTTCCTTGGTGACGAAGAAGTAGTGCTTGCCGTTCTTCTCGCCGGGGCGCGGATCGCGCGTCGTGCAGGAGATCGAGTAGCGCAGATCCTTGCGCAAGCCCAGGAGCTTGCGGCAGATCGTGGACTTGCCCGCGCCCGACGGCGCCGAGATGATGAACAGCGTTCCCTGCGGCATGAATGAGCATTTTAACAAATCGCCGCCCAAATTGATAGGATCGGGTCATGACGACGAAAGAGCCGGCCCCGCCCGCCCCGCTGCAAGTGGAGATCGACGAGCTGACGGCGCGAGGCATCTACACCAACCTCGCGCTGATCACCCACAGCGAGACCGAGTTCCTGCTCGACTTCCTGTTCCTGCAGCCGCAGACGCCCAAGACCAAGGTCCTGGCCCGCGTGATATCCTCGCCCGCCCACGCCAAGCGCCTGCTGCTCGCGCTCCAGGACAACATCCGCAAGTACGAATCGCGCTTCGGCAAGATCAACGCCGGCGACGAGCCCTCCCAGGGCAAGCCCGGCGGCTTCTACCAGTAGAAGCGCAAGGCCGGATGCGACGAGGGAAAGGAGGACGGTTATTGAAGACGTTCGATCGCGGCGGAGCCGCGATCGAGCTGATCTGCGTGGGGAGCGAGCTCCTTGGCGACCATGTCAACACCCACGAGGCCTACATCGGCCGCAAGCTCCGCGAGTCGGGCTTGTCGTTGAGCCGGGCCGCGACCCTGCCCGACGACGAGGCCGCCCTCCGCTCCGCGGTGGCGGAGTCGCTGGGCCGCTGCGACGTCCTCATCACGAGCGGCGGTCTTGGCCCGACCTTCGACGATCTCACGCGCGAGGCCGTGGCCGGCGCGCTGCGCCGCCCGCTCGAGTTCAAGCCCGCGCTTTGGCGCGACATCGAGCAAAAGCTCAAGCGCCGGCGCATGCCGGTGCCGGAGGAGAACAAGCGGCAGGCGTACGCGATCGAGGGCGCCAAGATCCTGGCCAACGCGCGCGGCTCCGCTCCCGGCCAGCTCATCAGCCGGCCGCGCGCGGGACGGGCGCCGCAGCTCATCGCGCTGCTGCCCGGGCCGTACTCGGAGCTCTCGCCCATCTTCGAGGACCAGCTCTTGCCCGTGGTGCGCCGCGCCTACGCCAAGGGGCTGCACGCGCGCAGCGCCGTCTTCCATCTCTCCGGCGTGACCGAATCGCTGGCCGACGAGAGGCTCGCCGGATTGACCAAGGCGCCCGAGCCCGGCGTCGTCTACACGATCCTGGCCGGAAGCGGGCAGGTCGATTTCCACGCGAAGGTCGTCGCCGGCTCCGCTCGGCAGGCCGACGGCCTGATCCGGGACATCCGGCGGCGCGTGACCGAGGCCGTCGGTGAGCACGCGTTCGGCGAGGGAGAGACCACGCTCGAGTCCGCCGTCGGGTCGGCGCTGATGGAGCGCGGCTGGACCCTCGCCCTCGCGGAATCCTGCACCGGCGGCGGCCTGGGGCAGAGGCTCACCAACGTCCCCGGGAGCTCCCGCTACTTCAAGGGGGGCGTGATCGCCTA
>CAZZGQ010000334.1:0-3724 GCA_964653765.1 uncultured Elusimicrobia bacterium | reverse complement strand
GTAGACCATCTGCTCGTAGACGGTGTCGACCTTGCCCCAGGAGCAGGCCTCGCGCAGCGTGGAGCCGGAGAGGGCACCGTCGCGCTCGTCCGCCACCGTGATCTGGATGGCGTACTTGTGCATGTTCGTGTCGAGGCCGAGCATCTCGGCGCCGACGGTGACGTCCTGGGCGAAGTTCTTGGGCACGCCGCCGCCGATCATCAGCAGGCCGGTGTCCTTGGACGCGAGCTTGATGCGGACGAGCTCGCGGAAGTCCTTGGCCGAGTCGATGGAGGCGTGCGACTCGGGGTTGTGCCACTGGTGGTGGAGGAAGCCGAAGCCGGCCGAGCAGTCCGAGAAGGCGGGGACGAAGATCGGCACCTGCTTCTTGAACGCGGCGAGCGTGATGGAGTCCTTCACCTTGCAGCGCTTGCCCTCGGCCAGATACTTGCCCATCTCCTCGATGATCTCCCGCGAGGAGTAGGGCTTGGGCTTGAGCGAGCCGGCGATATCGGAGACGGTCTGGTCGCTGATGCCCAGCTCATCCTCGTCGATGAACGTGTCGTAGATGCGATCGACGCGCGCGTTGCGCAGGGAGTGGTCGTCGACCCACTTCGTGCCCTTGTAGTGCTTGAAGCCCAGGCTCTCGAAGAAGTCCTGGTCCACGATGTTCGCCCCCGTGGAGACGATGGCGTCGACCATGTTGTTCTGCACCATGTCGAACACGATCTTCTTGAGGCCCGCCGAGAACAGCGAGCCGGCCAGGCAGAGGATGACGGAGCAATCCTTGTCGGCGAGCATGCGGTCGTAGATGTCGCTGGCGCGCGCCAGGTCGCGGGCGGAGAAGGCCATCTTGGACATGGCCTCCACCATGGAAACCGTGTTGTGCTTGGTGATGTCGAAGTGCTCGATCGGTTCCTTGAGCAGGTCCGACTTCTTGACGTTAGGCATTGGCGATTGTCTCCCGCGCGGCTGATTTCTCGACGACAAACGAAATTTTATAACATTGGCTCGCTTTTGACAATTTTAAGGAAGCTCGCCGCCCTTCTTCTCCTCCTCGCCTGCGCCGCTCCCGCGCGCGCGTACAACGTCCCCAAGCCCAAGAACTACCGCAAGACCTTCAAGACCTTTAAGAAAAAGCCGGCGGAGCCGGCGCTCGACCTCGGGCCCGGCTGGACGCCGGCGGCGCGCCAGGCGATCGCCAAGCTCGTGGAGGTGCGCGGCAGCAGCGCCGCGGCCTACAACGAGAACGTCCCGCCGGTGGCCGTCATCGGCTTCGACCGTCTGGGCGCCGACGGCGACGTCTCCGAGGCCGTCTTCTACCGCCTCGTCACCGAGGTGGAGTTCAAGTTCAGCGACGATTTTTGGAAGCAGGTGCCGATCGGCTTCGGGCGCCAACGCCTGCGCGCCGACTATGAGATGTTCTCGACGCAGCCGAAAAAACTGTGGCCCACGCAGCCCGAGTACCTGGACTTCCGCAAGCGCTTCCTCGACGGCTACCAGCGCATCTGCGCCGAGACGGGCGTCAAGGAATGCCGCGGCTACCTCGCCGCGCTGCTGTTCGGCTTCACCGCCGACGACGCGCGCGGCTACGCCGACCGCGTGCTGGCCGACGAGGCCAAGGAGAAGCCCCGCGTCGAGCTCATCGGCGACTCCGACACCGATCCGCAGCCGGTCCGCTGGAAGCGCGGCTATGCCTTACGCCCGCAGATCTCGCGGCTGATCGCCGTCTTGCGCGAGAACGGCTTCGACGTCTGGGTCCTGGGCCTGGACGCGCAGCCGCTGCTGCTCTCGGAGGCCGTGCCGGCGGGGGTGGACGCCTCGCGCTGTTTGGGCATCGACCAGCACACCGAGCGCTCCCGCTTCAACGGCCGGCTCAAGGAGCCCATCCCGATCCGCGTCGGCGCCATCGACGCCCTGCAGGCCATGGTCGGCCGCCGGCCGAATTTCGCCATCGGCTCTTGGGCGCCCTTCGCCGACCTGCTCCTCTACGCCGACGGGCTGAGCATCCAGGTGGGCAAGGACGCGGAGATGGCCAAGCGGCTGCAAGGCAGCCCCGCCGTCGTCCAGCCGCTCTTCAAGTCTAAGCCGGCCCCCGATCGTTAACATTCCTGAAACGCCGGGCCTTCCCTTTGCAAAAAGCCTTTTGTTATCATCCGTACGCGCCGAGGAAAGGGGACCTTAACCGAGCCCCTGCTTTGTCATTGGAGGCGTTGATGCCAGCGAAATCGAAAGTCCAGGAAGAAGTCGGGGATCTGTTCGTCACGGAGACGGCCATCACGGTCAAGCTCTTGCCCAGCAAGAAGAGCGGGACGCGGCCGATCCGCTGGTTCCTCGACGGGCGCGTCACCAACGCCAGGACCGCCGCCAAGGACCTCAAGTACCTCATCGGCAAGCTGCAGGGCGCCAAGCGCGTCGTGCGCGGCCTGACGGTGATGACCGATCGCGGCGTCACCTACGACCTGAGCAAGACGGGCCTTCCCGAGGTCGTCGAGGCCGCGGGGCTGGCCGTCCTCGAATAGCATGGCCGGCCGCCTGGACGGCAAAGTCTGCCTGATCACCGGAGCCGGCTCCGGCATGGGCAAGCTGGCCGCCCAGGTCTTCGCCCGCGAAGGGGCGAAGGTCGCCGCCCTCGACCTCAAGGCGCCGGAGGCGCCGAAGGGCGGGCTTTCCATCGCGGGCGACGTATCAAAGGAGTCCGACGTAAGGGCGGCCGTCGAGCAGACGGCGAAGAAGCTCGGCGGCGTGGACGTCCTCTACAACAACGCGGGCATCTTCCCCAACGACGATCACTCGGTCATCGATACGGAGGAGAAGGTGTGGGACAAGGTGTTCGCCGTCAACGTGAAGGGCGTCTACCTCGTCTGCAAGCACGGCATCCCCGAGCTGATCAAGCGGGGAGGGGGCTCGGTCATCAACGTGGCCTCCTTCGTGGCCCTCGTCGGCTGCTCGGTGCCCCAGGACGCGTACACGGCCTCGAAAGGGGCCGTGCTCGCGTTGACGAAGTCGCTGGCCGTGCAGTTCGGCCCCAAGGGCGTGCGCTCCAACGCGATCTGCCCCGGCCCCATCGAGACGCCCCTCCTGACCGAGTGGCTGCTCAAGGAGCCGAAAGAGAAGGCCAAGCGGCTCAACCGCATCCCGATGGGCCGCTTCGGCAAGGCCGAGGACATCGTCAACCTGGCGCTCTACCTCGCCGGCGACGAGTCCAGCTGGACCAACGGCGCCGCCATGGTCGCCGACGGCGGCATCACGTCCAACTACTTCTAACATGCCCAAGGTGCTCGCCAAGCCCCAGCGCGCGTTGCTGTGGATCGGCGGGCGCTCCATCGCCGCGGCGACGGGCAAGACCTACGAGCTGAAGAACCCGGCCACCGGCGAGACGATCCTCGACGTGGCCGAGGGCGGCCCCGCCGACGTCGACGCCGCCGTCCGCGCCGCCGACAAGGCGCTGCGCGGGCCGTGGGCGAAGATGAGCCCTCGCATGCGCGCGCGCGTGCTCTTCGATATCTCGCGGCTCGTGCGCGAGAACAAGGAAGAGCTCGCCGCGCTCGAGACGCTCAACTCCGGCAAGACCATCAACGATTCCCGCGACGAGATCGGCCTCGTCGGCGACGTCTTCGAGTACTACGCCGGCGCGATCACCAAGTTCTTCGGCGAGACGATCCCAGTCGGCAACAACGGCATCGAGCTGACCCTGCGCGAGCCCGTGGGCGTCTGCGCGCTGATCATCCCGTGGAACTATCCG
>CAZZGQ010000333.1:0-3731 GCA_964653765.1 uncultured Elusimicrobia bacterium | reverse complement strand
AGGGCGAGGCAGAGAGCGCGTTTGTTCATGGTCTTATTTTATGGGGACTTCCCTAGTTGCGCATGAGGCTTCGGACCTGCGCGGAATATACAAGAGACCTGCGGATCGCGGACCGTTGGTCCTGGGACCTTCGGCCATGGAATGTGTCACGAGCGTGACAGGGCCTCACCGGCTCCGTCGGCGGCGGCCGGAGAGAAACGCCGCCAGCCCGCCGAACGCGAGGAGCGAAAGACCGCCCAGGCCGTAGAGGGTCCGGACGAGGCGGGAATGCTCGGTGATGCTCTTGCCCGCGCGATCCAGCAACCGCTCCGCTGAGCTCAGCTTGAGATCCCACGAAGACGAGCCGGCGTCCAGGAGCGTGGCGGCTTCGGCGAGGAGGGCTGAGGCCGACTTCAGGTCCGACGCGGCGTCGACCGGCTGGGACCTGCCGTTCAGCTCGGAAAGCAGAGTCCGCGCCGAGGCGATGCGCGCTTGACCTCCGGGCAGGTCGCCGAGGGCGGCCGCCCGGTCGCGGGCCTGGCGCCGAACGGAGTAGATGGGCGATGCGGCGTCATTCGGTTTCGTGCCGAGCGTCGTCTCCGCCTCGGCCAGGGTCCGGCGCATCCCGGCCACGTCCGGGTTGGCGATATCGCCCGTGGCTCCCGCGTGCTGCGAGCGGTAGGCGGCGGCCTCCTTGTCGAGAGAGTCGACGGCGGCGCGCGCCTCGACGAGGGCGCCCGAGACGGCGTCGAAGGCGCGGTCGAAGGAATGCATCGCCAAGATTAAGCGGTTGGCCCGGGTCGGCAGGCCGCCGGAGGCGTTGAGCGCCTCTTTCATCTTGTGGGCGGAGAACAGCGATTGAGCGCGCTCCAGCGCGTCTTTCATCTCGGATAAGGGCGTGACGATCTGCCCCTCGGAGGCCAGCGGATGGCGCTTGGCGAAGTCCGCTTGAAGCGCGGCCAGCGACTCGACCTCGCTCTTCGCCGAGGCGATGGCCGAGCGCGCCAGGCGCGTCTCGTGCTCGATGGCTTCCGCCAGCCGCTTCTCCGTTTGGTCGATGGCCGTCCTGACCGCTCCCTCCATATCGCCGGACTCGAGCGCGTAACGGCTGTAATAGTCGGTCCCCAGCACGTCGTGGGCGCCCATCTGCTCGGAGACCTGGAAGAACATCCGATCGCCGTTCTCCTTGTCGAGGAGGATCGTCATGACGGCTCCTTGCCTCTCGCCGGTGAGGGAGTCTTTGGCCTGGGTGACGACGCTCTGGGCGTAAAGCTCGTGCTGCGCGGCCTGGAGGACGGCATCGAAGCCCGTGATCGTTTTGCCCGCCTTGTCCTTATATAAGTTGCCGTCGGCTTCAGGATGGGCTGCGATGACGACGACGTACGGCTTGCCCTTGACCGCGGCCAGGACCTTGTTCACGATGCTGCCCTTGAGGCGCGGCTGACCGATGAGATAGATCTGCGCTCCGGGCTCGATGCTCTGGAGCAGCTCCTGGGCGTCGGCGACGGCCACTTTGCTCGGGCCTTGCTCGGGAAGCTGCGGCTGGATAGCCGCGCCCTGGTCCTGCATCACCTTCAGCGGCTCGATGATCTGGGAGTGGGCGGGGACGGCGGCGACGACGCTCAAAGCGAAAGCCGCGCCGGCGGCTGCGGAGCGCATCTTGGAGAGGCGCGTGGACTTGGCCAGGGCAGCTTGGCCGTGGCCGAAGCGGCCGGCGACGCCGCTGGATGCGCTCTCCGAGGCCTTGGACCAACCCGCCGTCTCGCCGGCGACGCGCTCCAGGATGCCCGCGATCCGGTGAGAGGAGAGATTCTCGGATTGCTCGCCCCAGGATGCGAGAAGCTGGGCGATGACGCCGTCGGCCTGCGCGCGTCCCCGCAGCTCGGCGGCGGACGACATCAGCCGCTTCAGCTCGGAGGGACCCAGGGCGCGCTCCGCCTGAGCGACGATCGCGGCGTTGTTCAGCAGCTCCGGCCTTGAGACGGCGGCGCGCAGGAAAGCGGCCTCGGGGCTTTCGTCGGCGCTGAGCGCCCCCAGCGATTGGAGGCTGCCGAGTTCCAGGCGGTCGAGGGCCGCGGACATCGGAGCGGCCGCCCCTGCTGCCGTCTCGACGCCGGCGCTCGGCGCCGCTTCCTGCATCGGCCCGGCGGAGCCCAACGAGGAAACGCCGAGGAGGATGGAAACGGCCAGGCAGAGCGCGCGCTTGTTCATGCCGCAAGTGTAGAGGCCGTCCTTCGCCGTCGCCTGGGGCTTCGGGCCCGAGCGGAGGGGACGATCGGCGGGGAGCGGCTAGGACCTTGGGCCTGACGGCGGTATTGAAATCGGGTAAACAGGTCTTGACAGCGCTAGGGGACGGGCTTACACTCCCCCTGGTTTGGCCCCTCAACCGCGCAGCGGCCCTCATAGGCTGCGCCGCGGGGTCGACCGGAGGTCTCAAATGTCCCTGCGCAAACCCCGCCTCATCGTCCCGCTGCTGGCCTTCCTCCTCGCCGTCGCTTCCTCGATAGCCGTCCTTCGCGCCAAAGCCGGTCCGGACGTCGCCGCGGACGTGCCGCTCTCGCAGCCGATGAGCGGGACCGAGCTCGCCAACGTGCAAGGCTTCCTGGGCTCCGATCAGGGATCTTCCTTTATAAAGAGCCATCCCGGCGCGGACGCCTTGGCGCATCTCTCCGCCACGTCCGACAACCTGCAGGCCCTGGGCGCGCTGGCCCATGAGCTCGCGGCCGGCAAGGACGTGCCGGCCGCTTACGACGCGGCGCAGAAGCAGGCGCTGGCCGAGCTCGACGCGCGCATCGCGCACGCGGCCTCCTCGGTGGCCGACGGCTCCGCGGCCGCGGGCTCCCTCGACGCGGCGTCCAAAGCCCTTTCCGCTTACCGCGTCTACGGCGCGGCGGCGGGAGCCAAGCTCCACGCCCTCTCCGCGGCGGCCAAGCAGGCGCGGGCCCAGGGCCACGCTCAGCAGGTGGCCCAGCAGCTGCTCGGCTCGCTGCGCTCGGGCGTGGACATCGCCGACGCCGGCGCCCCGGCCGTCTCCGCCGAAGGGGCCGGCGCCGAGAACGCCAAGGCGGGCGCCGCGGTCCGTCACGAAGCCGCCCTCCATAAGGGCTCGGTGCCTTTGGTCGGCGGAGCGAAGGGGTCCTCTCTAGAGCGCGATTCGCAGGGTTCGATGTTGGGCGAAGGCTCCGCGGGTCCGATCGTCGCGCGGCGCACCGGCCCGATCGGCCGCCTGAAGAGCATGCTCACCGGCGCCGCCGTCTTCATCGGGGGCCTCGTCCCCGCCGCCGCGTTCGCGCTGCCCGTCTGGGACGACGCCGGCTCGCGGACTTCCTATTCCAGCGCCTATGATTCTTACAGCCATCACGCCGCCGGCGATCCGAACTTCTTCCTCGGTCTCATCGGTTTCGTGCTCGGCGGAGCCGTGCTGGCTCGTTTGATGGCCGCCGGTCTCGCGGCCGGCCAGAAGCTGACGGGGGCCGCCAAGTCGCTGGCCTACTTCGGCGGCGCCGCCGTGGGCGGGACGCTGCTCTGGATGTTCGGCGCCGTCGACTTCTCGATCACCACGAGCGGGCAAGATGCCTTGGCTCTACTCGCGATCGTGGGCTCGTACATCGGCGCCTTCGCCAGTTTGATCTTCGTCGGCGTCAGCGGCGGCACCGTCACGGAGCAGGAGTCTCGCTCCAGCGGCTCGTCCGAATCGGACCGCGTGGAGCGCCGGCCGAGCCCGAGCGCTTCCTCTCAGGCGTCGTCGTCGT
>CAZZGQ010000332.1:0-3733 GCA_964653765.1 uncultured Elusimicrobia bacterium | reverse complement strand
AGGAGGACTTTGCCGGCGGGGATCTCGAAGGAGGCGCCGTCGAGCGAGTGGACGCGCTCGCGCAGGCCGCGCTCGCTGACCGAGACCGTCAGGTAGTGATGGAACTTGTCGGAGGAGCCGCAGGGGAAGAGCGGCGAGCCGCCGCCGCCCGTGAGGACGTAGCGCACGCCCTTGTAGTCCTGGACGCCGAAGCAGTGGACGTGGCCCATGTAGACGCGCTCGACGCCGGCGCGCGCCATGAGATCGGTGAAGTCGCCGGCGCCGTGGGAGAAGCCGCCCATCTTGTGCGCGGCGGCGCCGCCCCAGAGCTTGAGCATCACCGGGGGCATGTGAGTGAAGACGACCTTGCGCAGAGGCGTGTCGAAGACCATCGACAGCCACTTGAGCTGCGTGCGGGTGACGCGGGCGCCGCTGGAGTCGAGCGTGACGAAGCGGACGCCGCCGTAGTCGAAATGGTAGTTGCTGCGGCCGAAGAGCGAGCGGTACATGCGGGAATGAGAGCCGCCGTGCGGATTCGAACGGTCGTGATTGCCGCAGACCGTGAGGTACGGTTTCTGGACGCCCACGCCGTGCAGCTGCTTGAAGAAGCGCTCGTAGAGATGGGGGTGGCCGCAGCTGACCATGTCGCCCAGCTGCACGCTGAAGTCCACGGATTGGCGCTGGATCGCCGAGAGCTGCGCCTCGAAGACGCCCGGCCGGTTGAACAGCTTGCGCCAGATCCAAAAACGGCCCGGCTCGGCGTCGCCAAGGACAGCGAAGTCGAAAGACTCGCCCGGCCGGCGGGGGCGGGCGTGCAGCTTGGACAACTGCTCTCTGAGGCGCCAGGGCTGCGCCAGCTGGTGTAATTCGGGTTGATGGCTCAAGATTCGTCCAGGGTGCTGTCCCAGTAGATGTTGTCGATGAAGCGCTGCCAGGAGCGGCGCATCGGGATCGGGGAGCGGGCCATGAGCGTGACGCCCTGGCGCAGCTTGGGCTGGGTCACCGGAACCAGCAGTTTCATCTTGGCCTCATGCGGCAGGCGGTCGCCCTTGCGCAAGTTGCAGGGGATGCAGGACGTGACGATGTTGGTCCAGTCCGTGGCGCCGCCGCGCGAGCGCGGGATCACGTGATCGAGATTGAGATCGGAGGAGCCCAGCTTCTTGCCGCAATAGCAGCACTTGTAGCCGTAGTGGTGATAGATGTTGCGCCGGGTGAAGGGCACGACCTGCTTGGGCACCTTGTCGAAGGCCTTGAGGGCGATGACCTCGGGGATGGCGAGCTTGAAATAGGGGGTATGGATGAAGCCGGCCGGGTGCTCGGCCATGGCCTGCGAGAGGTCCATCCAGTCGCTGAAGCTGTAGGTGTTGTACTCCTCGTCCACCACGCAAGCGCGGTCCAAATAGAGCAGCGTCAGCGCGCGTTCCCAGGGCGCGACCTGAATGGCGTACATGTTCCTATTAAGGACAAGGACGTGGGCGGACATCTGCCTAAGTATAACAGGCGTTATCCGAAAGCGCTACGGGGCGTGTAATAACTTTTTGATACGATAAGGCCTCATGTTCCGTGAGCTGAAACGGCTCATGCGCGAGACGGCGATCTACGGCCTTTCGCGCATCGTCGGCCGGCTGATCAACGTGCTGCTGATGCCGCTGTACACGCACGCCCTGGTCCCGTCCGAATACGGCCTGGTCGCCATCGTCTTCACCTACATCGCCTTCCTCAACGTCCTCTACAGCCACGGCATGGACTTCGCGTTCATGCGGTTCTTCAAGCCCAACGATCCGGGCCACGAAGGCAAGGGCACGTTCTCCACGGCGTTCTGGTCGCTGGCGGGCTGGTCCATCGCGGTCTCGCTGCTCTTGAGCGCCGCCGCGCGGCCGGTGGCGACGGCGATCGGGCTGCCGCCCGGCCTCGCCGACGTCGTCCACTACGCGGCCTGGATCATGGCCTTCGACGCGCTCTGTCTGGTGCCTTTCGCCTATCTGCGCATGACGCACAAGGCCACGGCTTTCGTCGGCGTCGAGACCTTCAACATCGTGCTCAACGTCACCCTCAACTACGTGTTCTTGTTCAAGATCCCGATGGGGATCCGCGGCGTTTTCCTGGCCGGCCTGATCACGTCGGCGGCCACGTTCCTGCTGCTGCTGCCCGTCGTGCTCCGCAACCTGGTGCTCCGGCTGAACCGCCCGCTCTACCGAGACATGCTGCGTTTCGCCCTGCCGATCCTGCCGGCCGGCGTGGCCTCGATGATGGTGCAGCTCGTCGACCGCCCGCTGCTGCAGGCGATCACCCACAACGACGCCCTCGTCGGCATCTACCAGGCCAACTACCGGCTGGGCATCTTCATGCAGCTCATCATCAACACCTTCGACGCCGCTTGGCGGCCGTTCTATCTGGAGCGCTCCGACGACCCGGGCGCGCCTCGGCTGGTGGGGCGGGTGATGACGTACTTCACGACCGGCGCCGCCCTGCTCTTCCTCGCCGTCACGCTGCTCGTGCCGTTCTTGGTGTCTCTGCCGCTGCCCGGCGGCCGCACGCTGATCCATCCCGCGTATTGGAGCGGCCTCTCCATCGTGCCGATCGTCACTCTCGGATATCTGTTCAACGGCATGTACTACAACCTGCTCGCGCCCGTGACGATCGCCAAGAAGACCGATCGCGTCACCTACGCCACCGCGATCGGCGCCATCGTCAACGTGGTCACCAACCTCCTCTGGATCCCTCGCTGGGGGATGACGGGAGCGGCTTTCGCCACGCTGGCCGCCTATGCCGCGATGGCGCTGTCGCTCTATTTGATGGGCCGAAAGCTTTATCCGGTCCCTTATGAAGCCGGACGGCTCGCGCTGGTCTGCGGCGTCGTCCTCGCCGTCATGGCGGGGGCGTGGGCGCTGGGCCTCTCGATGCGCGCCGATCGCCTGCTGCCGCGCCTGGGATTGATCGCCGCGTTCCCGGTCGCCCTGCTGGCGGTAGGGTTCCTCGACGCCGAGGAGCGGGCCGCGCTCAGCGCGCGTTGGCGCGCCACGTTCGGATGACGAGCCGGCCGTCCGAGATCGCGTAAGTCAGCTCGATCCCCTGGCCCAGCGCGTCGTCGAGGGCGCGCGCGGCCGCCCCGGCGCGGGACGCCTGCTCCGGCGTCAGGCAGCGCTTTGCGACGGCCAGGACGGGGGGAGCCGCCTCCGCCAAGGAGCCCCGCTCGAGCACGTACTCGTCCCCGGTATCGCAGGTGACGAGCAGGCGCCGGGGCGAGCCCGTCACCGGGTCCCGGGATTCGACGGCGCCGGAGATCTCCGCGGGAGCGACGCCCGAGACGGAGAGCGCCGGCGAGACGAGCGGCGTCCCCTGCCTCTTGCGCCGGCCCAGCGCCTCGCCGCTCCAGGACATCGCCCAGACGTCGCGCACGGCGGCCAAGGCCCGCTCGGAGGGCACGCGCTCGCGGCAGCCCTCGGGCCCGCAGACGTCCAGCAGCGGCGCCTTCGGCAGCCGGCCGGAGATCTCGCGGCCCAGGCCCTCTGAGGGCATGGCGGACTGAAACAGCGCGGCCAGCCGTTGGTCCTTGCGGCGCAAGTCCAGCGAGGCGTCGTCCGAGATCTCGGCGAGCCTCGGAGCCAGGCCGGCCTCGGCGACGAAGCGGTCGTAGAGCGCGCCGGGGAGCTCGACGCGCGGCGGCACCATCGCTCCGGCCGCCGCCAGCGCGCGCTCGGGCTCGAGGGGCCGCGCCGGCAAGGCGGCCTGCCGGCGCGCCGCCGCGGCGCGA
>CAZZGQ010000331.1:0-3754 GCA_964653765.1 uncultured Elusimicrobia bacterium | reverse complement strand
TCCTAGAGGGCGTCGCGCAGCGGCTTGGGCAGGCGCGCGGCCAGCTCCGGCTTGGACGTCACGGCGCGGCGAAGCTGAGTCAGGCCCTCGTCGCGGCGCCCGTGTATCGCCAAGAGCGCGCCGAGGTTGAAGCGCGCCTCGGCGAGGTCCGGCCTACGCTCGACGAGCGAGGATAGCGTCGCGGCCGCGCCGCGCCAATCGCCCGTCTTGATCGCGAGGACAGCGAGGTTGTTGGCGGCCCCGGCGTCGGCGGGGTCGAGCGCCAGGGCGCGCTCGTAGAGCGCGCGCGCCGCGGCGAGGTCCCCCTGCTTCTCGCGCAGCGTGCCGAGGTTGAGCAGGGCTTGGGTGTCGCGCGGCTGCAGCGCGAGGACGCGCTCATAGAGCGCGGCGGCCTCGGCGGTCTCGCCGCGCTTGAAGCGGTCGACGGCGAGATTGGAGAGGGCGAGGTAGTTGCCGGGCGCGAGGTCGACGGCGCGCGTCCAGAGCGCCGCGTCGGAACGCCAGTAACCGAGCTGGCCGACGGTCCCGGCGGCCAGGAGCGCGGCCAGCGCCGCCGACCTGATCGCGCTTCGGCGGGCGTCGAGCGACGCGAGCGCGCCCGAGGCCAGCGCGGCGAACGGGAGGCAGGCGAGATAGCTGTAGCGGTCGGCGGCCAGCTGCTGGCCGTTCTGCGCCAGGCCCGACATCGGCGCGATCATCAACGCGTAGGCGCCGAGAGCCGCCGGGATCGCCGGCCGGCGGCGGTAGAGCCATGCGAACGCCAGGAGCGTTGCCGCGCCGGCGGCGCCCAGGGCCAGCTCGCCGGCCGCGTCGGACAATCGGACGGGAAGCGGGTAGTACGGCGAGAGACGCAGCGGCAAGATCGTCTTGAGCGCGTAGAAGCCGACGGCGTGGACGTAGAGCAGCAGGCGCGCGCCGAAGCCGTAGGGCGCGGCGCGCAGATCGCCGGTGGCGAAGCCGCGGAGATTGAGCAGGCCGATGCCGAGCGCCAGCGCGAAGAAAGGCCACTTCTCGAGGACGGCGGCGCGCGAGAAGCGCCGCAGCGGGAAGATGTCGACGGCCAAGGCGGCCCAGACGAAGCCCACGGCGGTGGCCTTCGACAGCAGCGCCAGCGCGAAGGGCAGCAGCGCCAGGAAGACCCGTCCCCGCACGTAGGCAAGCAGCGTGAGCAGGAAGAAGAAGCCGGAGAGCACGTCGCGGCGCTCCGTCACCCAGGCCACGGACTCGACCCGCAGCGGATGGAGCGCGAAAGCCAGTGCGCCGCCTAGCGCCGCGATCGAGAGACGCGAGGAGTCCTTCGCCGAGGGCCACGAGAGCTCGAGCAACGCGCGCAGCACGAGAAAGACCAGCGACGCGTTGAGGGCGTGCAGCGCGACGTTCGTGAGATGGAAGGCGGCGGCGCTCGGGCCCCAAAGAGCGCGGTCGAGCGACAGCGACAGCCAGCTCAGCGGCTGGTAGGGCCCGCGGTAATGCGTGGCGAACATCCAGCGCAGACGCGCGAGCGTGGGCGGCCCGAACATCGGGTTATCGACGAGGTTGGGCCGGTCGTCCCAGTCGAGCAGCGGCAACCAAGCGCTGCGGGCGAAGACGGCGGCCGTCGCGACGGCCGCCGCGGCGGCCCACGGCCAGCGCCGCTCGCGCGGCGCGGCCCGCTCGATCACTGCTGCGCCAGGACGGCGTCGCACTGCGGGGGCAGCGTGGGCATGACGGGCGGCTCGCCCGGCTCGGTGCGCAGGCGGCGCGCCTTCGCCTTGCTCTCGGGCGAGAACCAGGCTTCGAGCGTGGCGTCGCAGCCGTCGCCTGGAGGCAGCGGATCGGCGCGCGTCGTGCAGGTGGCGTCGCCGGGAGGGCAGAGCAGGCGTACGTGAAAGTGGTCGTCGTGGCCCCACCAGGGCCGCAGATGGGCCAGCCACGGCGCGCCGGGATAGAGGGCGCAGACCTTCTTCTTGATCACGGGGTTGACGAAGATCCGATCGACGAGCGGATCGGTGGCGGCCAGGCGGAGGATCTCGACCTCGTTGGGGTTCCAGTACCTGTTGAGGCCCTCGAAGTCCGGCGTGACCATCTCGGGCGTGCTCAGCTTCTCGCGATCGCGCATCGACAGCGGCGCGCCGGTGGCCCACTGCCGGTACCAGATGTCGGCGTCGAGGCCGGTCTGGTGGCTGGCGTGCCCGCTCAGGAAGGGCCCGCCGCGCGCCATGCCCACGTCTCCGATCATGAGCGTCTTCAGCCCCGCGGCGGAGACCCGCGCGGCGAGCGACCGGAGGAAGCTCACCATGCGGGGATGGCCGTAGAACCGCCGCCGCGACGGCCGCATCATCTCCCAGCTCGGGCCGCTCAGAGGCATGCTGAGCGCGCCGCGCACGCAGCCCGCGTTGTAGTCGCCGATCGCCTCCGCCGGCCCGGTCGCCGGGGAGCGCACGAGCTTCCAGGGGTTGTAGATCGCGGCGGCTGGCGTGAGCATCTGGACCGCCTTTTCGCGCACTTGGTCCAAGACGCGGCGCGCATCGTCGTCGGCGCGGGCTTGAGCGACGGCAGGGAGGAGGAGGCAGAACGCCAGCAGCAGCCGGATCATGCCTGGATTGTACAGAACTTATCCACCGACTGGGCATATGCCCAGTTAGTGCATAACTTTTAGGCCAGCGGCAGCGTGAAGTGGAACTTCGAGCCGGCGCCGAGCTCGCTCTCGGCCCAGATGCGGCCGCCGTGCAGCGTCACCAAACCGTGGCAGATCTCCAGGCCCAGGCCGAGGCCGGCGTGGTCCTTGCGGGTGGCTTCCGCCTGGAAGAAACGCTCGAAGAGGTGGGGGACGTCCTCGGGGGCGATGCCCACGCCCGTGTCGCTGACGGTGAAGCGCACGAATGACCCTTCCCGGCGGGCCTCGACGGCCAGGGCGCCGCCGGTGGGCGTGAACTTGAGGGCGTTGCCGAGGAGATTGGAGAGCACTTGGTGGATGCGCTTGCGGTCGGCGGCCACGAGGACGTCGTCGGCGCACGCCCAGTCCACGGTCAGACCGCGCTTCTCCGCCTGCGGGCGGGCGTTCTCGGCCGCTTCCTGGCAGAGCTTGATGGCGCTGATCTTGTCGAGCGAGAGCTCGACTTTGTGGTTGGCCAGGCGGACCGACTCGACCAGCTCCTCGAGCAGGTGGTTGAGGCGCTCGGCGTTGTTATGGATCGACTGCATGCCCCGCTTGAGGTCCTCGGGCTTGGTCTGGGCGCCCTGCTCGAGAAGGAAGGCCGAGTAGCCGTACACGACGGAGAGGGGGTTCTTCAGCTCGTGCGAGACGTTCTGGATCATCTTCGCCTTGTCGCTGAGCTGGGCCTCGACGCGCTCGAGTTGGCGCGTCTTGTCGATCAGCGCGCGCTTGAGCCGGTAGTGCTCGACGCCGCGCCGCGCGGCGGCGGCCAGGACGTCGGCCGGGCACGGCTTGAGGAGATAGTCGTAGGCGCCGTCGCGCAGCGCCTGCGTGGCGGTGTCGACGGAGGAGAAGCCCGTGACGACGATGCCGACGGAAAGGGGGTCGAGCTCGCGCGCCTTGGCCAGGAGCTCCAGGCCCGAGGCGTTGGGCAGCCGCAGGTCGGACATCACGAGCTCGAAGCGGCGCTCGCGCAGCAAGGACAACGCCCGCATGGCCGTGGACGCCGGCGTGACGTCGTAGCCCGCGGTCCGCAGGGCCATCTGAGCGTAGCCGAGGAAGTCCTCGTCGTCGTCGATCACCAGCACGGCCGCTTTGGGGTCCATGGTCATAGGCTAA
>CAZZGQ010000330.1:0-3773 GCA_964653765.1 uncultured Elusimicrobia bacterium | reverse complement strand
CAAATCCAAAAGAGCAATAGTTAGTAAACAATCGAGCCTGACACCCTTGTTTACTGGTTCCTCTTATAGACGTGGATCACTTCGGCGCCGAAGAGGATAATCTGCGCCGAGACGTGGATCCAGATGAGCAGGGCGACGAGGGAGCCGGCGGCGCCGTAGACCGTGCGCAACGCCACGCGGTTGAGGTAGTAGCCGAGGAGGGTCTGGCCGAGCGTGAATAGCGAAGCGGTGAACATGGAGCCCGCCCAGACGTCCTCCCACGGCACGGGGACGTCGGGCAGGACCTTGAAGATGAAGGCGAACAGCAGGGTCTCCACGACGAGCGACAGGGCGATGCTGCCTCCCTGAGAACGGCCCAAGGCCGCGAAGGCCGTCCACATCGCCGGCCCCGCCAGCAGCAGGAACGGCACGGTCAGCACGAGCAAGAACGAGAGAAGCCGGCGCTCGAGGTAGTGCGTGAGGAAGCGGCGCTTGCGCGGCGGGGCCTCGAAGATCACGTTGAGCGCCTCTTGCAGATGGACGAAGAGGGTCGAAGCGCCGTACATGAGCGTGACGAAGGCGATGACGGTGGCCCAGAGGCTGTGCTGGACGGTGCCGGCGCTGGCGACGATGGGCTCGATCGCCTCGGCGCCGCGCTCGCCGACGAGGGAATCCAGGACCTGCAGCATGTAGCGGCGGCTCTCGAGCGGGCCGGCGCGCAAGCTCAGCGCGCTGACCCCGAACAGGACGAGCGGGGTGAGCGAGAACACGCTGTAATACGCCAGGGAAGCGGCGAACACGTGCACGCGATCGCGCCGCCATTTGTCGGCGGCGGCCTTCAGAAGAGCCACGAGGGGCGATAGCGCGGCCAGCATGGGAAGGGCGAGATTATCGCAAAAAACATTTGCGAACTCGCAATGTCGAGCGCGGAGGCGGCGGCCTTATAATCGCTGCCATGACCAAGAGGCCCGTCGGGATGACGCTGCTCGTCGCCGTGCTCCTCTGCGGCTGCGCCGGCGGCTCGCGCCGCTCAGCCCCGACGCAAGAGGACGCCGTCGCCGGAGATTTGGCGACGGAGGCTGCGCCCCGCGCGACGCGGCCGGCGGACATCGCCCTGCCCTCAGGCTATCGCATCGAGAAAGTGGCGTCGGGCCTCACCTTCCCCAGCGCCGTCGTCTTCGACGACCGCGACCGGGCGTATGTCGTCGAAGCGGGCTACAGCCGCGGCGAGTCGTGGGCCGTGCCGCGCCTGCTGCGCCTGGAGCCCGACGACCGCTTCACCGTGATCGCCTCGGGCGACCGCAACGGACCTTGGACCGGGGCCACCTATTACAAGGGCTCCTTCTATGTCGCCGAGGGCGGCGAGCTCGACGGCGGGCGCATCCTGCGCATCGATCCCGACACCGGCCGCTCCACGGCCCTGGTCGAGGGCCTGCCCAGCACGGGCGATCACCCGACGACGGGCCCCGTCATCGGCCCCGACGGCCGGCTCTACTTCGGCCAGGGCACGATGACCAATTCAGGCGTCGTGGGCGCCGATGACGACTCGCTGGGCTGGCTGTCGCGCTATCCCGACCGCCACGACGTCCCCTGCCGGGATGTCACCCTCAAAGGGCTCAACTTCAGTACGCCCAAGGGCCCGACCGGCGCGTTCATGCCGATCGGCACGGCCTCCCATGCCGGCCAAGTGGTCAAGGGCCAGTTGCCGTGCAGCGGGGCGATCATGAGCGTGGCGATCGACGGTCCGCCCTCTCCCGCCCTGGTGGCCTGGGGGCTGCGCTCTCCCGCGGGCCTGGCGTTCAGCCCCAAGGGACGCCTGTTCGTCACCGACGACGGCTATGCCGAGCGCGGCAGCCGCCCCGTCTGGGGCGGCGCCGACGTGTTCTGGTCGATCAGCACCGGGACCTGGTACGGCTGGCCGGACTACTCCGGCGACCGTCCGCTCAGCGACGCGGAGTTCGCGTCCGGCGGCTCGGGCCCCGGAGCGGTCCTCGCGTCGGCGCCGGGCAAGCCGCCGAAGCCGTCGGCGCTCTTCGGCGTCCACGCATCGGCCGGCAGCTTCGATTTCTCCCGCGGCGATTCCTTCGGCCACGTGGGCGAGGCGTTCGTCGCCGAGTTCGGCGACCAAGCCCCCTTCGACGGCCGAGTGGCCGGCGCGGTCGGCTTCAAGGTCGTCCGCGTCGACCCCCAGACCGGCCTGATCGAGGACTTCGCGGTCAATCGCGGCCGCGTCAATGGGCCCGCCTCCCGCCTGAAGACCGGCGGTTTCGAGCGGCCCATCGCGGCGCGCTTCAGTCCGGACGGACTTTCCCTCTATGTCGTCGATTTCGGTCGAGTCGACTTCACGCCGGACGGCGCGCAGCCCGTCAAGGGCACGGGGGTGGTATGGAGGATCACCAGGGAAGAGTGAATGGCGCGAGAGCGGCCGCGCTCGCGCTGGCGGCGGCGGCTCTCGCGGCATGCGGAAGCAGCTCGCCGCGTCGCAGCGAGCCGCTCAGGGGGCCGCTCGTCATCACCGAAGCCGCTCAGGACCGTGGTCGTCTCGTGTACATGCAGAACTGCTACAAGTGCCATCCGGGAGGCGAGGCGGGCCTCGGCCCGTCTCTCAACGACAAGCGCCTCAGCGCCGTCCTGACCCGCTACCGCGTCAGGCACGGCTCCGGGCGCATGCCCGCCTTCGCGCCGAGCAGGATCAACGACAAGCAGCTCGATGACGTGATGGCCTACCTGACCGCGCTCCGCCGCCACTCCGAGCGCATCGACGAGCCCTTCGAGGCGCAGGAGGCCAGCCGCTGACGCACCGGTCAAAGGAGGTTCCATGAAAACGAGCATGATGGTCGCCGCCCTGGCCGCGCTGACGCTGACGGCGCCGGCGATGGCTCAGGATACGTCGTCGCGACGGCACAGTGCGTCCCTGTCGGACTTGGCGTCCTCCTACAACGTGCAGCCGAGCGAGGTCCAGAACCTGCGCGACAAGGGCTGGAGCTGGAACGACGTCGGCAAGGCTCTGGCCATCTCGAAGAGGTCCGGCCAGCCGCTGCAGGAGCTGGTGGCGCAGAAGGACTCGGGCATGAGCTGGAACCAGATCGCCGACAAGAACGGGTTCAAGCTCAATGAGATCAACCGCGAGTCCAAGGAGCTCGCCAAGGACTTCAAGCGCGCCGACAAGGAAGCGCGGACCGGCCAAGCCGTGCGCGGCGCCGGCGAGGCGCTGCCCCCGGACCAGGAGAAGCCGACGGGCACCATGGGCCCCGGGCCGCAGCCCGGCCCCGAGACTCCGGGCAATCCGGCCTACCCTCAGAGCCCCAACCCGATGCAGAACGCCACGCCCAACGCGCCGAACACCAACCCCTAGGGACAAAATATCTAGGGGCGAAAGCTCACCGCGGGCCCGGGGCCTACCGCCCGGGCCCGCCCTTTGGTACAATTCCCTCAGTCATGAACTCGCGAAAAAAGAAAGTCCTCATCGTTGACGATCATCCTATCGTGCGGCAGGGCCTGGCCCAGCTGCTGCGCCAGGAGCCGGACCTGACCGTGTGCGGCGAGGCCGATCACGGCCAAGGCATCGCGCAGGTCATCTCAGAGCTCAAGCCCGATATCCTCGTGCTCGACCTGACTCTCAAGGACACCAGCGGCATCGACGTGATCAAGGAGCTCACGCCCCGCTTCCCGAATCTGCCGATCCTCGTGCTCTCCATCCACGATGAATCGCTCTATGCCGAGCGCGTGCTGCGCGCCGGCGCCAAGGGCTACATCATGAAGGAGGAGGCCGCGGAGAAGGTGGTCACCGCGGT
>CAZZGQ010000329.1:0-3780 GCA_964653765.1 uncultured Elusimicrobia bacterium | reverse complement strand
GTGGCTCTTGTTGAAGCCGTAGCCGCCGAACTTCACCATCTGGTCGAAGATCTTGTTGGCGATCTTGTCCTTGATCTTGTTCTTGGCGCAGCCTTCGACGAACTTGCCGCGCATCTTCTCCAGCTCCTCGACGATCTTCTTGCCCATGGCCTTGCGCAGGCCATCCGCTTCTCCAGGCGTGAAGCCGCCCAGCTTCTTGGAGATCTCCATGACCTGCTCTTGGAACACCATGCAGCCGTAAGTGTCCTTGAGGACCTGCTCCATCAGGGGGTGGTCGTAGATGACTTCTTCGCGGCCGTGCTTGCGCTCGACGAACATGTCGAGCATGCCGGACTGCATCGGGCCGGGGCGGAAGAGCGCGATCAGAGAGACGATGTCGGCGAAATTCGTGGGGCGGATGCGATAGAGCAGGTCGCGCATGCCCTGGGAGTCCAGCTGGAAGACGGCCAGCGCCTTGGCGCTGCGCAGCATCTCGAAGGTCTTCTCGTCGCCCTGCGGGATGGCGTCGATGTCGAACTTGGGGTCGACGCGCTTGCGGATGAACTTCACGGCGTCGTCGATGATGGACAGAGTACGCAAGCCCAGAAAATCGACCTTCAAGAGGCCGAGTTTCGGGCAAATGTCTCCGTCGTACTGCGTGGTGACCACGTCGCTCTTGCTGCCCTTGGCGAGCGGAGCGTACTTGACGACCTTTTCCTTCGTGATCAGCGTGCCGGCGGCGTGCACGCCCGTGTGGCGCTTGAGGCCCTCGAGCTTGAGCGAGAGGTCGAGCAGGCGCTTGATCTGGGCGTTCTTGGCGGCCTCCTGCATCTCGGGCTGCTTCATCGCCTCATAGAGGGTGACGCCGGGGCCGCCCGGGATCAGCTTGGCCAGCTTGTCGGCCTCGGCCAGCGGCAGGTTCATCACGCGCGCCACGTCGCGCACGACGAGCTTGGCGCCCAACGAGCCGAACGTGATGATCTGCGCCACGTTGTCGCTGCCGTACTTGTGGCGCACGTAATCGATGACGCGGTCGCGGCCCGTGTCGGCGAAGTCTATGTCGAGGTCGGGCATCGACTTGCGGTCCGGGTTGAGGAAGCGCTCGAAGAGGAGGTTGTGCTCGATCGGATCGATGTTGGTGATGCGCAGGGCGAAGGCCACGATGGCGCCGGCGCCCGAGCCGCGGCCCGGGCCGACGGGGATGCCCTCGCGGCGCGCGTAGGCGATGAAGTCCCACACGATCAAGAAGTAGCCCGAGAAGCCCATCTTGCGGATGACGCCGAGCTCGAAGTTCAGGCGCTCGCGGTAGTGCGGCTTGATCTCGCCCAGGCGCTCCTTCAGGCCCTTGAGGCAGAGCTCCTCCAGGTAGGTGTCCTGGTTGTAGCCCTCCGGCACCGGGAACTCGGGCAGGAGCAGCTGGCTCATGTCGATCTTGAGGTGGCACATCTCCGCCACCTTGAGCGTGTTCTTGACGGCCTCGGGGGCGAAGGAGAAGACCTGGCCCATCTGCTCGGCCGACTTCACGTAGAACTCGTGCGTCTCGAACTTGAGGCGGTCGGTGTCCTCGAGCTTGCGGCCCGTGGAGATGCAGACGCGCGCGTCGTGCGCCTCCCAATCGTTGGGATACGAGTAGTGGCAGTCGTTGGTGCCGATCAGCGGGATGCCCGTGCGCTGGTTGAGCTCGAGCAGCGCCTTGAGGACCTGGCGCTGCTTCTCCAGACCGTGGTCCATGATCTCGAGGTAGAAGCAATCGGGGTCCAGCGTGTCGCGGAACCAGCAGGCCAGCTTCTCGGCCTCGGCGACGTTGCCGCTCATGATGAGCTGCGACATCTCCGATTTCAGGCAGCCGGAGAGGATGATCAGGCCCTTGCTGTGCTTGGCGAGCAGCTCCTTGTCGACGCGCGGATCGTAGTAGTAGCCCTCGGTGAAGCCGGTGGACACCAGCTGCATGAGGTTCTGATAGCCCTCGAAGTTGCGGGCCAGGACCGTGAGGTGGCAGTTCTCCTTCTGCGAGTGGCCGCGGTCGTGGCGGCTGTTCTTGGAGAAGTACATCTCGCAGCCGACGATCGGGTTCAAGCCCACCTTCGTGCAGTTGGTGTAGAACTCGATGGCGCCGTACATGTTGCCGTGGTCGGTCACGGCCAGGCCGCGCGCCTTCTCGTGGGCCAGCTGCTTGAGCAGCTCGGAGGGCCCGCCCGACTTGTCGCTGATGCGGATGCAGCCGTCGAGCAGCGAGTACTCGGTGTGGTTGTGGAGGTGGACGAACTCGGGCTTGGACATCAGGTAGGCGGCGCTCCGTCGACGATTATATCAAATGGGCTCTGGCGTCCGTCGCGGCGCTACTCGATCTCTCCCGGATTGAAGGACCGGATATCTTTCCAGTATTCGGCGGCGGCGGAGGCCGCGGCCTTGAGGCGCCTCAGCGTCGGCTCGAGCCAGGCCGTCGGCGCGGGCGCCGGCTCCGCCGGCCCTTTCATCCTGTCCGCGCGGAACTGCGCGCGCCAGGCGGCGAGAGCGGGATCCTCGGCGGGCCGGCCGCCTTCCAGCTCCACGATCGAGACGGTCAGCGCGTCGTAATAGAGCGTCCGTTCCCAGCTCTGCAGTCCGGGACGCAGCAGGTCCAGCATGCGGACTCGAGCGGCCTCCCGCGCGGCGGCATCCCCCGACCGGGCGATGGCGGCGGCGCGCAAGACGCGGTCGGCTGCGCGCTTCTGCCGGCCGGCGGCGGCCTCGGCTCGAGCGCCGTCGAGCAAGCCTTGGACGGCGACCCGCGACGAGGCCGCGGACGGCTGGACGGCGGCCTTGCCGATCGAGATCTTCACGTGCGGCAGGGTCGCGGCCTGGCCGACCGCGGCCAGCGCGGCCGCGGAGCTGCGCTCGCTCAACGCGGAGACCGCGATCTCCTGGACGCGTCCGAACTGGCTGGCCGCGGCGAGCCGCGCCAAGGACTCGTCCACGGCGCCGCCGTCGAGAGCCCGCGCGAGAGCGTGGGCCGCATGGCTTTGCGTCTCCACGTCTTCGCCTTGCTCCGCGGCGAAGGAGGCCAGCGCTTGGGCCGCGGCCGCGCGGGTTCGGGCGTCGTTGGCGGCGGCCAGGGCGTCGGCCAGCTCGTGGGCGCGCCGCAGGGACGGCGAGAGCGGGCGAGGGTCTTGCGGTGGGCGGGGCTCCCGTCTCACGACGACGGGCTTGGGGGCGACGTACTGGCGCGCCTGGTTCTGGCGCCGCAGCCGCTGCTTCTCGGCCGCGCTCTTCAGCGCCGCTTCCAGGTCCGCGGCAACGTCGTAAGGGGGCGCGGCCGCCGGCGGTCGCGGAGACTCGAGCCGCACGGCGAAACCGCCCGCGGGCACGTCTTGCGCGCCGGACGGCTCGGCGGCGACCTTCTTGATCAACGCCTTCACGTGCGGCAGCGTCGCGGCCCTCTCGATGACCGCCAGGGCGTCGGCGGAGCCGCGCTTGCGCAGCGCCGCCACGGCGATCTCCTGGATGCGGCCGTATTGGCTGAAAGCCGCCAGGCGGGCGAGGAGCTGGTCGACGGCGGACCCGTCCTCCTGATGGCCGAGGGTCTCGACCAGCGCGCGCGCGGCGTGGCGCTGGACGTCCTCGTCCTTCGGCTGCGTCGTGGCGAAATCAGCCAGGGCCTGCGCGCCGGCGAGGAGGGCGGCCTTGTCCTTCGCGGCGGACAGCGCGTCGGCGAGGGCGTGGGCGCGATCCTTGGCGGGCGAAAGCGGAGCGGGGCCGCGCAGCCAGTCGGGGACCTTCACCGGCTTATCGACGGCCGGGCGGCGCGAGGCCGAGCGCGCC
>CAZZGQ010000328.1:2337-3791 GCA_964653765.1 uncultured Elusimicrobia bacterium | reverse complement strand
GACCGCGCGCCCGCGTGCTTGGCGGCGTTGACGACGGCCTCCTGGGCGATGCGATAGAGGTCCACGGCCGCCGCCTTGTCCTTAAGCTGGCCGTTCCCGCGCACGCGGGCCGAGCAGCGGATCTCGAAGAGCTGCCGCGCGCCCTCGGTCAGCGAGCTCAAAGCCGCGCCCAGGTCTCCGGTCTCGAGCTCGGCGGGCAATAGGCCGCGGGCCACGCCGCGCACCTGCTGGATCGCGGCCCGGCTCAGCTCTTCCAGGCGCCGGGCCTTCTCGGCTGAGGGCCCCGTCAATTCCGAGCGCAGCGAGCGGCTCAGGAGGGAAAGGGCCGTCAGAGTCTGGCCCACGGAATCGTGCAGATCGCGCCCGATGCGGCTCTGCTCGCGCGCGCTCGTCTCCGAGATCTGCCTCTCCAGGCGCCGCCGCTCGGTGATGTCCTTAATGATGGCGGCATACCCCAGGACGACGCCGGCCTTGTCCTTGACGGAGAAGCAGGTCAGGCGCACCGGCACGCGGACGCCGTCCTTGCGGATGAGCTCCTTCTCGAACTCCACGCTCGCCGCCCCTTGCGCGAGCTTGCCGAAGGCCTGCTCGTCGGCGGCGCGGTACTCCGGCGGGGTGAATTGCTGGAACCTCATGCCCAACAGCTCTTCGCGCGGGTATCCGAGCAGGCGCTCCAAGGCCGGATTGAAGTCCACCAGGCGGCCGTAGCGGGTGACGGTGTCGATGGCGTCGCCGGAGGAGGAGAAGAGGGCCTCGAACCAGGCGTTGGCCTCGGCAAGCTTGCGCTCGGCCTCCTTGCGCTCGCTGATGTCGCGAGCGATGGCCGCGTACGAGAGGAAACGCTCGCCGTCCTTCACCGGGAAGGCGATGATCTCGACGGGGAGGACGCTGCCGTCCTTGTGCAGGTACTCTCGCTCCAGCGTGACGCTCGACGCGCCCCGGTTCAGCGCGCGGAAGGCCTTCTCGAGGCGCGAGAGGTGCTTTAACGGCGTCAGCTGCCTGAGGTTCATCTTCAGCAGCTCGCGCCCCGATCTCCCGGAAAGACGCTCGTAAGCCTTGTTGACGCGGATGAAGCTGCCGTCGCCGCCATTGAGGCTGATGCCGTCGCGCGAGGAGTTGAAGAGCGCCTCGAGCTGCGCGGTCGTCTCCAGGAGCTTGCGCTCGAGGCGGCGGCTCTCGGTGACGTCGTTGAGCAGCGCCAGCCGCGCGGCGCGGCCCGCGAAGGTCAGGCTGTGGGTGAAGACGTCGATCTCAAGGGGGGTGCCGTCCTTCTTTAGATGGGTGAAGATCCCCGCGTGATGCGAGGCCTTGCGGAGCGCTTTCTTCGCGGTCGCCAGCATCCGCGGGATGTCCTTCGGCGGACGGATGTCGCGCAGCGTCATGCGCATGAGCTCCTCGCGCTTGTAGCCGTACAGCCGCAGAGCGGCGTCGTTGGCGGCGAGGAAGCGCAAGGT
>CAZZGQ010000328.1:0-2237 GCA_964653765.1 uncultured Elusimicrobia bacterium | reverse complement strand
ATGGTGGACGTGAGGAGGATCGAACTCCTGACCTCTTCCTTGCGAAGGAAGCGCTCTCCCAGCTGAGCTACACGCCCGAAAATCGGGTCTGAGGGAGTTTACAAAACTTTGCGCGGGGTTGGATAGGCCGAGTTAATGGGGCGCCGACTGCTGCTGGTCGCGCTCCTCCTGCTCGCGCTTGAGCTTGGCCTTGAGAGCGCGCAGGCCGCGCTTGAAGGAACGCTTGGCCTTGTTGTGCTCCTCGAGCGTGGAGGAGAACGTGTGTCCGCCGGTGTTGTCGGCGACGAAGTAGATGGCGTCGGTCTGGGCCGGATGCAGGGCGGCGCGGAAGGAGTCGAGGCCGAAGCTGCAGATGGGTCCGGGCGGCAGGCCGTAATGGACGTAGGTGTTGTAGGGCGAGTCGTAGTGCAGGTCGGCCGTCGTCAGGCCCTTCTTCCAATGGCCGAGGGAATACTGGACGGTCGGGTCGGCCTCCAGGCGCATGCCGATGCGCATGCGGTTGAGGTAGACCGCGGCGATCATGGGCCGCTCCTCGGATTTGACGGCCTCGCGCTCGACGATAGAGGCCAGCGTCATCGCTTGGTGCAGCGTCAGGCGAGGCCGGGGCTGGGCGGCCTCGTATTCCGGAGGCAGGCGCTTCTCGAACTCGGTCCGCATGCGGCCCGCCACCTTTGCCGCCGGCATGCTGGGATCGAAGAAGTACGTCGTGGGAAAGAGGTAGCCTTCCAGACGGTTGGCCTGAGAGTAGGCCTTGAAGTCGTCGGCGCGGCAGACGCCGGTCGCCTCCAGGCGCTCGGCGATCTGCCAGCTCGAGAAGCCTTCCGGCACCGCCACCCGGATCCCGAGCTCCGAGCCGCTGCCGAGGGCGCTGAGCAGCGCGGGCAGCGGCATGTTCCGGCGCAGCTTGTAGGTCCCGGGCTTGAGCCGGCGATCGACCCCCGTCACGCGCGCGGCCACGCGGAAGACCGTCGTGGACGGGATCACTCCGGCGCGGCGGAGCAGGCCGGCCGCCGCCTTGCCGGAGACGCCCATCGGCAGCGTCACCTCCACGGGCCCGCCCGGCCAGAGCAGCCAAAGCGCCAGGACCGCCGCCGCGACGACGGCCAGGAAGGCGGAGCGTCTCATTCCGAAGGGGGAAGCGCGGGATTGGATCGCCGGACCGCGGCGCGCACGCGCGCCAGCAGCTCCTCCGGCCGGAAGGGCTTGACGATGAAATCGTCGGCGCCGAAGTGCAGGGCCTCCAGCTCCTCGTCGGCGGTCTGCTTCACGGTCAGCATGAGCACCGGCAGGTCGCGCCAAAGAGGGTTGGAGCGCAGCTGCTTGCAGAAGGCCTCGCCGTCCATGCGCGGCATCATCCAATCGACCAAGACGACGTCGGGCAGGCCTTTCTCGATGGCGCGCATGCCCGCGGCGCCGTCGGCCGCGGTCTCCACCTCGTAGCCGGCCGAGCGCAGCACCTCGCTGACGATCACCCGGTAGTCCTCCTCATCGTCGATGACCAAGACTCTCACTCTTCGCTCCTCCTATGCCGTGGCCAGGGAGAACGAGACCGCCGTTCCCCGTCCCGGCGCGGACGTCACGCCGATGCGGCCGCCATGCTGCTCGACGATGGACTTGGCGATGTAGAGGCCAAGCCCCGTCCCCTTCGTGCTGCCCACCATCCGCTCCGAGGCGCTGGGCCCCTGCTGGAAGGCCTGGAAGAGCAGACCCAGATCCTTCTCCTCCATGCCCGTGCCGGTGTCGCGCACCGTGATCTCGACCCAGCCTCGGCTCTCTTCCCGGAAAGGGCGCCCCTCGATGGTCACGCTGCCGCCGGGAGGGGTGAACTTAAGAGCGTTCGAGATCAGATTGACCAGGACCTGCCGCAGCCGGTCCGGATCGCCCACGACTTCCGGGAGCTGCGGGAAGTGGGGACAAAGCGCCACGCCCTGCTGCCGAGCCTTGGGCAGGAAGAATTGGCAGACCTCGATGACCACCTGCTCGAGGTCCATCGGCCGCAGCGAGCACTCCATGCGGCCCTTCTCGATCTTCGCCACGTCGAGCAGGTCGTTGATGAAGCGGCTCAGGCGCTCGATGTTGAGCTTGATGCGCCGCAGGTATTCCTGGCATTGCTCCCCGTCCGGGCCCGCCGCGGCGACGACGCGGCCCTCGATCAAGTGGAGGAAGCTCTCCACCGCGCCCAGGGGGGAGCGCAGCTCGTGGGTCACCGACGAGATGAAGTTCTTCTTGGCCTCGTC
>CAZZGQ010000327.1:0-3808 GCA_964653765.1 uncultured Elusimicrobia bacterium | reverse complement strand
GCTCCAGGTGAACTCCCGTCGGGTGGCGGAAACGACGTGCTTGGGCTTGGCCTCCAGCTTGCGCGCCCACTCCCGATACAAACGAGGCGCCTTCGGATCGCGCGCCACCGCCGGCCAGGACTCCTCCATGAGCTCATACATCTTGCGGCCCCACAACATCCCGCCCGCCGAATCCATCAGGCGCATCCAGTAGCGGAACACCTCGTCGTCGGGCTCCCCCGCGCGGTGGTCGCAGCAGCCGTCAAGCGTCACGTTGATCCCGAATGTGAGGAGGCCCATGGAGCCGATTCTATGAAGATTGGCTGCCCGTCGTGGACGCGATCAGCACCGGGGGGCGGACCTATTTCAGAGGACGCTGTTCGGCAAACCGGCGATTCCCCTGCGATCGGTGGGCCACCAAATTCACCCGGACCGGACGAAAGCATAGGGCGATCGGGGTGAGGAAAACCTTTTTCCCGCGGCCCGCAAACGACATCCACTCGGGAAGGTCGAGCCAGGAGCCGCCCAAGATCTCCGCATGAATGGAGCGCATCGCTTCCCCAGGCTGCGCCAAGAACTCGGACACGTTTCCGATCATGTCGCACAGGCCTTGCTCGGTATTGCCGGCTGGTTTTGAGCAGACCCTTCCCGGAGCAGCATGGCCGCATTTGCCGATGAGCGCGACAGCGCAGGTCGGCGATTCGCTTCCCCACGGAAAAACTTGGCGCGCGCGCCGAGTTACATCGAATTCGCCATAGTCGTTGTCTTGCCCTCGCATGTCGAAATCGCCGCCTTCAATGAGGACCCACTCGATCCCCGTCCCAGGGTCGACGCTCGAAGCGACCACCCCGGCGTCATCGCCCTGCTAGGCAGGGCGGCGCGCGCCGCGTCTTGGCTTGCCGGGGAGGCAAGTTGGGCTAGGATCAGCAAGCAAGAGAATGCTCGGACTAGGCGGTACATGTGCGATCCGAGGATAGACGAGAATGCATCAGTCCGCCTGAGTCTTCCGGCCCACACCCCTCGACCGAAGTCCAATAGGCCGCCGGTCGTGGGACCGGCGGCGATCAACAACAGCCGTGCTTGTCGGGATTCGGAGCGGATGGACAGCGCATGAGCTGATAGGCCACGACAGCGGCCAGACTCCCCAGAATTGGAGCCGCCCAGTAAATCCATTGGCCAGCCATGTGGCCGGACATGAGCGCCGGGCCGAGCGACCGCGCTGGATTCATAGAAGCGCCGGACACCGGCCCGCCGACCAGAGCCTCGAGAGCCACCGTCGCGCCGATGGCGACGCCCGCCATGGTGCCCTCCGCCCTCTCATCGGTCGCCACGGCCAGGATGACGAACATCAGCATGAGCGTAAGGACCAGCTCCATTCCAAAGGCTTGCGCGACGCCGTGAGAAGGCAGTGTCGCGCCGAGCAGCGTCGCATCAGCGGGAAACATCGTCTTGAGCGCCGCGCTCGCTGCGACCGCCCCGACCAACTGGGCCGCGATGTAGGGCCCGATCTCTCTGGCCGAGAGGCGTCCCGCGGCCGCGAAGCCGAGCGAGACCGCCGGATTCAGATGCGCGCCGGAGAGATGGCCTAGAGCATAGACCATGGCGAGAACGACCAGACCAAAGACGAGGCTCACGCCAAGATGACCCAAGCTGCCGCCGGAACCCGCGTTCACGATGACGGCGCCGGTGCCCATGAAGACGAGGAAGAAGGTTCCCGTGCCCTCCGCGAGATACTTAGCGAGCCGCATGGCCCTTCACTTCCTCGATCAATGCCCGGACCTTATGCTCGATCAGATCACGAACCTTCCGGAACTCCGGCTCAGGCATGTTCTTGGGGTCGGGAATGCCCCAATCGGTCTTCGTCTTGGACGGCACGAAGGGACACGCATCGCCGCAGCCCATCGTGACGACGAAATCCCAGCCGGACTGCGGGATCTCCTCGAGGCTCTTGGACGGATTGCGAGAGATGTCGATTCCCCGCTCCCGCATCATCGCGATCGCTTTCGGATTGACGATGCCCGAAGGACGCGAGCCCGCGCTCCACGATTCAAGGACATCGGAACCGAGCGCTTTGGCGAAGCCTTCGGCGATCTGGCTGCGGCAGGAGTTTTCGATGCAAACGAACAAGACCCTCGATTTCATGGTTCAGCTCTCCTACCGGCAGCGACCGGCCGTCCCTCCGAGCTTCCGCATGTCCGCAGCCGCCGCGTTGTCCTCGCTTCGCCAGGCATTCAGGCAGGCCACGACCGCCCGTCGCATCGGCCCGCTCGCCGCAAGAGAATAGTGCCGCCAATAGCCATCCCGCCGATCCCGCACCAAACCCGCGCGCTTCAGATAGCTCAGATGCCGGGAGACTTTCGGCTGGGATTGGCCGACGGCCCTCATCAGGTCGCAGACGCACACCTCGCGGTCGCGCAGAAGATTGAGAAGACGAAGCCGCGTTCGGTCGGCGAGCGCGCGAAAGACGACTGGGGTGCGATTCATATACGCAAAGGCGAATATATTATCAAAAGAAAAGGGCCCTCGAACGGCGAGGGCCCTAGCGCGTTCGGCCGGCGGCCAGATTGGCTGCCCGTCGTGGACGCTATCAGGACCGTGTAAGCGACACTATTTCGGCTGCCAGAGCACCAGGCGGTTGCCTTCGGGGTCGTTCATCTCCACGAACCAGCCGAACCCGAAATCATCCGGGTCGTTGACCTGGAAATGGTTGTTCCTCAGGCGGTCGACGACCGCGCGGATATCACCGACGAGGAGATTGACCCTCGACGCGTTGCGGTTCGGCGAAAGCTCGCCCTCGGGGGAGATGATGGAGAACAGAGTGAAGTCTCCCTTTTTATCGCTGCGCACGAACTTGCGCATGAAGACGCGATTGCCCCTGAAGGACCCCTCGTTGAAGGAGATGCCGAGCATGGCGGTGTACCAGGCCGCGAGGGTATCGGGCGTGGACGAATACAGATAAGCGCCTCCGACGCCCTGGACGAGCGGCGGAGCGTCCGCCTGCGCCGCCGCCGGAGCGGCCACGACCGCGAGCTGGAGCAGAGCGCACAGGATGACGGCCAACGTCGTGCAGGCCTTCACTTTGGCGCCCACAGCTCGACCTCGTTGCCCTCGGGATCGAGCAGCCACGCGAAGCGGCCGTACTCGTCGGATTGCGGCTCTCTCAGCATCTTGACCTTGTGCTTCTTCAACTGCGCGAGCATCCCGTCCATGTCGTCGATCCGGTAATTGATGATGGCGCCCGACTTGGTGCTGGCGAACTTCTCCGAGTCCTTCTCGAAGATCCGCCACGCCGTCGCCGCTTCATCTTTGCCCTCGTCTTCGGCCCAGTGGAGGACGGCCGTTCCATGCGGTCGAACCGGCATGCCCAGGACCTGCTTGTACCACTCGGCCAGCGCCTGAGGGTCTCCCTTCGCCCTGATGAACACCCCGCCGATTCCGGTCACTTTTGCCATAACCCTCCTCTTCCTTCTTTAAGCCGCTGGAGCAAGAGGATAGCCCGCCAGGCGGGCGCCGACATAGGACGAATGTCCCAGCGCCTCGCGAGCAATGGGCCCAAAAAGCAAGGGCCTCGCTGACGGTCATTTATCCCGTCTTCGAGCGTAACAGTTTGATGCCCCCCCGCGTTTCCCAGCGCTACCGAAAAAGTTGAAGCCCGTCTCGTCCTGGGACGAGACGGGCTTCGATTTACGGCGTTGCGTTAGATCTTTCTAACGTTGGCGGCGCGGGGGCCCTTTTCGGATTCCTGCGTCTCGAACTCGACGGCCTGATTCTCCGCGAGGCTCTTGAAGCCCTCGGCCATGATGGCCGAATGGTGCACGAACAGATCCTT
>CAZZGQ010000326.1:0-3812 GCA_964653765.1 uncultured Elusimicrobia bacterium | reverse complement strand
TACCTGGACGTGGTGGCGCTGTCGGCCCTCTCGCCGGCCTGCTTCGTCACCTCGATGGAGGTGAAGAACAGCGCCGGGCTCGGCTGGATCTGCTCGGCGGCGGGCTGCCTGTTCGTCAACCGCCGCAGCTACGCCGGGATCACCGCCGAGGTCCGGCGCCTGGCGGACGTGCTCGAGGAAGGCGTGGACGTGGTGGTCTTCCCCGAGGCCACGAGCACCGACGGCTCCGCCGTCATCCCCTTCCGCGCCGGCCTCCTCCAGGCGGCGCTGATCGCCGAGGCCTCCGTCCAGCCCGTCTGCCTCAACTATACGCAGCTGGACGGCGCGCCCGTGCACGCCGGCAACCGCGACGCCCTATTCTGGTACGGCGACATGGAGTTCCTTCCTCACCTCTGGAGCCTGGCCTGTCGTGACGGCGCCGAGATCGTCGCCACCGCCCTCGAGCCCCTGGCCCCGGCCGGCCGCGCCTCCGACTTGGCGCGGCAAGCCTACGCGGCCGTCAATGCCTGCTTCCGGGCGATCCCGCGCCAGCCGGCCACGCTCGCCGAGTTCCTGGCCGAGCAGGCGCGCCGGCGCGGCCGCTGGACGCGGCAGCTCAGCCCGGCCTGACCCCCAGGCTGCTCCCCGAGGGCCCACCGGCCCCGCGGGCCGGGTCCGAAGACCCAACCGCCGAGGCCGGCCGGCTTCTATAATGGAAGGGATGACGAAAACGTCCCTTTCCCTTCTCCTGTCGCTGCTGCTCGCCCTCCCCGCGTTGGGGGCCGAGCTCGGCAAGGCCCCCGGCCTGCCGGAGCTGCCTCAGGCGGCGGCCGCGCCGTCGGTCCAAGCCGCCGCCGGGCTCGCCGCCCCGGCCCTCGACGCCGCCGCCGGCGCCGCTCCCGCCCAGGCCGAAGCGGTCTCCGCGCCGCGCTCCACCCTCTCCCAGGTCCAGGAGATCCGCCTCCGCCTCGAGGCCCAGCTCGCCCAGATGGAAGAGCACCTCGGCCCCGATCCGCTCTTCGAGCAGGTCCGCCGCCAGGGCTACGCCGCGATCGACGTCATCGAGGGGCACGTGGCCGCCGGCCGCATCGACCCCGGCGCCGTCCAGCTGCGCCCGCACGCCGAGCATCCCAAGATGCCCGTCATCGGACGCGAGGCCCGGGTGGGCATCTACCCCGTCGCCGCCGACCCGTTCCAGTGGGGCCACCTGCTCATCGGCCTCAACGCGATCGCCGAGCTGCGGCTCGACAAGGTCTACTACATGCTGGCCGGAGACGACCCCCGCAAACCCAACATGACGCCCGCCGACAAGCGCCATCCCATGGGCCAGGCCGTCCTCGACGTCTTCGCCCCGCTCTTCGCCTACTCGGGCATCTCGAAAGGGACGAACTACGACGGCGAGACCAACACCTTCAAGATGCTCGGCCTCAACTACGATCAGAGGGTCCACGCCCACTACCTCGTCGGCGGCGACCATTACAAGCTCAAGGACGCCAAGGGCAACGACGACACCCTGCCCAAGCTGGAGAAGAAGCTAGCCTCGGCCGACGCGGGCCACAATCCGGACGCCCATCGCATCAGCGTGGCCTTCATCAAGCGCGGCGAGGCCGGCGAGCCCGTCCCGACCTCCTTGGACGTCCATTTCCTCGAGAACATCGATTTCGAGGCCTCCTCCACGCTCGTGCGCAACGGGCGCCACGCCTTGATGCCCTATGCCGCCTACGACTGGGCGCGCCGCCATTTGCCCGGCCAATACGGGATCCCGCCGGCCGAAAAAGCGGAGTGATTTCGCGATTTTGCCTGGAAATTCCTCGGCAAATCCCCGAGATGAAGATGTCGGCGGATGTTGACGCCCGTCAACACGTCCCGCCGGAGGGTTTGTGATACAATGGCGATTATGACTCCTCCAATCCCCCATTCGAAGCTCAAGGCCTGGGTCGACGAGATGGCGAAGCTCTGCCAGCCGGATCGCGTGGTCTGGATCGACGGCAGCGAGGCGGAGAAGAAGCGTTTGGAGGAGGAAGCCGTCTCGACCGGAGAGATGCTGCGCCTCAACGACAAGCTGTTCCCGGGCTGCCTCTATAGCCGGACGGCCGCCAACGACGTGGCCCGCACCGAGCACCTGACCTACATCTGCGCCAAGACGAAGGCCGACGTCGGCCCCAACAACAACTGGATGGCGCCCGAGGAAGGCTATCGGCGCGCCGGCGAGATCTTCAAGGGCTCGATGAAGGGCCGCACGATGTACGTGATCCCGTTCTCGATGGGCGTGGTGGGCTCCCCCTTCTCCAAGATCGGCGTGGAGCTGACCGACTCGATCTACGTGGTCCTCAACATGCGCATCATGACGCGCGTGGGCAAGAAGGTCCTGGAGCAGCTCGGCGAGGACGGCGAATTCACCAAGTGCCTGCACGGGAAGGCCGATCTCGACGTTAACCGCAGACTCATCCTCCACTTTCCTCAGGATAATACGATCTGGAGCGTGGGCTCCGGCTACGGCGGGAATGCTTTGCTCGGAAAGAAGTGCCTCGCTCTCCGCATCGCGTCCCACTTGGCCCGCAAGGAAGGCTGGCTGGCCGAGCACATGCTGATCCTCGGCATCGAGCATAGGAACGGCACGACGGAGTACATCACCGCCGCCTTCCCCAGCGCCTGCGGCAAGACCAACTTGGCGATGATGATCCCGCCGGAAGGCTTGAAGCACAAGGGCTACAAGATCTGGACGGTCGGCGACGACATCGCCTGGCTGCGCGTCGGGCCGGACGGCCGCCTGTGGGCCATGAATCCCGAGAACGGCTTCTTCGGCGTGGCTCCGGGCACCAACGGCAAGAGCAACCCCACCGCTCTGGCCACCATCAAGAAGAACACGATCTTCACCAATGTCGGCCTGACCAAGGACGGCGGAGTCTGGTGGGAAGACGGCGAAGGCCCCGCCCCGGCGGAGTGCCTGGACTGGCAGGGCAAGAACTGGCACCCCGGCATGAAGGACGCCCAGGGCAAGCCGATCCCCGCCGCCCACCCGAACAGCCGCTTCACGGCCCCCGTCACCCAGTGCCCGTCGCTCTCGCCCGAGTGGGACAACCCGAAGGGCGTGCCGATCTCGGCCATCGTCTTCGGCGGCCGCCGCGAGCGCGTGGCGCCGCTGGTCTACGAGGCTTTCGACTGGAACCACGGCGTCTACGTCGGCGCCACGGTGGCCTCGGAGCGCACGGCGGCCCAAGTCGGGAAGCTCGGCGAGGTGCGCCGCGATCCGATGGCGATGCTGCCCTTCTGCGGCTACAACATGGCCGACTACTTCGGCCACTGGCTGGACATGGGCCAGCGCATCCCCAAGCCCCCGAAGATCTTCCACGTCAACTGGTTCCGCAAGAGCGCCCAGGGCAAGTTCCTCTGGCCCGGCTTCGGCGACAACCTGCGCGTGGTGGAGTGGATCCTGGCGCGCACCCGCGGCGAAGGCAAGGCGCAGAAGACGCCGATCGGCTGGCTGCCCACCGAGGACGCCCTCGACCTGGCCGGCCTGAACCTGCCTGCGGGCGCGATGGAGCAGCTGCTCTCGATCGACCGCGACGACTGGGTCCAGGAAGCGGAGAGCCACAAGAAGTTCTTCGACACCTTCGACGGCCGCGTCCCCGCGGAGCTGCGGCGTCAGCAAGCGGCCCTGAAGGACCGCCTCAAAGAAGCCGTCGCCGCCTAGGTAAAATCGGGGGTCAGACCCCGGATTTTACCGGCGACCCCGGCTGACTCCTGCTGACGGCTCGCTGTAGCTTTACGCTGTGCCATCTGGCATTCTTATGCGCGAAGGGCGCGCACTCGGCGGCGCGCCCTTCGCTTTT
>CAZZGQ010000325.1:1936-3824 GCA_964653765.1 uncultured Elusimicrobia bacterium | reverse complement strand
GATCTTGAAGGGCTGGCCCTTGATCTTGTTGAGGCCGACGGCGTTGACGAGGTACTTCGCGCGGATGACCTTGAGCAGCTGGCCCATGTTCATCTCGGGGATCAGGACGTTCTCGAAGCTGTTGAGGATGTCGCCCAGGTCCGGCGGCAGCGGGTTGAGGTGGCGCAGGTGGATGGCGCTGACGGACTCGCCCTTGGCCTGGCGGCTCTTGACGGCGGCCGTGATGGCGCCGTACGTGCTGCCCCAGCCCACGACGAGGACCTTGCCCTTCTTCTGGCCCAGGATCTCCGTCGGCGGGATGTCCTGCGCGATCTTGTTGACCTTGGCGGCGCGCAGGCGCACCATGCGCTCGTGATTGTCCGGATCGTAGCTGACGTTGCCCGTCGTCTCGGCCTTCTCCAGGCCGCCGATGCGGTGCTCGTAGCCGGCCAGGCCGGGCGCCGCCCAAGGGCGGGCCAGCGTGGCGTCGTCGCGCAGGTAAGGCTTGAACTGATCCTTGGCCGGGAGCTTCGGGAACTCGAACTTCTTGAGCTTGGCCACGTCCGGGATCGCCCAGGGCTCGGAGCCGTTGGCGAGGTAGCCGTCCGAGAGGAAGAAGACCGGCGTCATGTACTTCACGGCCAGGCGCAGGGCCTCGTAGGCCATCGTGAAGCACTCCGCCGGCGTCGCCGCGGCCAGGACGGGCACCGGGCACTCGCCGTTGCGGCCGTAGAGGCACTGCAGGAGGTCGGACTGCTCGGTCTTCGTGGGCAGGCCGGTGGAAGGGCCGCCGCGCTGCACGTTGATGATGAGCAGCGGCAGCTCCGTCATGACGGCGAGGCCGATGGCCTCGCTCTTCAGAGCCACGCCGGGACCGCTGGTGCCCGTGACGCCCAGCTTGCCGCCGAAGGAGGCGCCGATCGCCGAGCCGATGCCGGCGATCTCGTCTTCGGCCTGGAACGTGCGCACGCCGAAGGCCTTGTGCTTGGAGAGCTCGTGCAGGATGTCCGAGGCGGGCGTGATCGGGTAGGTGCCGTAGAAGAGGTCCACGCCCGCCATCTGCGAGGCGGCGACCATGCCGAGCGCCGTGGCCTCGTTGCCGGTGATGTTGCGGTAGGTGCCGGGGGCGATGGGCGCCTTGCGCACCTTGTAGTGGTGGCCGAAGATCTCGGCCGTCTCGGCGAAGGCGTTGCCGGCGTGCAGGGCCTTCTGGTTGGCCTCGACGAGCAGCGGCGTCTTCTTGAACTTCGCCTCGATCCACTTGAGGGTGGAGTCCATCGGCCGGTCGTAGAGCCAGTACATCATGCCCAGGGCGAAGAAGTTCTTGCAGCGCTCGACCTGGACTTTCGTCAGCGCCAGGCCGGAGAGGGCGTTGCCCGTCAGGCGGGAGAGCTCCACCTTGATGACGCGGTAGTCGGTGAGTGAGCCGTCCTCGAGCGGGTTCTTGGCGTACTGGACCTTGGTGAGGTTGGCGGCCGTGAAGGAGTCGGTGTTGACGAGCAGGATGCCGCCCTTCTTCAGGTCCTTGATGTTGGCCTTGAGCGCGGCCGGGTTCATGGCCACGAACACGTCGGGCGCGTCGCCGGGGGTCAGGACCTCGCGGGAAGAAAAGTGGATCTGGAAGCCCGACACGCCGGGCAGCGTTCCGACGGGGGCGCGGATCTCGGCGGGGTAGTCCGGCAGCGTGGACAGGTCGTTGCCGGCCAGGGCCGTCGCCGTCGTGAACTGCATGCCGGTCAGCTGGATGCCGTCGCCGGAGTCGCCGGCGAAACGGATCGTGACGGCTTCGATCTCTTCGAGATTATCGGGACGCTTTTCGGTCTTGGTGTCGCTCATTGGAAGATGGTGTAAAACCCTCGTGGTGGGACATACCGCACAACGAGCGTAGTATACCAAATAGGCGCGGAAG
>CAZZGQ010000325.1:0-1836 GCA_964653765.1 uncultured Elusimicrobia bacterium | reverse complement strand
GCTAGGCCGCGTCCTTCATCACGAACTGCATGGTGGTGCCGCCGCACTCGATGAGGTCGCCGTCCTTGAGGACGACCTGACCGGTGACGGCCGTCCCGTTGACGACGGGATAGCCTTCCTCGACGGCGCGCAGCACGTAGCCTTCGGGCTTCCTGTGGATGGAAGCGGCCACCTCGGGCGCTCCGCCGAAGAGGCCGGTGCCCTTGATGGGGATCTGGACGCGGTCGCTCTTGCCGATGTAGGTCGACAGCCCGGCCAGCTTGTATTCGGGCTCGCCGACCACGCCCTTGAGGATGCGCATGATGCCCAGCTTCGCCGCCACCGTCTCCTTGGCGGAGTCCGAGGCGGCGGCGACCAGCTCAGCCTGCTTCTGCGGCGAGAGCATCATCGTGGCGTCGGCGGCGGGCGCGGGAGCGGGAGCGGCGGCCACCGGCTCCGGGGCGTCCTCCACGAAGATCAGGGCGTGCTTGGCCAGGCCGATCACGTCGTTGTGATGGACGCCGGCCTTCTTGACGCGCTTTTGGTTGACGAAAGTGCCGTTGGTGGACTCGAGGTCTTCCACATAGTATGTCCCGCCCTCGAGGGCGATGCGGCAGTGGTGTCCCGAGATCGCGGGATTGTCGATGACGATGTCGTTGTCGGCCTTGCGGCCGACGGTGAGGCTGTCCTTGGCGAAGGGGATCTCCTTGATCACCGCCGCGTTGAACTTGAGCAAGAGCTTGGGCATCTTATCTCCCGAAAAGCCTCGACATCAGGCCCTTGAGCGCGCCGGAGGGCTCGCCGGCGGCGACGCGGGCGGCGACCACGGTGACGTTGTCGACCCCTCCCGCGGCGCGGGACTGCTCGATCAGGCTGCTCACGATGGCGCGCGCCGAGGTCTCCGAAGCGACCGTGCGCGCCACCGCGTCGTCGTCGACCATCTTCGTCAGGCCGTCGGAAGCCAGGAGCACCACGTCGCCGGGCAGCAGCGGGTGCTCGGAGACGTCCACCAGGACCTCCTTCTCCGCTCCCAGCGCCCGCGTCAGGATGTTCTGCAGGTTGGACTTGGCGGCCTCCGCCAAGGAGATCAGCCCGCGGCGCACCTGATCGCCGACGAGCGAGTGATCCTCGGTCAAGAGCTGCAGGCGGCCTGCGCGGAAGAGATAGGCGCGGCTGTCGCCGACGTGGGCGATCGTCACCGAGCGGCCGTCGGAGAGCGCCGCCACCACCGTCGTGCCCATGCCGGCGTCCTGCGGGAAGGCGCGGCCCTTTTCGTAGATGACCGTGTTGGCCGACTTGACGAAGTGCTCGAGCGCGCGCGCCCGCGGCGAGCGGGCGGGATCGCCCCCGTCCGGCACGAGGAGGCGCGGGCCGCCCAGCATCCGCCGGGCGAACTCGTGGATCGTCGTGGTCGCCAGCTCGCTGGCCACTTCGCCCGAGTTGTGCCCGCCCATGCCGTCGGCGACGACGAGCAGGCCCAGGCTCTCATCGACGACGAAATTGTCCTCGTTGTTGGGGCGCACGCAGCCCGGGTCCGTGGCGCCGGCCAAGTCCAGGAGGCTCATCGCTTCTCCCCCGGCGGCGGCGACAGCTTGATCGTCATCTCGGGGTTGGCGACCTCGAGCGAGGGGATCGTGGCCTCGGGAGCGGGCTTGCGCGCCGGCTCGAGCGGCGAGATCGTGAGCGTGTTGTCGGGCGTCGCGGGAGGCACGGGCGCCGTGGGCTCGGGCGCCGGGGCGGGGATCTCCAGCGAGACCGTGGCCAGCGAGGCCAGCACGTCGGCCACCGGGCCGGCGGCCTGGGTCGCCTCGACGGGCGGCTTGGCGGGCGCCGCCGCGGGAGCGGCGGCGGGCGCAG
>CAZZGQ010000324.1:0-3826 GCA_964653765.1 uncultured Elusimicrobia bacterium | reverse complement strand
CGCGGATCGGCAGGGCGATCGACTCCATCGAGTGGCCCTCGTAATAATGGAAGCGACCCTGCATGATCGCCACCGGCACCTTATTGTGCTCGCCGATCAGCATCTTGCCGGCGTGGCCCGAGACCGTGGTGCGGGGGAAGCCCGGGATGTCGGAGTAGGAGATAGTCTCCATCGCGGCCAGCGGCGGCACGGCCTTGGAAAGGCCGCTGCCCAAGATGATGCCGACGCGCGGACGGATGCCGGACGAGCGGGCGCGAATGTGATCGGCGGCGCGGCGGATGCTGCCGACGTAGGTCTTGATCTCCATGGGCCCTCCGACGCGATCATAGCACTTTTTCATTTGATAGCATGACGGCCGTGCGACGACTCGCCTTTGCCCTGATCTCCGCCGGCGCGGCCCTGCGCCTGCTCTGGATCGCTCGTCCCTCGCTTTGGAGCGACGAGGCCAGCACGCTATTGATAGCTCGCCTTCCGTTGGGCGAGCTGCTCCAGCGCCTGCCGCGGCTCGAGGCGACGCCGCCGCTGCACTTCGTCCTGATGCACCTGTGGCTGGCCGTGCTGCCGCCCGGGCCGCTCGCTCTGCGCCTCTTCTCGTGGCTGTGCGGCGCCGCCTCTCTGTGGCTGTTCTGGAAGCTGGCCGAGGAGCTGTCGCCCGCGCGCGCCGCATGGGCGCTGGCCGCCGCCGTCCTCTGCTCGTCGTGGGTCCACGCCGCCCAAGACGGCCGCTGCTACGCCTTGGTCTTGGCGCTCTCGCTCGCCTGCGCGCTCCTGGCTTGGCGCTTGGCGCGCGATCCTTCGCCCCGCGGCGCCGGAGGATATGCGCTGCTCGGCGCCTGCGGCGTGCTCACGCACCACTTCTTCTGCTTCTCGGTCGCGGCCGATCTCCTGTTCCTTGCGGCGCCCGCCCGGCGGCGGAAAGCCGTCTTCGCCGTCGCTTTTCTCGGCCCGGCTACGGCGGCCCTCCTCGTCGCCGGGCAGGCGCTGGCGCAGGGCGGGGCGATGCGCGGCGCCTCGATGATCGTGGAGGGGATGACGCCACGTCACGCCGCCGAGATCCTGGGGCAGCTCCTGGCCGATCCGTGGTACTTCGGGCTGGCGGAGACCTCCGCTCTTCGCGCGCTCGGGGCCGCGGCGCTGGCCGCCGCTCTCCTCGCCGCGCCCTCGTTCTTCCGGCGCGCCCCGGCCGCGGCCGCCTTCTGCTGGCTGCACTTGGCCTTGCCGTTCCTGCTGATCCCCGCGGCCGAGGCCGCCGTCGGCACGCCGCTCTCCCAGGCGCGCTACCTCCTGCCGGCGTCGCCGTTCCTGCTGCTGCTCCTCATCGACGCCTGCGCGGCTCTCCCGGCCCGCTGGGCGCGCGCGGCCGCGGCCACGGCTCTGACCGCGGCGCTGGCGGCCGGCCTCGCGGGCTATCTCTACTGCGCCGCCCGCGTCGATCCGCATTTGGCCGACCTCGCCGCCGCGCTGCGCAAAGCCACGCCCGCCGAAACGCCCGTCGTCCACCTCAACCCGTTCTACTACCTGCCCCTGCGCTTCTACTACCTGCCCGAGCGCAAGCACTACTACCTCAAGCGGGGAGACAAGACATTCCTGATCCCGGCGCTCCCCGGCTACGACGGGCTGATCACGCCGGATCAGCTTCCGGCGCTGGGCCGCGACTGCGCCGTCGTCGATCCCGGCGGTCTGCTGTTCCCGCGCAAGCTCGGCCTCGCGCCCTGCGCTCAGCTCAGCCCCCGGTAAAATCGGGGGTCTGACCCTCGATTTTACTTCGTTGCAGCGCCCGCGATATTTGCGCTACCATGACGTCATGCCCGCCGCCACGACGACGACCCCCGACCTGAAGTCGTTGACGCGCCAGATGCGCGTCGACATCGTGCGCATGATCGAAGCCGCCGGGAGCGGCCACCCCGGTGGCTCTCTCTCGATCATCGACACGCTCGCTGTCCTCTACACGAAGCTGCTTCGGCACGACCCCAAGCGTCCGGACTGGCCGGACCGCGACCGCGTGATCTTGTCGAAGGGGCACGGCTGCCCCGCGCTCTACTGCGCGATGGCGTACACGGGCTACTTCCCGAGAGAGGAGCTCATGACGCTGCGCAAGCTCGGCAGCCCGCTGCAGGGCCACCCGGACCGCCTGAGGCTGCCCGGCATCGAGTTCTCGACGGGCTCGCTGGGCCAGGGGCTCTCGGTCGGCATCGGCATGGCGCTGGCGGCCAAGCTCGACAAGCGCGACTACAAGACCTACGTGATCCTCGGCGACGGCGAGATGCAGGAAGGCCAGGTCTGGGAGGCGCTGATGTCGGCTCCCAAGTTCGACCTCGACAACCTGATCGTCATCGTCGACTGGAACAACGGCCAGATCGACGGCCCCGTCGACCAAGTCATGCCCATCGAGCCGCTGGCGGACAAGTTCGAGGCGTTCCGCTGGGACGTGCAGAGCATCGACGGCCATGACCTGAACCAGATCGAGAAGGCGATCTCCACGGCGCGGGCGGCCAAGGCCGGTCGCCCGCAGGTCATCATCGCCAAGACGGTCAAGGGCAAGGGCGTCTCATTCATGGAGAACAACATCGGCTGGCACGGAGCGGCGCCCAAGAAGGACGAGGCGGACAAGGCGGTCAAGGAGATCACCAATGCCTAAGGCGACCCGGGAAGCGTTCGGCGAGGCGCTCGTCGCCCTGGCCGAGAAGAACGAGGACATCGTCGTCCTGGACGCCGACCTCTCCAAGTCCACGATGACGCAGAACTTCGCCAAGAAGTTCCCGCAGCGGCACTTCGAATGCGGCATCGCCGAGCAGAACATGATCGGCATCGGCGCCGGCTTGGCTCTCAGCGGCAAAGTGCCCTTTGTGACGAGCTTCGCATGCTTCCTCGTCGGCCGCGGCGAGACGATCCGCGTCTCGGCGGCCTACAACAAGACCAATCTCAAGCTCGTCGGCACGCACGCCGGCCTCGGCATCGGCGAGGACGGGACGTCGCAAATGGGCCTCGAGGACGTCGGCCAGATGCGCTCGCTGCCCAACATGGTGATCCTCCAGCCCGCCGACGCCGAGGAGACCAAGCAGGCCATGGCCTGGGCCGCGGACCACGACGGCCCCGTCTATCTGCGCCTGACGCGCCAAAAGATGGAGGACGTGCACGGCTCCGATTACAAGTTCAAGCCGGGCAAATGCGACGTGCTCTGGCAGCCCGAAGGGGCCAAGCACTTCCAAGCCACGATCTTCGCCTCGGGCGGCCCCGTGCCGCACGCGATCAAGGCGGCCAAGGACCTGCAGACGCGCGGCTTCAACGCGCGCGTCGTCAACGCCTGCAGCCTGCTGCCCTTCGACGACGAGGCGGTCGCCCGCTTCGCCAAGGACAGCGATCGCCTGGTCGCGGTGGAGGACCACAACGTGGTGGGCGGGCTGGGCTCCTGCGTCTGCGAGGCGGCGGCCACGCGCGGCGTGGGCGTCCCCGTCGTGCGCGTGGGCGCGCGCACCTTCGGCGAGTCGGCGACGCCGGAGCAGCTCTACGACAAGTACGGGCTGTCGGCGCCGGCCATCGTCGAGGCCTGCCTGCGCAACCTCAGCTAGCTCGATACGCCGCGTTACTTATCCACCAACTATGCACGCGTGCATAGTTGGTGGATAATTTTTTAGCGCGAACAGGCCGGGTTCGGCCCCAGGTAGCGCAGCCAGAAGAAGGAACCCGTGCGCCCGGCCACCACGGCTTTTTCCAGGCCGCCGGGCCGCGCCAGGATCAGAGCGCGCTCGCGAAGTACAACGTCCGGCGCGCGCCGGCGTGCTTGGCGCGCAGGCTGCCGAAATCGTCGCCGTGATCGACGACGTTG
>CAZZGQ010000323.1:0-3835 GCA_964653765.1 uncultured Elusimicrobia bacterium | reverse complement strand
CGGGCTCGCCCTTGTCGGCGGCGATGTCGATGCCCTCGTGGCTCTTGCCCCAGCGGTGCCCGAACTCCGAGCTGACGACGCCCGCCGTCAGCGGCCAGCGGTAACCGCCCTCGTAGGCGGGCAGCTTACGATACTTGCCGCCGCCGCCCGTGCCGAGCAGGCCGGCGACCTGACGGCCGTCGAGGCTGCGGCTCTCATGGTAGTTCCGCAGGGTGGCCGCCTTCTTCGCGTAGTAGGCGAAGTCCTTGACGACATAAACGGCGACCTTGCCCGCCACCTCCACGGTGCCGACGGCGACCTTCACGGTGCCTTTGGCGGCGCGGTAGGTCGTGCGGCAGCCCGCGAGCAAGCCGCAGAAGGCGAGGAGGGGAAGGGCGACGCGTCGCATGGCCGACCGATGATAACAGGCGGCCGGCCTTCCGACAAGCGGCTTATGATATAGTCGCGCTGTGGAGGAGACGCTGCCTTGCGCCGCTTGCGGGACCGAGCTGCCGCTCAACGCGACTTCCTGCCAAGTCTGCCTTCGCCCGCGCCCCGTCCCCTCGGCCCCCGCGCCTTGCACGGCGCCGGTCCTTCCGATCTCCTCGGCGAACCAGTGGATCCTCTACGGGCGCGCGTACGACCTGCTCTCGTTGAAGCCCGCGGCGAACGCCGGCCTCGAAGCCACGGTGCACGGCGCGGCCCCGGGCACGTTCACGCCGTCGGCGTTCATCTCGGACGCGGGCGGCTGCTATTCCGTCGTGCTCAACGGCCCGCAAGGAGCCAGCTACGACATCCACGCCAACGGCGGGGACTATGTCCCGGCGGTGCTCTATTGGACCGACATCCCCTATGCGACCCTGCCCGCCGCCGAGCGCCGCAGGATGGCGGACGCCGCCCGCGACGGCGACGCGGCCGCGCCCGACCTCTCGGACGACACGGACGAGAAGGTCGTGCGCCGGGATCTCTTCCTCGTCCCTCGCCGCAGGTAAGCCCGATCCGGGCTACTTCTTCTGCTCGTCCTTCTCCTGCTCCTGCAGGTCCTTGCGCAGCCCCTCGTACTCGCGGCGCAGGTCCTCGATGGTGGTCTCGAGGCGCTTGCGCGCCTTCACGGCCTTCATCTCGCCGGTTCGGCGCAAGCGCTCCAGCTCCTTCTGGGATTGCCGCACCTGACGGTCGAGCTGCGAGATGCGCTGATGCGCCGTGTCCCGCGCTTCGTCGCTCAGCCGCTGGGCGTCGCGGCGCGAAGCCTCGAGCTGCGTGTCGAGGTCGCGCAGCTGCGCCTTCGCGCGCGCGGCGTAGCCGTCGATCCAGGAGTATTCCTGCGCGGTCGCCGTGCCGGTGGAAGCGGCGCGGGCGGCCGGCGCGGCGAGGAGGGCCGCCAAGCCGAAGAGCAGAATCTTCATGACGTCATGCTAACACGGGGCTCGCCGGAATCTCATGCCGGCGGCGTCAGGATCGTTGGACGCCTAAGCCGGCGTGGCGTCCTTGAAGCGGCGGTGCATCCACAGCCACTGCTCCGGGTCCTTCCGGACCCAGCGCTCCACCCGCGCCGCGACGATCTGGGTGGCGTCCTCGGCGTTGATCGCGCCGGAGAGGTCGAGCTCGGGCTCGATGAACGCCGTCGTCACGCCGTCCTTTCCTCGGACCGTGTGGATCGGGACCACGGCGGCGCCGGTGCGCTTGGCGAGGGACCCGACCACGGCCAGCGTCGCGACGCGATAGCCGAAGAACGGGACCGCCACGCCCATCGGCGGGTGCGCGTATTGATCGTTCATAAAGACGGCGGTTTCGCCGCGGCGCAGCGCGCGCAAGACGGTCGGCAACGAGCCGGGATGGAAGGCGGCGGAGATGCCGACGGAGGCGCGGCACGCCGTGATCTTCTCGTGCAGCCAGGGCGGGGTCAGCACGGTGGTGACGATCGTGGCGACGATGCCGGACAAAGCGGCGGCGGCGCCGGCGACCTCCCAGCAGCCCATGTGGGCCGAGAAGAAGATCACGCCTTTGCCTTTGGCGTGCGCCTTCTCCCAGTTCTGCCGGCCCTCCAGGCGGCCGACGCTCGAGACGTAGCGCCGGTAGTGCTCGCGGAACGGCGCGAAAAAATGGAGGACCTCGAAGAAGAGGATGCCGTAGTGCTCGTAGTTGCGCCGGGCGAGATCGGCTCGCGAACGGGCGTCGAGCTCCGGAAAGCAGCGCTCGATGTTGGAGTCGACCGTGCGGCGCTTGAAGAGCCTAGCGCGGTAGACGAACCGGCCGAAGGCGCGGCCGAGGACGAGCTCGAGACGCCGCGGCAGCAGGGCGGCGACGGTCCCCAGCGCGGTCAGCAGGACCCAAAGAGGAGCGGACTTCCAAGCCGGCAGCTCGTGCTTCGCCACCGGTCAGGGGCGGGGTTTGACGGCGGCGCGGTGATGCGCGCACAGTAGAAGGGCTCCATACTTGCGGACGCCGTTGCGCTTGAGGCAACGATGCGCCGCGGAGTAGGTGCTCGTGAGCGTGACGGCCTGGCACTGCGTCGCTTCTTGCTTCTTTATGGGCTTGCCTCCTGCCGGGTCAACAAGCCGCGTGGGATCAGAGCGGTGCTTGGTGGGGTGTACGACGATATCATAAAAAGAGCCGGCTAGTCGTCGACCGGAAGGGGCTGGGGATCGATCTTGGTGATGACTCGGGCGAGGTCCGCTCGGTCGCCGCGCAGGGGCTCGCCGCACTTGGAGCACCTCATGATTCCAGCCTTTGGCGTGGGGGTGATGCTCAGCTCATTGGTGGCTCCGCACGGCGCGCATTGCACCGAGAGCGCCACCACGTAACGCCGCGAAGCGTCGTCGGGTCCCCGCCGAGCCATATTAGGGCGGATTATAGACCGCGCAGGCCCGACCGTGCCATGCGACTTCAGTTACATCGCGCAGGCTCAGGACGAGACGCGGGTGGGCTCGCGCTTGACGAGCATGCGGTCGAGCACTTTTTCGAGCTTGAGGATCCGCTCTCTGGCCCGCTCGGCTTCGGGAGGCAAGCCCCGGAGCTTGTCGATCTCCCAGTACGCCAGGATCGGCTTGACCACGAGATCGCGATATTCGCGCGCGCCGAAGATGCCTTCGGCGGCGATGACAGCGGAGCGTTCCTCGAAGCGGTCGAAACCGTCTCCCGGCATGCTGAAGCTGTAGAGCTGCTTCATGATGGCCGGCAGCATGAGCTCCGGAGCCGCCTCCAGGATGGCCTTCACCACCGAGCGGTAGAAGACATAGTGGAAGTTCTCGTCGCGCGAGACGAGGGAAAGGACCCGCAGAAGGGCGGGGTCGCCCGATTTCTGTCCGACGGCGAGGTGGGAGATGCGCGTCGCCAGCTCCTGCGCCGTGGTGTAGGCCAGGACTTCGAGCGGGTCGTCAAAGCGGCGTCCGAATCCCTTTTGCATGACCGCCATGCGGTCTAATTCCAGCTTCCTGGGGTCGAGGGCCCGGGAGAGATGGACGTAGTCGCGCAGGACGAGGGCGTGGGCCCCTTCTTCCGCTGTCCACAGGCCGTTCCACTCATGGAGCGCGCTGTCCTCATCGACGACCCGGGCGATCTGGGCGTGGTAATAAGGCAGATTGTCCTCGGTCAGCAGGTTGGTCTCGAGGGCGAGCGCGATCTCGGGTCGCAGCGGGCTCTGCTCCGGCGTCCAGGGCTTTTCATTGAAGTCTTCGCCCCGTCCCCAAGGGAGCGCCTCGTGCGGCATCCACCGCACCGATCTCGCGCGGTGCTCGGCGATCAGCGTCCGCACCCGCGGATCGATGGCGCGCAGGACTTCCTTGATCCGGTCGAGCCGCGCGCGGGCCTGTGGGTCCAACTGGCTACGATAATCGAGCAGCATAGGCGGGAGCTT
>CAZZGQ010000322.1:0-3865 GCA_964653765.1 uncultured Elusimicrobia bacterium | reverse complement strand
TGATCCGCAAGTCGGCGCCGAGCGTGATCAGCGCGTACTCGGAGAGGCTCTCGATCGCGAGTCTGAAAAAATCCGGTGAAGTCCGGAAGCCCGGGCTCCTCTTGATGCCCGAAGCATCGGAAGGGCGGACGGGTCGTCTCTTCATCGGACGGCGCCCAGCGAGTCTCTTGGTTCTCGTCTTCATCTGGCAACGATACGACTTGGCTCGACGAGCCGACCATGCCGATCAGGTAAATTTTCCTCGCTCCTGCCCGGGGGCTGGACCCATGAAAATTCACCCGGTTTTACTCTTCCGGGCCCTTGCGGCGACTCGCTGATTCGCCTAAGATCGCCGCATGCGGACGATCGCGGTCGCGGCCTTGCTGGCGGCGCTGGCCTTTCCGTCGCGCGCCGGCTTGGTGGACTCCGAGTTCCAAGCCTTGATAGAGCAGGCCAAGCTCGTTCACCCGCAGGGGCAGAGCGCGGCCCCTGCCGCGTCGACGTGGGAGCTGCTGCCGGACGAGGCCATGCAGGCCGGCGTCTATCACAGGCGGCATGCGGCGCTCTTCAGCCCGTACGCCGTGGACGACCAGGGGCGCGTGCTCATGAACAACGTGCGCGTGCTCCAGGCGATCGACATCGTGCAAGGACACGTCCCCGATGGGGAGGGCGGCGGCTACTTCACGGGAGTGCACGCCACGCCCACCGAGTCGCCGATCGGCTACGCGCTCTCCCTTTTCGGCCGGCCGCTGCTCAAGCCGACGCGCAAAACCAGCTTCTGCACTGGAGGGAGCTACGCCGCCTTCGTCGAGGCCCTCAACCTGATCTTCGGCGACGCCCCGCCCGCCCTGACGCCCGAGCAGGCCGACGCCATGCGCATGCAGGAGGCCGACGGCGGCCGGCGCGAGGACGGCGTCAAGTTCTGGGGCTACTGGAACGCCGACGACATGGGCAGCAAGTTCGCCCTGGTCGATTACTCCGGCATGGGCCGGATCGTGAGCCCGGACAAGGCCCGCGCCGGCGACTTCATGAACATCCGCTGGAAGAGCGGCAAGACGCACTCCGTGGTCTTCCTGGGCTGGCGCAAGGCCAAGGACGGCTCGGGCAAGGTCCTTTGGTGGTCCTCCAACGAGTTCGGCGAGGACGGCCTGGGCGACCGTACCGCGCCGGTGAGCGACCTCAAGGGCGTCAAGTTCGTCCGCCTGACCGATCCCCAGGCGCTGGCGAACCTCAACGCCGCGGCTTCGGTCGGCCGGAGCCCGGACTGGGAGACCGTCGGCTGGCCGTTCGCGCCATCACCGCGAGGCGGACACGGGCGTTCGCGCCGCCGACGCTAGCAGGGCGCGCGCGGCCAAGTTCGCGGAATCCACCGCCCCGTTCATGTAGCCGGCGCCTTCCGGGCTCGTGTGTTCGCCGGCGAAGAGCAGCCGTCCGCCGCACTCGGTCTCGCGCGCCGAGCCGTAGTGGCGGCCGTAGTCGCCCGGGGCGGGACAGATGTAGGAGCCGCGGCTGTAGGCGTAGCGCGTCCAGTTCATGAGGGCCGCGCTGCCGTCGAACTGCCGCCGCACGCCGGGGAAGATCGTCTCGAGATCGGCCAGGGTCTGCCGCAGGTCGGAGAGCGAGCGCGCTCGTCCGGCGGCGGCGCCGGTGTAGTTGGTGATGATGCCGCGGGTCCCGGGCTGCAGCCGGCTCGTCTCCCAGAAGGACTGGCTCGGGAGATCGGTGAAGACGCCGCCGTTGGAGCGCGGAGCGTAGCCCGCGCCCAGGCGCCAGGAGCGCTCCGAGAAGCCCATCATGAGCTTGGCGTTGTTGCCGTAGCCCATCTCGCGGATCGAGAGCTTCTTGCGCGGGCTCAGGTCGAGGTCGAAGACGCCCTCCACGCCGCGCAGGACGCCGAACGGGATCGTGCAGACCGCCCGCGACGCGCTCGTCTCCACGATGCCGCCCGGGGTGGAGAACGTGAGCGCCAGGCGCGAGCCCTTGTCCGAGATCTTGATCAGCTCGTGGCGCGGCTTGTAGCTCGCCGTCCCGTCGTCCGACAAGCCCAGGCGGCGGCCCAGCTCGTCGGTCAGCGCGCCGCTGCCGCCGACGACGCGGTAGGTCTCGTCGCTCTCGCCGAAGAGCTCGAAGTCGCCGCGGACCTCGTCGCCGACGAGCAGCAGGAGATTGAGCGCCGACTGGCGGTCCGCCTCCACGCCCATCTCGGTGACGTAGGCCATCTCGATGGAGCTCCTCACCCAGCGGTCGACGCCGGTCAGGGAGTCCAGGTACTCGCGCAGCGTCATCTTGTCGAAGCGCGCCGAGTCGAAATGATCGCTGTAGACGATCTCGCGGCGCGGCACGCCGTGGAAGATGGAGCGCAGGTCCTCGCGCACCCGCGCCACGAACGGCTCCAGAGCGCGAGTCAGTTGGGCGTCCGTGTAGGTCAGGCCGCCGAAGACGTAGATGTTGCGCGAGACGCCGGATTTCGTCGGAGCCAGCGACTGCAGCGGCAGGCCCAGCTCCCGGGCCAGACCGCGCAGGGCCGTGTGGTCGCTGTCGACGAGCTCGCCGCCCAGCTCGCAGAACATCCCGTCGGCGTTGAAGCCGCGCCGGGTGTAGACGCGGCCGCCGAAGCGCGGGCTGGCCTCGTAGAGGCGCCAGGGCACGCCCGCCTGCTGGAGCCGGTAGGCGGCGGTGAGGCCGGACAGGCCCGCGCCGAGGATGACGACGGGCGCCTCGCCGTCGGCGAGCGCCGCGGCGACGGCCCGCGCGCCGCCGAGCCAAGCTCCTCCGGCGGCGGTCGCCGCGTAGCGCAGGAACTCGCGGCGCGAGACGGCGCGCGGCGGGTCCTGCTCGAGGAGGTCTTCCGGGGGCCGTCCGGAGTCTTGCGCGCGGCTGGAGAGCCGCAGGGCCCGATCGAGGGCGCGAAGAAGGTCCGTCTTTGGCACAGCACGCCGCCGTCCCGCCGGGATGAGAGAGCCTCGCCCGGACGGCGTAGTCAACAAAATCCTGACGGCACCGTCCAGGCGGGGCGGCGGGCATTTCGTAGCATGCCCGTCGATGCAACGCGTCCCCGAACGGTGGCTCATCGCGGCTTGGCCGGGCCTCGGCCAAGTGGCGACGACGGCGGCCGTTTACCTGCTGTCCAAGCTGCGCATGCACCAAGTGGCCGAGTTCCCCGCCCGCGACCTCTTCGAGCTCGAGAGCGTCGAGGTCAGCGGCGGCGTGCTGCACGCCGCCCGGCTGCCGCGCAGCCGCCTGTTCCTGTGGCGCGATCCCGCGGGCGCCCGGGACATCGTCGTCTTCCTGGGCGAGGCGCAGCCTCCGGTCGGGCGCTTCGCCCTCTGCCAGCGGCTGCTCGCCGCTTCCCGCTCCTTGGGAGTGCGCCGGGTCTTCACGTTCGCGGCGATGGCCAGCGCCATGGAGCCCTCGGCGCCGTCGCGCGCCTTCGGGGTCGCCTCCGATCAGCAAGGCCTCGACGACCTCAAGCGGCACGACGTGGACGTGCTGGCCCGCGGGAGCATCGCCGGCCTCAACGGCGTGCTGCTCGCCGCCGCGGCGGAGACCGGCTTGCCCGCCGTCGGGCTGCTCGGGGAGATGCCCGCCATCGCCCCTCAGCTGCCCTGTCCGAACGCTTCCGTCGCCGTCCTGGCGTCGTTCCTCGCCGTGTCGGGCCTCGCGCTCGACCTGGCGGAGCTCGAGGAGTACGGCCGCGCCATGCAGGGCCAGCTCACGACGCTTTACGATCAGGTCAAGACAGCCCTGCAGGAGGGCGGGCAGCACCCGGCGGAAGGTCCCGGAGCGCCGGCGGCCGCGCCTCCTCTGGCGGCGGAGCCGGAAAAGCCCGGCGCGCGAGAGACGATGCTGGGCGACGAGGATTCCGAGCGCATCGAGCGGCTGTTCC
>CAZZGQ010000321.1:1394-3870 GCA_964653765.1 uncultured Elusimicrobia bacterium | reverse complement strand
GCGCCGGCGATCCGCGCGACATCGCCGACCTCTACCAGAAGGGCGTCGAGTATTACGCCCGCGGCGAGTACCTGCAGGCGACGGCCATGTTCATGCGCATCCTGCAGATCGATCCCAACAACGCCCAGGCTCAGAAGGCCATGGAGCGCATCCAGCGCGCCGCGCCCTCGCCCAAATGAACCTGCGCGTCAAGGTCGGCCTGCTGATCTTCGCCGTGGCCTCGTGCTCCACGGCGGCCTGCGCCCTGGCCCTCGCCTCGCTGCAGTACCGCTCGCGCCTCGCCGCGGAGCAAGAGAGCCGGCGGCTCGTGACGGAGCAGGCCTCGCGCATGATCGGCGAGGCGCAGCTGGCCAAGGATCCGCTCATGCTCATCGACTACGCCCGCGACCTGGCCAAGCGCCGGGAGGTCCTCAGCGCGCGGGTGCTCGTCGACGGCACCTGGAGCGACACCGACCCCTCGAACTCCCGCGCGGACCCGCGGGGGGAGATCATCGAGCGCGCGACGGCCCCGGGCGCCTCTGGAGTCGAGGTGGAGCTGCACTTCTCGCGCTCGGAGAGCGAGCGTCGGCTGGCCGAGAGCTACCGGGCCCTGGTCGCCAACGCCTCGCGCGCGGGCGCGCTGGCCTCGCTGCTGGGGCTGCTGGCGTCGATCCCGCTGAGCGGCGCCGTCACGCGCCGCATCCTGAGGATCGAGAAGGCGCTGGGAGACATCGGCACGGGCGCGCTGGACACGCGGCTTCCGGAGCTGGGCGGCGACGAGATCGGCCGTCTCGCGGCCGGGGTCAACGCCATGGCGGAGCGCTTGGCCGAGCTCGAGCGGCTCAAGAAGACCTTCGTGGCTTCCGTGACGCACGAGCTGCGATCGCCGCTGGGCGCGATCGAAGGCTACGTCAAGCAGATGCTGGACAGCCGCGCGGAGCGGCCGCAGGACGAGCGCGACGCCCTGGGCCGCATCCAGAACAACGCGCGGCGGCTGGGCCACTTCGTGACGAACATGCTCGACATGGCCAAGATCGAGCGCGGCAAGCTCGACTACGCGCCGCGCTTGGTCGACGTGGGGGAGATCGTCGGCGACACCGTGAGCTTCTTCCAGCCCAAGGCGCAGGAGGCCGGCCTGGCGCTGAAGGCCGTCCTGGAGCCGGCCCTCCCATCGGTGAAAGCGGACCCGGACCTGGTCGCCCACGTGCTGACCAACCTGATCTCGAACGCCCTCAAGTTCACGCGGCCCGGCGGGACCGTCACGGTCAGCCTGGGACGCTGCCCGGCGGGTCCCGGGGTCGAGATCGCCGTGGCCGATACCGGCATCGGTCTCAAGAAGGAGGACGCGGCGCGCATCTTCGAGCCTTTCCAGCGCGTGGCCAACCCGCTGCGCGCCAACGGGGTGGGCCTGGGGCTTGCCATCTCGCGCAAGATCGCCGCCATGCACAAAGGGGAGCTGGGCGTCGTCTCGGAGCCCGGCCGGGGGAGCCGGTTCCATTTCCGGCTGCCGCCGGCGCAATAATTCCGTGATAGGTTCCTTATATAAGAAGGCCATGACCGCCGCCCTGGCGCTGGCGACGCTGCTTTTCGTCCTGCCGGCCCGCGCCGCCGACCCGGCCGCCGAGCTCGGAGCCCGCCTATCCGAGCAGGGCACCCTGTTCCTGTCGCAGCTGCTCGGCCCCGGACGCGGCCGCGTCCTCGTCACGGTGGACGCCGAAAGGCGCGAGACCCATTCCCAGCGCGAGCTCTCCGCCCCGGTCGAGAACAAGGACGAGGACAAGGCGATGCCCGGCTACACGGACGCGGCGGCCCTGGCCGCGGCCCGCAAGCCGTCCACCGTCGTCACCAGCCGCGACGACAGCCTCTCCAGCAACGACCTCGTGATCAAGAAGCTCCGGGTCATGGCCGTGCTCGATACCCGCCTGGCCGAGGCGCAGGTCGTCGCGGTGCGGCGCTTGCTGCCCGAGTTCCTCATGATGGACGGCGACCGCGGCGACGACATCTCGGTCGTGCGCGCCCCGCTGCGGCCGGCTTGGCGCGACGCCCTCGAGAGCCCCGAGGGGGCCCGGGCCCTGATGGTCACCGGCGCCGTCGTCTTCTCCGCCTTCCTGATCGTGCTGGCCGGCTATCTGGCCGCCTCTCGCGCCGTGTCGGCTCTCACCGCCGAGCTCGCGGCGCGGCGCGCCTCCGGAGGAAACAACGCCGCGCCCGCCTCGCCCTTCGGCCCGCTGCCGCCCGGCCCCGAGCCGGAGCTGCTGCCCGGAGGCCTTCCCGGCCTCGGCGCCGAGGGGGAGACGATCGCCGCGCCCGCCGCCCTCGGCCGCCGCTTCGACTTCCTCGCCGGCAAGGCGCCCGCCGAGATCACCGACCTCCTTCAAGCCGAGAACGTGGAGGAGCTGGCGCATCTCTTCGCCTATCTGGCCAGCGCCAATCCCGACCTGGCGGGCAACGTCTTCTCGTCGCTGCCCGCGGCGCGGCAGGGGCAGCTGTCCCAGGC
>CAZZGQ010000321.1:0-1294 GCA_964653765.1 uncultured Elusimicrobia bacterium | reverse complement strand
CTCAAGCCCGCCGACCTGCGCCGCCTGCTGGCGTCGGTGCCCTACGCGGAATGGGGGACGGCGCTGCGCGGCGCGTCGAAGGAGCTCACCGACGCCGTGCTCAAGGAGCTTCCCGAGGGCGCGCGCCAGCAGGTCGCCGAGGCCGCGGGCACGCCGGCGCCGCGCGCGCGCGTCGTGGAGGCGCGCTCGCGCATCTTGTCGCAGCTCCAATCTTTGTCCGAACGCGGCCAAGTCGATCTCGGGCGCGCGGAGATGATCTGATGGCCTCGGGTCCGGAGCTGGAGCGCGCCCGCGCCGAGCTCGACGCGGCCGAGACGCGCCTGCGCCAGCTCAAGCGCTCGATGACGCGGCCCGTCGAGTCCTCGCCCCGCGCCCGACGCTGGAGCGTGGTCCGCCGCATGGTCGAGGCCCTGCGCGAGACCCTGTCCACCTGGCTCGAGGCGGCGCCGCTCGTCGGCGACGCGCCGCCCGAGGCCCTGAAGCGCCGCGCCGAGATCGAGTCGTCCATCGCCCGCGCCCAGGATTCTTTGGCCGAGGTGGAAGCGGAACGCCGCCGCCTCGACGAGCGCCAAGGACGCGCCTTGGCCCAGCTGGAGACGGCGGCCAACGCCTGGGCCCTGCTCTACCGCGACCTTCCCACCGCGGCCCCGGGCATGCGCGACTCGTCCTTGGCGGCGCTGCTCGGCCGCTTCCAGCGCCTGCTCGTGGAGAGCGAGCGCGCCCTGGACGAGGAGCGCCAGGCCCGCGGCGACGCCCGGGCGGCGGCGGCCTCCTGGCGCTGGGTCGTCGACGTCTCGTTCCCCGTCTTCGAGCAGCGCGCGGCATCCGCCGACGAGACCCTCCTGCTGCCGACGCTGCGCCGGCTCATCGAGGAGCTCGACGAGCGCTGGGCGGCGGAGCTGCGCTCGGCGCCGGCGCTCGAGGCCAAGAACGGGCCGTCCCAGGAAGCTCAGGCCGCCGAGGCCGGAGCGCGAGCCCAAGGAGACGCCCGCGATCTCGCCTTCGAGCGCGCCGCCTCCGCCTGGATCGCCCAGATCGAGACGCTGGTCAGGGCCGTCGAGGAAGCCCGGCGCCGGACGCTGGAGGAGCGCGCGCGCGGCGCCGCCGCCGCCGCGTCGGCGCTGGAAGACTCGGAGGCCTGGAAGAAGTCGGCCGCGGACGCGCGGGCCGAGCTGGCGCGCCGCGACGAGGAGCTCTCCAAGCAGAAAGCGCGGACGGCCACGCTCGAGACGGCCATGCGCTTCATGGCCAGCCGGGTCGCCCAGCTGCGCGACGCCGTCGTCGCCGCCGCCGC
>CAZZGQ010000320.1:0-3895 GCA_964653765.1 uncultured Elusimicrobia bacterium | reverse complement strand
CGGGCGTCGAGCCTCCAGTACGAGGGGATGTCGGCGGACACGCGCCGCCCCTCGGACTCGATGAAGTAGTCGCACATGTAGCCGAGCTGTGCGCTGGCGGTCAGGCCCCGGCCCAAGCCGGCCTTGCCGCCGACGTTGATCTTGTGCGCCGGGGTGTTGCGCGTGCGCAGGCCTGTGTTCCCGGCGATGTCGGTGACGCGCTCGTAGGTGTAATTGAGGAACGTCGACCGGTCCTTGGCCCACCGGTAGTCGAGCTCGCCTTCGACGCCCCGCGCGATGGCGTCGTCCTTCGCCACGAACTTCTGGGTGATGAGGAACGGGACGAGCTGGATCGACTGCAGCGAGGTCCCGTGGAAGTGGTCGATCTGAGAATAGAACGCGCTGGCCTTGGCGCTAAGGCGTTGGTCGAGCAGGCGGCCCAGGTAGCCCAGCTCGTAGGACGTGATCTTGTACGGCGGCATGGTCGGATCGCCGGCGAGGGCGACGGCGGGCGCCACCTGCTCCTGGGTGTGCAGCGGGTACATGTCCTGCAGCGTGTAGGAGACGGAGTAGGAGGCGCGCAGGGCGTGCTCATCGACGGGCGCCAGGATAGCGGCCGCCTGATACGAGGGGTGGCCGCCCTCCTCGTTGCTGGTCTCCCACGAAGCCGCTCCTTGCAGCGTCAACCGTTCGAGCGGCTTGACGGTCTCGTGGACGTAGCCGCGATAGAGCTCCAGGCGCGGGCTCTGCGCGCCGAAGATCCGCCGCGACTGCAGGAAAGCGTCGCGGTACGCGGCGCCGAAGGTGGTCTGCGCGCGGTCCTGCGCCGAGGCGAAGCGGTAGAGCCCCTCGGCGTCGTGCTGGGTCACCCGGAGATCGCGGTTCTGCGCGCCGAAGGTCGGGTCGGCCGACTGCATCGAGTCGTTGCGCGAGGCCGTCAGCTCGAGCGCCGAGCCGTGGGTCCGGGCCCAGGTCAGCTTCACCATCTGGAAGTCCCCCTCCCACGACTGCTGCGGGATCACCGTGGGGTCGGGGATGCCGGAGTCCTGCCAAGTGCCGCCGGAGAAGAGCTCCAGGTCCAAGGAGGGCGCGGCCTGCCAGTCGGCGCGCAGGTTGACGACGTTCTTGCGAGAGAAGTCCGAGCCCGAGAGCGCGGGGAAGCCGTCCTGCTCCTGGTAGGTATGGCTGAGCCGCCAGTTGAGGCGGCCGAGCGAGCTCTCGACGGCCTGGTACGTCTGGATCAGTCCCTCGTTGCCGGCGCGCGCGTCGAGCCGAGCCCGGGTCGCGCCCTGCGGCTTCCTCGTGATGATGTTGATGACGCCTAGGGCCGCGCCGGTGCCGTAGAGCGCCGTGTTGGGGCCGCGGATGATCTCGATGCGCTCGATGTCCTGGAGCTGGACGGCGAGCTGATCCCAAGAGACGCCGTCGTTGAAAGGGGTATAGACGCTGCGCCCGTCGATCAGGACCAGGACGTTGTGGGCGAACTCCTGCGGAAAGCCACGCACGGAGACGATGCCCCGGTCGCCGTCGATCGAGCGGCCGTCGAGCACGTCCATGCCGTCGCGGAACCGGAAGACGTCCCAGAGGTTGACGGCGCCGGACGCCTTGATGTCCTCGGCCGTGATGACGTCCACGGCGGAAGGGATCTCGCTCGCGGATTGGGCGCGGCGCGAGGCGGTCACGACCTGGGCCTCCTCATTGTAGAACTCGTAAGCCTCGTCGGCGGCCGAGGCGGCCCGCCCGACGTCCACGCCCAGCAGGCAGAGGGCCAGGCAGAGCCGCAGCGACGTTCTCATCACACTGCATGGTATCGAGCCTGGCCAAGGTCGGACTTAGGCGGGGCTTAAGTCCGGCTTAACTCAGGAAAGCGCGTCGAGCACCTCCCGGACCTTTTGGGAGAGCGTCTCGAGCGTGAACGGCTTTTGGAGGAACCTCACGCCTTGCTCGACGATGCCGTGGCGGCTGATGACCTCGTCCGTGTAGCCGGACATGAACAGGACCTTGAGGTCGGGGCGCTCGGCGCGGACCCGGTCGGCGAGCTGCTTGCCGCCGCCCTGCGGCATGACGACGTCGGTCAGCAGCAGGCGCAGGCGGCGCTCCCGGTCCTCGGCGAGGAGCCGCAGCGCCTCCGCCGCGTTGCCGGCCTCGGCCACGCGGTAGCCGCGCGAGCGCAGCATGCGCGCCGTCAGCCGGCGCAGGGCGGAATCGTCCTCGACGAGCAGCACCGCCTCGCTGCCGCCCGCCGGCGCGCCGGCGGGCTCGCCCAGGGCCTCGGGACGTCCCTCGACCCGCGGCAGGAAAATGTGGAACGCCGCGCCCCGGCCGGGCTCGCTGTCGACCCCGATGTAGCCGCGGTTCTGCTTGACGATGCCGTAGCAGGTGGCCAGGCCCAGCCCCGTGCCGCGGCCCGGCTCCTTGGTCGTGAAGAACGGCTCGAAGAGGTGGGCCTGGGCCGTCTCGCTCAAGCCGGTCCCCGTGTCCTTGACGGTCAGGCGGGCGTAGCGGCCGGGCGCGGCGCCGACGTTGCGCGCGACGAACTCGCCGTCCAGGGCGACGTTGCGCGTCTCGATGGTCAGGCGGCCGCCCTTGGGCATGGCGTCGCGGGCGTTCACCGCCAGGTTGACGATGAGCTGCTCGAGCTGCCCCGGATCTATGCAGACGAGATCGAGCGGCGAGCCGCAGCGGACCTCGAGCTCGATGTCCTCGCTGATCACCCGCCGCAGCATCCTCTCGATGTTCTTGACCGCCGCGTTGAGGTCAAGGTTGCGGGGCTGCGCCAGCTGCTTGCGGGAGAAAGCCAGGAGCTGCCGGGTGAGCTGCGCCGCGCGCAGCGCCGTGTCGCGGATCTCCTCGAGGTCGGCGCGCACCGCGTGGCCCTCCGGCAACTCCTTGATCGAGAGCTCGGCGAAGCCCAGGATGGCGGTCAGCAGGTTGTTGAAGTCGTGCGCGACCCCTCCCGCCAAGCGGCCCACCGCCTCCATCTTCTGCGCCTGCCGGTACTGCGCCTCGAGCTTCTCCTGGTCCTCGCGCTGCTTGACCTCCCGCAGCGCCCGCTCGATGGCCGGCTCCAGGCGGCTCATGTCGTGGGCCTTCAGCACGTAGTCCGTGGCGCCGGCGAGCAGGCTGTCGATCGCCGCCTCCTCTCCGATCGTGCCGGAGATCAGGATGAACGGCACCTTGGGCATGGCGGCCTTTGCGCTGTCCAGGGCCGCCTTCCCGCTGTAGGACGGCAGCCGGTAGTCCGAGAGGATCAGGTCGAAGGGTCCCGCGCCCAAGGCCGCCTTGAACTCGGCCTCGCCGCGCGCGCGGACGATCTCGCAGCGGATGCCGGCGTCCTTCAGGCGGATGGCGACGAGCATGGCGTCCCCATCGTCGTCCTCCAGATGGAGTACTCGCAATGGCCTGTCCACGGCCGGACGATAGTTAAACAAGCGCGGGAGAGCCACTGTGGACCGATGCGGGGCTTGTCACCAATTTGCCCCGTGCGTCAGAGAGTTTTGTGGAAGGATGCGAAAGTATTGCGAAGTTTTAGCGATCTGTCAGTCGGGGCCTCCCCGACGAACCGACCTCCGTTCGATGGATTTCAAATACAACGCCAGCGCAGGGTGGGAGGGCGCGCGGCGCGCTCACCAGGCCAGGGTGTCCAACTTCGCCCGGTAGAAGCTCCGAAGAGCGCCGAGCTTCTCGGGGTCGGCGGTGAAGTCGGCGGCGGCCTGCCATTCGGGCCGGGACTGGCCCCCTCTCCGGTATTCCGCGGCTTGCGCGGCGAAGAAAGCCGGACCGTCGTCCAGGAAAACCGACGGTGCCTGGCTGTAGCGGTACATCACGAAGGACTTGAGCCCGCCGGCGCCGTAGTCGACCGAGCGGGCGAGGTCCTTGGCCTGGGCGTCGATCTCGCCGGCGTCCTGGGGGCAGC
>CAZZGQ010000319.1:0-3901 GCA_964653765.1 uncultured Elusimicrobia bacterium | reverse complement strand
ACGCCGTCGAGGCCGGCCGCCGCGACGGCCACATCCGCCTGCGCGTGGAGCGCCATCGCCCGAGCCTGGCCCGCATCGTCATCGAGGACGACGGCCGCGGTATCGCCGACGCGGACATGGACCGCATCTTCCAGCCCTTCTTCACGACCAAGGAGCAGGGCAGCGGCCTGGGTCTCTCGGCGGCGCTGCGCATCATGCAGAAGCACTCCGGCGCCATCGACGTCCACCGCGACGGCCCCGGCCGCGGCGCCCGCTTCACCCTGACGCTGCCCGCGATAACTTAGTTAACTTAGCGCCAGTCGGGGGTGCCGGCGGCGCCGGGGAGGTCGAGCAGCTTGTGGGGGGCGGAGCCGTCGGCGTCCATCACGAAGAGCTGGGCGCGGCCGTCGCGCGTGCTCGTGAACGCCAAGAAGCGGCCGTCGGGGGACCAAGCCGGGTTCTCGTTGGAGCCCTCGCCGTGGGTGAGCTGGCGGATCTGGCCGCCGGTGATGTCGACCAAAAAGAGGTCGAGGCGGTCCTTGGGATTGGCGCGGCCCGAGAAGGCGATCCATTCGCCTGTCGGCGACCAGGAGGGCGAATCGCACCAGTTCAGGCTCGTCAGGCGCTTGGCGCGGCGGGTCGTGAGGTCGAGGATGTAGATCTCGGGATTGCCGGCGCGGTCGGAGACGAACGCCACCTGCTGCGCGTCCGGCGAGAACGTGGGCGAGCTGTCCGCGCCGAAGTGCTGGGTCAGGCGCGTCACGGAGCCGTCGGCGAGGCTCTTGAGGTAGATGTTGGGGCTCTTTTGCCGCGACAGCGTCATCAGCAGCTGCGAGCCGTCCGGGGAGAAGCCGCCGGAGACGTTGAGGCCCTGGTCGGTGGAGAGCGGGCGCGACTGGCCTTTCTCGAGATCGAGGATGAAGAGGTCGGGATTGCCGTCCTTGAAGGTGGTGTAGGCGATCTCCTTGCGATCCGGGGAAAAGCGCGGGAGGATCGAGATCGAGCCGTGGCGGGTGAGCTGGCGCGCGTCGGCGCCGTCGTAATCGGCGAGCCAGATCTCCTTGCGCCCGTCGTTGGCCACGGAGAAGGCGATCTGCGAGCGCGCGATGCCGTTCTTGCCGGTCAGCTGGCGGACGACGTCGTCGGACAGCCGGTGCGCCAGCGAGCGCATGAAGCGCTCCTCTTGCTTGTAGTAGCGCTCGAACAGCACTTCGCCGGAGTTGGCGTCCAGCAGCTGCGCCGACAGCGTGAGCTGCCCGGCGTTGGCGGAAGCCTTCACCGCCAGCAGCCAGCCGGCCGACTTGCTCTTCCAGCCGCCCAGCGAGTCCTTGGCGTTGGCGCCGGTGAAAGCCGGGCCGTCCTCGATCAGGTTGAAGTAGCGCGAGAGCAGCAGGTCCGAGCGCGTCACGTCGTGCAGCTTCTTGGCGGCCAGCGCCTGGTCGGCCTTGGCCGGCTCCTCGGCCACGAAAGCGGGAAAGCCCAGAGGCAGGCGGTTCTCGCCGCCCTGGCCCGCCAGCTTGATGTAGACGTCGGTGGCGGCGAAGGCCGGGGCGCACAGCAGCAGGCCCAGCGCCGCCGCGGCCAGGCTTCGGCCGGCCACTAGCTCTTCTTCGCGAGCTTCTTGAGCTCGGCGGCGGCGGCCTTCGACTCGGGGCTCTTCGGGAAGTCCTGGGAGATGGACTCGAGGTACTGGCGCGCCTCCTCGGTGCTCTTCTTGAGGCGCAGCAGGCAGAGCGCGTAATAGAGCCGGGAGGACGGGATCATCTCGCTCTTCGGGTACTTCTCGATCACGACGGCGAACTGGCGGCCGGCGGCCTCCCACTTGCGCAGATTGTATTCGGCCAGGCCGAGCTTGTAGGTGGCCACGTCGATGAGCGCGCCCTTCGGGTACTTCTCGACGTATTCCTGGAAGCCCTTGGTGGCCAGCGAGTAATCCTTCACGCTCAGCCGCACGTCGGCCGTGTTGAAGAGATCGCTGGGCGTGCCCGCCGCGGCCGCGGCGGCGGCCGCCGCCTTCTGCTCCTCGAGGCTCTTGGCCTGGGCCGCGGTCAGCTGCGTGCCGATCGAGCTCACCTTTTGGGTGACCGTGGCCCCCATGTCGTCGAGCTTGGAGGAGAGCCTGGCCATCTGGTCCTGCGTCCCCTTCATGTTCTCGTCGTAGATGGCGATGCCCTCGGCCAGCTGCTTCATCTGCACGGAGAGGTCGGCCTGGTTGGCCTGCATCGAGGCGATCGTCTTCTTGAGGTCGGTGACCTGGGCCTTGAGCTCGTCGGTCTGGCCCTCGAGGTCGAGGACGTCGCGCTGCGTGGCCACGCAGCCGGAGAGCAACGAGGCGCCGAGGAGCAGCGCCAGCGGCGCGAGCCGAGACGCCGGGCGGGTCATTGCTTGGAGACGGTCAGGCGCACGCGCGTCTCGGCGCGGCGGTTGGCGGCCCAGCACTCCTCGGTGTGCTCCGAGCACGAGGGATTCTCCTTGCCGTAGGAGATCGTCGCCAGCGAGCGGCCGGGGACGCCGAGGCGGATGTAGTACTCGCGCACTTCCTTGGCGCGCTTCTGGCCGAGGGCGAGGTTGTACTCCGTCGTTCCGCGCTCGTCGCAGAAGCCGGCCACGAGCACCTCGAGGTTCGGGTGAGCCTTGAGGTACTCGGCGTTCTTCTTGAGCGTGTCGAGCTGGGCGTCCTTCAGGGAGGCGCTGTCGTAGTCGAAGCGGATCGCCGACAGGCCTTCGATCGGCTGGAAGTCCTTGCCGCGCAGGCTGGCTTCCTCGACGTTGACGTCGGGCGCCGCGGCGGCGGCTTGCGTGTCCGCCTTGGCCTGGGCGGCGTCCTTGTCCGAGGCTTTCTTGGCGGGAGAGGTGGCGCAGGCGGCGGTCAAGGCCGCCAGGGCCGTAAAACCGAAAAGTCGCAGGTGTTTCATGGTGGGTTTATAGTACCACTTTTGATTTCACGGCGCCCCTGCCGTCCACGTCGTAGATGATGGGGCGGCACGTGTCGATGTTGACGGCCATGATCTGCTCCGGCGTCATCTTCTCCATCTCCATCACGATGGCGCGCAGGCTGTTGCCGTGGGCCGAGATCAGCACGTCCTTGCCGGCCTCGGCTTCGGGCAGGATCTTGGACTTGAAATAGGGAAGGGTGCGCTCGGCGGTGTCCTTGAGGCTCTCGCCGCCCGGCGGCTTGACGTCGTAGGAGCGGCGCCAGACGTGGACCTGCTGATCGCCGTATTTCTTGGCCGTCTCCGCCTTGTCGAGGCCTTGGAGATCCCCGTAATGCCGCTCGTTGAGGGCCTTGTCCTTCTTCGTGGGCAGGCCGGGCTGGCCCAGCTGCTCGAGCAAGATCTTGAGCGTCTGCTGCGCGCGCTGCAGCTCGGAGGTGAAGGCCTCGGAGAACTTCAGATTCTGCGACTTGAGCGCCTTGCCCGCGCGCTCGGCTTCTTGCGCCCCGAGCGGCGTGATCGGCACGTCCACCCAGCCCGTGAAGCGGTTCTCGAGATTCCATTGCGACTGGCCGTGACGCACCAGCACGATCCTACCCATGGGTCTTCTTCTCCTTGGCGTGATTGAGCAGCTCGGCCACGGCCCGCCGGAAGTCCTCGAGCTTCACCGGCTTGGCGAGGAACTGCGAGCCTTCCGTGTCCGTGATCTCGGCCAGGATCTGCTCGGGCTGGGCCTCGCCGCTCATGAAGAGGATCGGGGTCAGCCGGCTGGCCTGGTTGCGGCGCAGGGACTCGAACAAATGGGCTCCGGTCGAGCCGGGCATGTGGTAGTCGAGGATGATGAGGTCGGGCTTGAGCTCGCGCGCCTTGCGCATGCCCTCCACCGGCTCGCCGGCGGACTCCACCGAATGCCCGTCGCGCTTGAGGATCTCGGTGAGGATGGAGACGATCTCGAAGTCGTCGTCGACGATCAAAACGCGGGCCATGAC
>CAZZGQ010000318.1:0-3925 GCA_964653765.1 uncultured Elusimicrobia bacterium | reverse complement strand
GACCGCGTGGAGCGCCGGCCGAGCCCGAGCGCTTCCTCTCAGGCGTCGTCGTCGTCGCGGCCGTCGGTGGGCTCGACGCCCGGCGCCCGCCCGGCGTCGGATCGTCCGGCGCAGCAGCGGCCGGCCCAGCAGAGACCGGCGCAGGCCAAGCCCGCCCCTGCTCCGGCGGCCGCCAAGCTGCCGAGCGCGCGCAACTTGGACAAGCGCTCGCTCGCTTCCTGGCTCTCGGGCCGGGACGCGGCGAAGTCCACCTCCGCCGCGCAGGAGATCATCCGGCGCGAGGTCGTGGGCGACTTCGCGGCCCAGTTCATCTCCATCCTCAACGACAATCCCGCGGCCGTCCTCGACTCGAAGACGCGCGTGGCCATGATCGACGCGATGGGCAACCGCCGTCCGAACGCGTCGGGCAGCACCGGCCTCTCCAAGGCGCTGCTGGCCGTGATCGACCGCGCCTCCTCGCCCGATGAGGTGGCGGCGGCGGCGCGCGCCCTGCTCAAGGTGGGCGACAAGGGCTCCATCGACAAGCTCGGCGATCTGGTCGAGCAGGAGTTCGTCGACCGCTACGAGCGCGGCAACGCCGTGCGCGCCGACGTGGCGCGCGGCGTCATGCAGCACATGGAGAACCTGCGCACCTCCGGCGCCGAGCCCAACGGACCGGCGTACAAGCGCATCAACGACGTGCTCAGCCGCAGGGCTTCCAATCCGATCGCGGCCAACGCGGCGTCCCTGTCGCGCGAGGTCTACCGGCGCAATCCGCGCTACGTTCCCTCGGCGTACGACCGCCGCCGCTACAACGACGACGACGACTTCTGGACCGCGTACTGGGTGTCGGGCGTCATGGGCTTTCCGTACCCGTCCAACTACGGCATGATGTTCTACTTCATGCACCAGATGAACGCGGCGCAGGCCGGCGCTCCCGCGCCGACCTTCTGGGAGATCCAGCGCAACACCTACGACGACTACTCGAGCCGAAACCTGGGCTCGAGCGGCTCGTTCGGCAACGCGGCGCCCTCGGACAACTACGGCTTCCCCACGCCGGCGCCGTCCGCGGGAGCGGACTTGTCCTCGTTCGGCGGCAACGCCGACCTGGCCCCGCCGCCGGCGGACTCGCTGCAGCGCGCGGCCGTCGACAGCACGATCAGCTCGGGGGCGGACGCCTCCAGCTTCGGCCTGGGCGACTTCTCGCAGGCCGCTCCGGCGGCCGGCCAAGCCGCGGCTTCGGCGGGCCAGGGCGTCTCGTCGGGAGCCGATTCTTCCGACTTCGGCGCCGGCGGCAACAACGACGCCACGCGCGAGCCCAGCCGCGACTCCGGCGTGGGGGCGGGCGCGGCGATCGGCGCGGGCGCGGCGGCGTCCAACCGTAACGACGACGTCGGCTCGTCTCGAGAAGACTCGTCTCGGTGAGCGGCGGCGTCCAGCTGCGGCGGGTCGCCGTCGTCACGCGCGACCGGCCGCAGCTGGCGCTGCGCTGTCTCGAATCCTACGCGCAGGCCGCGCGGGCGGCCGGCCGGGAGCTGGAGCTTGCCGTCTACGACGACTCCTCCGATGAGGCGGCGGGCGAGGGCTTTCGAGACTCCCTAAAGCGCTTGGCGCGACGCTTCGGCGCCGACGCGCGCTACGCGGGGCCGGCGGAGAAGAGGCGCTTCGCGGCGGAGCTCGGGCGGACCGTCGGCCGCGAGGTCGCCGAGTTCGCTCTCCTGCCCGCCGGCTTCGGGCCGGCCCCCACGATCGGCGCCAACCGCAACGCCGTCGCCCTGGACGCGGCCGGGGGCGCCGTGTTCATGACCGACGACGACGCGCTCAGCGTCGCCGCCGACGTGCCGGGCCGCGAGGAGGGAGCGCGCTGCGTCTCGGGCGTGGCGGGCTTCGAGCATTGGTTCTATCCGGACCGCGCGGGCACGCTCGCCGCTTGCCCGGCCGAGCCCGCGGACCTGCTGGGCTGGCACGAGCGCTCCCTCGGCCTGCCGGCGGAGGCTCTGCTCCCCGGCTGCGGCTGGCCGCGCGGCCGCGCCGTCGTCAGCCTCAACGGCTATCTCGGCGACGGCGCGTCGTCGTCGCGCTCCTACCTCCACCTGGAGGGCGGCTCGCGCGAGCGCCTTCTGCGCAGCGAGGACACGTTCTGGCGCGCCGTCCGGCGGCGCGAGGAATGCCGCGGCGTGCGCCGCCTGACGCTCTCGCGCGGCGCCTATTTCATGGGCGCCTTCGCCGGCCTCGACCTCTCGCAGCCTCTGCCGCCGTTTCCGCCCGTGGGGCGGGCCGAGGATGCGGCCTTCGGCGCCCTGCGCTGGGCGCTGCGCCCCGACGATTTCGCCGTCATCCTCCCGGTCGCGGCGCTGCACGATCCGCAGCCCGCGCGCGCCTATCCGGACGACGAGTTGACGGGAGCCGGCTTGATCGTCAACGACGTCGTCGCCGCCGCCGTCCTGGCGCGCGGCCGCTGCTCGGCCGCGGAGCTGGGGCGCGAGCTCGGCGAGGCCGCGGGCGGGCCGGCGCGGTTCGGCCGGTGGCTGGCGTCGGTGCTCGAGCCGCGCTACCGGCGCCGCGTCGAGGACCTGGAGGCGCTGCGACGCGATTTTCCCCAGGCTCCGGCGTTCTGGCGCGCCCAGGTGGAGCGGGCGCTCGAGCGCTGGACGGCGGCGCTGCGCGCGAAGTCCTTCGCCGTGGGCGACATGGGAGGGGAGGAGGAGGCGCGCGTCTTCGTCGGGCGCTTCGGCGCGCTGCTCGAGCGCTGGGACGAGCTGGCGGAAGCGGCTCGCGCGGCGGCCTCAAGCGGCCGGGCGCTCTCCCAGACGCTCGCCTAGGGAGCGGGCCGCCTCCCAAACGTCGGGCCAGCCGTGGAGCAGGGCCGCGCCTTCCAGGGCGAGCCTGCGGCCGCTTGCGGCGTCCGCGGCGGGCGGCGCCTCCGCGGGGACGAGCAGGCGAGGATCGACGAGCGAGCGTCGCAAGGTCTCGAGGCGGCGGCGCGCGGCGGCGCGCCACGGCGGGGGCGCTCCGTCGCGGCCGGCCAGGGACTTCGCCGCGTCCAGGCGCGCGCGCAGGGCGTTCCAGCGCACGTTCCTGGCCCAGCGGCTCCAGGACGCGTCCGGCAGCTCGGCCAGCGCGCGGGCGGCCTCGGCGGCGGAGCGCAGGGCGGCGGCCGGGTCCTGCGGGCGCAGAGGGGCCGGCGCGCCGGAGATCAGCTCATCCAGCAGGCCGGAGAGCGTGAGGCCTCCTTCGGCGTAGGCGCCCGCCGGCGAGAAGGACGCGAGCCAGGGGACCTCCGCCGCCGCGGCGTCGCGGTGCAGCCGCGACATGAGGCGGCTGAAGAGGCCGCGCGAGCCCAGGCGCGTCGGCAGCATGGGCGCGGGCAACGCCCGCGCGTCGAGCCCGAAGGCGTGCAGGCGCAGCCAAGGCCGATCCTGCAGAGCCAAACGCTCGGAGAAAGAAGCGGCGAAGCCGCCTTCCAGGGCGCAGCGCAGGGCCTGCCCGTCGTCGAGCAGGCCGCGCGTCGCGGCCGGGCCCAGGCGCAGGGCGCTTTCCTCGTCGACGAGGCCGCGGCCGGCGGCCCCGGCGTAGACGAGCCGCACGACGGCGGAGCGCAGGCGCTCCGGCCAGGCGTCGCCGGCCTCGGAAAGGTCGAGGAGCCCGGCGGCGTCGGCTTCGTTCGCGAGCGAGGCGGCGGAGCGCCCGAGCGCGCCGAGGAGCACGGAGACGAGCTCCCCCGGGCGCGCCGGGGCCAGCGCCCCGCTCGCCGCCTCGCCGAAGAGCCAGCGCCGCGGCCCGACGCCGGAGAAGAGGGCGGCGCCCGCCAAGGCGCCCGGAGCAGGCGCGGCGGCCAGGATGGCGGCGTCGTCGAGCATGACGAGCCGGCCGCCGGCGGCCTCGAGCCAGGCGGCGTTGTAGGCCGCCGAGGGGCCCGGCTCGACGCCCGGCCAGCCCAGCAGGG
>CAZZGQ010000317.1:0-3938 GCA_964653765.1 uncultured Elusimicrobia bacterium | reverse complement strand
AACGGGAGAAGATTCTACCGCTTACGAGTCAGCGATTACTCGGACAGGCTCCTAGGGCGGCGCTGAAAGATTGAAGGCCCTCGGCCTCGCGGCCGAGGGCCTTCTTGTTTTGGGCTTCTTCGTCAGGAGCTCGAAGGCGCGCCGCCTAGTCGATCGCGATCTTGTGCGGCTTGGCCTCCTCGGCCTTGGGGAGGCGGATCTCGAGCACTCCCCCGCGCATCGCGGCCTTCACCTTGCCCACCTGGACGTCGGCCGGCAGCTGGAAGGCGCGGTAGAACTCACCGCGAGGCAGCTCGCGGCGCAGCCACGTGTCCTCGTCGGAGCCGAGCGGCTTCATGCGGCCGGAAAGCACCAGCACGTTGTCCTTGACCTCGAGGGAGACGTCCTCCTTCTCCAGACCCGGGAGCGCGGCGTAGGCGACGAACTCCGAATCCGTCTCGCGGATGTCGATGGCGGGCGCCCAGCTGTAGCCCGGCTGGCGCTGGACTTGGCGCAGACCGAACAGCGGCGAGCCGGCGAACAGCGTCTCCAACAAGCGGTCGAAAGTCGCGGCGCGGTCCTCCGCGTCACGAGTGAGTTGCGGCGTCCTGGCGTCGTTCATGAGAGAACCTCCTTGTTAATTAGCAGTCGATAACTTCGACTGCCAGTTAATTCTAGCCGATCGCCTGATAATTGTCAATCGTCTCATCCGACTGCTAATTATGACCCTTGACAATTTCACCATATGGTATATACTCGGTATATATGTTCGTTCTAGACGTCGCCAAGACGCTCAAGGAGGCCCACGTTGACTACGCGATCGCGGGAGGCTATGCCGTCGCCCTGCACGGCGCGGTTCGAGGTACGCTGGAACTGGATATCGTCTTGCGTCTCGAGCGCGAGAACTTCCTGGCGGGCGCAGCCGCTCTCGGCCGGCTTCATCTGGAGCCGCGACTCCCGGCCACAGCCGAAGAAGTCTTCGACTTCAGGCGAGAGTATCTGAAGAACCGCGGCCTGCGGCAATGGGATCTCGTCCATCCCGAGGATCCCACGCGCCGCGTCGATATCGTGCTCACCAGCGACCTTGCCGACGTCGGCGTGGAGGTGGTGAAGGTCGACGGCGTGGAGCTGCCCGTCGTCGCCATGAGCGATCTCGTGGCGATGAAGAAGGAGAGCGGCCGGCCCCAGGACTTGGAGGACGCTCGCGCTCTCGAGCGCCTGGCTAAATGAGCCGGAAGAAGGCCCCCCATCGCTATCCCGCCGGCCAGGCCCTGACCCCGGCCCAGATCCTTCGCTTCATCGAGGATTACCGCGAGATCCATCTCGCCCGCGGCAAGTCGCGCAGCAAGCTCATCAGCCTCAAGCTCTCGGAGCCCTTGCTCCGCGCCTTCAAGGACAAGTCCCAGATCAGCGGCGTCGCCTATCAGAGCCAGATCAAGGCGCTCATGCGCCAATGGCTCAGCCGCGCCTAGCTTGGTATAGTAGGTCCATGTCCGCGGCCCTCCTGGCGCTGCTTCTGGGCTTTTGCGCCCCCTCCCGCGCCGCCGAGCGGCCCAACGTCGTCATCCTGGACATCTGCTCCGTGCGCGCGGACCGCTTCGGCTTCAACGGCTACAAGGAGCGGCCGACCACGCCGCGGCTCGACGAGCTCGCCAGACAGTCCGCGGTCTTCGACCACGCCCTGGCCCAAGGCTCCTGGTGCCTGCCCAACTACGCCTCGCTGCTGACCGGCCACGTCGCCGAGGTCCACGGCATGTACACCAATCTCCCTTTCCGGCCGCTGCCCGCTTCCGAGACGACGCTGGCCGAGCGCCTGCGCGAAGCCGGCTACCGCACGGGCGGCTTCACGGGCGGCGTCTACTTCCTGCCGACGAGCGGCCTCGACCGGGGCTTCGACCGCTTCGTCAACCGCTTCTCCACGGAGACGGCCGAAGCGGCGCCGTTTTCGCAGCTGATGCCGGGTGTGCTGGACTGGATCGGCGCGACGAAGTCCAAGCCCTTCTTCGTGTACGCCACGGTCGACGATCTGCACGCCCCCTACCAATCGTCCGACCCGGAGCGCTTCGATCCGGATTACCGCGGCGTGGCCGACAGCACGGCCACCCTGAACATGCGCTTCTACCGCGCCTACAACGGCGAGAGGACGGCCGCGGGCGATCCGGTCCGGGCCAAGCTCGACGCCTTCCGACGCGATCCGCGCGCCCTGGCGCACCTGAGCGCCCGCTATGACGCGGCCATGGCGCAGGTCGACGGCGAGGTGGGCCGCTTCATCGACCGCCTCAAGAAGCTCGGCGTCTGGGACCGCACCATCCTCATCGTCACCGGCGATCACGGCGAGCTGCTGGGGGAGCACGGGCTGCTGGGCCATACCGAGAGCCTCTACGAGCCCGTGCTGCGCGTGCCGCTGCTCATCCACGACCCGCAGGACCAGCGCGGCAGGCGCTTCCACGAGCTGGTGGAGCGCGTGGACTTGATGCCGACCATCCTCGATTTCGGCGGCGCCTCCGACTCGTGGCTCGAGCTGCAGGGCCGCAGCCTGCTGCCGCTGCTGCGCGACCGTCCCACGACTTGGCGCCGGTATGCCTTCGCCTCTTCAAAGCGCAACGAGGCCGAGCCCACGGACTTCACGCTGGATGAGCGCGCCGTCACCGACGGCCGCTGGAAGCTGCACGCCTACCTCTATAAGGACCGCTACGAGCTCTACGACCTCGACGCCGACCCGGGCGAGATCCACGAGGTCTCGGGCGAGCACCCCGACGTCGTGGCGCGCCTCTCCTTCGAGCTCCTCAAGCGCATGGAGCTGACGCGGCCCCACGCGGCAGGCCTCCCCTCCGGCACGGCGCCCTCCCAGGGCGCGTCGCTGGCTCCGGCGCAGCGGTGATCGCCGCCCTGCTGGCCGGCGCGCTGGCCCTGGGGGCCGCCGCACAGAAGCCCGCGCCCGTCTACCTCATCGGCGTCGACGGCGCCTCCTGGAACGTGCTGCGGCCGCTCTTCGACGCCGACAAGCTGCCGAACCTGCGGCGGCTTGCCGCCGAAGGGGTGGCCGTTCCGCTCGGCTCGCTCGAGCCCATGATCTCCCCCGCCCTCTGGACCTCGATCGCCACGGGCCGCCCGGCCTCCGAGCACGGCATCGGCGACTTCTTCGTCGGCCGGCGGCGGCTGACGAGCGACGACCGCCGCGCGCCCGCGCTCTGGAACGTCTTCAGCGACGCCGGGCGCCCGGTCTGCGTCGTGGGCTACATGACGACCTGGCCGGCGGAGCGCGTCGACGGCGCCCTCGTCTCCGATCAGCTGCTCAATGCCGACCTGAAGGACCGCCTCGTCTACCCCGCCGATGGCCTGCGAGGCCTCGGTCCGGCGCGCGCCTGGGACGAGACGGACGCCGGGGAGCCGGCGCGGCTGCGCCGCTTCCTGCCGTTCGATTACGACTCCGGCTACAAGCGGCTCCCGGCGGGCTCGGACGAGCGGCTGGAGAACGAGCTGGTCGACCGTAGGCTCGCCTGGGTCTCCATGCGCGACGAGAGCTTCGTGCGGGCCGCTGAAGGGCTCCTCGCGCGTCCGCCGCGGCCCGCCTTCTTCGCCATCCACCTCTGGGGCGTGGACTACGTCTCGCACGGCTTCTGGAAGTTCATGGACCCGGAGTCGGTGGGCGTATCGCCCCGGCTGCGCAAGGACCTGGGCGGGGTGATCGCGGCGTACTACGAGTACGTCGACGAAGCGGTGGGCCGCCTCTTGGCCGAGGCGGGCCCCGACGCGGACGTCGTCGTCGTCTCCGACCACGGCTTCCAGGCCTGGACGGCCACGCCGGGCGAGGCGCACTCCATCCTCTCGGGCAACCACGCGCGTGAAGGCGTGCTGATCGCGGCCGGCCCGGACATCCGGCGCGGCGGCGCGGCGCCGGGAGCGACGCTGCTCGACCTCTTCCCCACGCTCCTCTACCTGGGCGACCTGCCCGTGCC
>CAZZGQ010000316.1:0-3976 GCA_964653765.1 uncultured Elusimicrobia bacterium | reverse complement strand
CGGCTCATGAAGCGGTCGGCGATCGCCGTCTTCACGAAGTCGGACTCGGTCTCGCTGACGCGGCGCTCGAGGTTGCGCACCACGCCCTCGAACTCCTGCTCGTTCTGGGCCCAATGCGGCTTGTACGTGCCGCCGCCGTAGAGGATGATGTCCTTCTGTTTCTGAGGCAACTGCCTCCACGGAGTGGAGGCGGAGATGCCGTGCTGGCGGCAGATCTGCTCCAGGATCTCCGTGTAGTAGCCGGACCAGGATTTCTTCCAGCGGTTGGTGCGCGTGGTCACGGGATCGGCCCAGGCGGCCAGGGCGCCCTCGTCGATGGAGAGGCTCGGGTCGGGGACGATCAGCGTGGGATCGACCTCCGTCTTGTAGCCGATGCCGTCGCAGCCCGGGCAGGCGCCGTAAGGAGAGTTGAAGGAGAACAGCCGCGGCTCGAGCTCGGGGAGAGAGAGCCCGCATTCGGGGCAGGCGTGATGCTCCGACATGAGCTGGCCTTCCGAAGGTTTGCCCGCGGGCTCGATGCGGATGAGGCCCTTCGATTCCTTCAGGGCGATCTCGACGCTGTCGGCCACGCGCTGCTTCTCGTCGGCCGTGAGCTTGAGCTTGTCGACGAAGAGCTCGATGGTGTGCTTCTGATAGCGGGAGAGCGCCGGCACGCTGTCGAGATCGGCCTGCTTGCCGTCGACGCGCACGGTCAGGAAGCCCGAGCGCTTGAGGCGCTTGAAGAGCTCCTCGTACGTGCCTTGGCGGCCGGTGACGAGCGGCGACCAGACGGCCACCGATTGGCCGTCCCAGCGGCGGTAGGCCTCGTTGAGGATCGACTGCGCGGACTGGCGCTTGATGCGCTTGCCGCAGTTGGGGCAGTGCGGCTGGCCCACGCGCGCGAAAAGGAGGCGCATGTAGTCGTAGATCTCCGTGACCGTGGCGACCGTGGAGCGCGGGTTGCGGCTGGGATTGCGCTGCTCGATGGAGATGGCGGGGGAGAGCCCTTCGATCAGGTCCACGTCCGGCTTGTCCATCAGCTCCAGGAACTGGCGGGCGTACGCCGAGAGGCTCTCGACGTAGCGGCGCTGGCCCTCGGCGTAGAGCGTGTCGAAGGCGAGGCTGGACTTGCCCGAGCCGGACAGCCCAGTCAGCACCACCAGCTTGCCGCGCGGCAAGTCCAAGCTGATGTTCTTGAGGTTATGCTGCCGGGCGCCCCGGATGATGATCTTGTCCATGGAGAGAAGACCTCATTATACCAACCGGGCAGGGGCCGGCGCGAATGCTAGTAGGTGAACCGGCCGGACGGGGAGGGGCGGGCGGGCTCGGGCGCGTCGTCGCCGTCGATGAGGAACTCCTCGGCGGTCAGGGCGGTGATGCGGGAGCGCAGGCGTCCCTTGAAGCCTGGGACCAAGATGAAGATCAGCGCCGTGCCGAGGACCATCGCGAGCATGGCCATGAGCGAGGCGGGAGCGCCGACGAGGTGGAGGACGGCGATCGCCCCGAGGTAGAGGAGCGCCAGGAGCACGCTCTTGGTGTCGGCGGGCGCGCTGCGATCGATGCCCTCCTTCAGCAGGATCGTGGCGCCGGAGGGCAGGACGAGCTCGGAGACCTGGGCCTCGATGGCGCCCGCCTTGCCCATGATTCCGCGCCGCCGGACCCGGCCGACGATGCCGTTGGCCGTGGCGCCCCGGCGCAGCGCGCGCTTGCCGCCCACGAAGACGTCGGAGGCGAGTTCATAGATCAGCTCCTCTCCGTGCCTCGCGTTCTCGCTGTGGGCGGGCGTCAGGAGGTCCAGCTTCAGCGGCGTTCCAACGGGGACGAGGATCTTGGCGGCGCGGAGGCGGGAAGGTTCGGTCGCCTGGCGCTCCTTGAGCTTGGCGAGGCTGACGACGGGGGCGACACGAGGCTTGGGCCGCGCGATCGGGCCGGCGGACGCCTCCTCCCGGGCCGCGGGCGATTCGACGGCGAGCGCCTGCTGGCCGGCGCGCGCGACCTTCAGCGCGGCCCGGCCGGTCTGCTGGGCGGCCCAGCGGCGCCACTCGGCGACGGCGTTCTCGGCCTTCTGGCCGTACAACGCGTAGGGAGAGAGGCTGTCGGCGGCGGCGCGCCAGGAGCCGGGCGTCAGGCGGCCGGCGAGCAGGGCGCGCTTGATCGACTTGGCGCGGGCCTCGATGACGGAGGGCGCGGCGGCGGCGGCCTGCGCGTAAGCCCGGCGCAGCGCGGTCACGGCGGCTTCACGGGCCGTCGCGTCGCCGGCGGCCGCGGCGGCGGCCTGGGCTGGGAAATCAGCAGGAAGGAAGCCCTGGAGCAAGCCCAAGGCGCTCAGATCTTCGGCCGAATCGGCTCGTATCGTGCGCATCAGCGCCAGGCCCGGAGCGTCTGCAGCCAAGCCCGCGATGTCGGGGCCTTGGACCACGGATTGCACGGCGGCGAAGGTCTCCGGCGTGGCGGAACGGATGTCCACGGAGCCGCCTCCGAACGCGGCGCGGGCGGGAAGCGCGGCCAAGGCCAGCGCCAGCCAGACCTCCTTCGCTCTCATGCGCCCAGGATAGCGGCGCTGCTGCTGAGCCGCCTGGGGCAGGAGGCCCAGGCGGTCACGGCTCGGAAGGCCTAGGCCTTGGGAGCCTGGTCCTCGGTCGCTTGGCCGTTCTTGGGCTCGGACGCCGGGTCCTCGCAGGTGAGCGGCAAGACCGAGGTGCAGTGCACGCCTTGCACGAGCGTCTCGACCAGCTTGCCCTCGCGCAGCCGCCCTCCGTCGCGCACGCAGCCCGCGGCGACGATGTTCCTCTGGCGCACCAGGTCCTCGCGGGCCACGGCCAGGCACGAAGGCACGCCTGCGTTCGCGTAGAACGGCGCCTCGCCGGTCAGATTGAGAGTGTAAGGCAGGGGGAGGACGACGGCGGCCAGCAGCAGGCGCTTCACGAGGCGATTATAAGGGCGGCAAGCGACGTCTTTGTGAGGCTGGCGTCACGAACGAGGGAACTTTTTGGGCCTCTCGAACGTAACATCTCCCAGGGAGATGTTATCGGGGGTGGCGATGACGAACGACGAGTTGGATGCGGCTCTCGTACGCTTGGCTCATGCCGAGAGGGAAGGACTGAGGCGCTTCTTGGAGCATCTCATCCAGTTTGACGAGCAGAAAGGGCCGGAGACGAAGGCGTACACTTCCCTTTTCGTCTATTGCCGCGCTCGGCTGCTTCTGTCTGAGAGCGAGTCGGCCCGCAGAATACAGGCGGCACGTATCGCGAAGCAATGTCCCTTAGTGCTGGAGCGGCTTGCCTCCGGGGAGGTCAATCTCTCGATCGTCAGCGTCTTGGCTCCCCATCTGACGCCGGAAAACTCGAGGCAGCTCTTGGATCGAGCCGCTGGAAAAAGCAAGCGGGACGTCGAATTCATCGTTGCCGGCCTCGCGCCAAGACATGAGCCGAAGGATATCGTGCGGTTCGTCTCACCGCCTTTCAACGCCGAGCCTGGGACCTTCTCAGGCCTGCCGACGGCCTTCACGCCGGAGCCGCCCGCCAGCGCGGCAGCGAGCGCGCCGCCGCCTGAGAAGGTCGAACCGTTGACGGAGCACTCGGCTCGCATCCATTTCACGGCCACTCGCGCCGTGCTCGACAAGATCGAGCGGGCCCGAACCTTGCTACGGCATAAGTATTCCAAAGCCGGATACAACGAGATCTTCAGCGACGCGCTGGAGGCGCTGCTCGGCAGGAGCGACCCAGACCTGAAGGGATCTGTCTCCCGGCGACGAACGCCTTCCTCATCCGGTCGCAGAATTCCGCAGTGGGTGAAAGACGAGGTTTGGCGGAGAGATAGCGGACGGTGCTCGTTTCCCTCTCCGGACGGACGCCGCTGGACGATCCACGAAACGTGAGATTATTGTGCCGAGCGCACAATCAGCATTTGGGAGAAGAGATCTTCGGACAGCACTAGCGGTAGTAGTTGTCCGGGTTGTGGATCCAGTACGCGTCCGGCGTCTCCAGGCGCGGCAGCT
>CAZZGQ010000315.1:0-3996 GCA_964653765.1 uncultured Elusimicrobia bacterium | reverse complement strand
CGGGCAGCCGGTAGCGGATCTGGCTGACGCTGATCACGTGGATGGCGCAGGTGCCCAGCACCCATAGATACAGTGGCCACAGGACAGCCGCCCTTCCGCGCAGTAGCCAGAGGCCGTAGAAGCCGCCCAGGATCAGCTCCGGCTCGAAGAGCAGGCTGATCGCGACGAGGGCCCCGCGCGGAAGTCCGGCGCCGGGGTGGCTGTAAGCGTTCTCGGCGTAGACCTTGTCGACGCGCGGATAGAAGCGCCAGAAGTTGACGAGCTTGTCGGCCCACTGCAGCGCGGTCTGGCCCGGATTGTCGCGCATCCAGTCCAAGGCGCGTCGCTTGTAGAGCGCGTCGCGCTGCGCGTCCGGCAGGGCGAGAGACTGCTTGTAGAAGTCGGCTTGCTCGATCGCCTTGTAGGCCTCGCTGGTGTCGATCTCGTTCTGGGCGAAGAACTCGTTGCCGTGCAGCAGCGCCATGCCGCCGTGGATGTCGAGCGTGAAGGCGCCGACGGCGGCCCGGTTGCGCGCGCACCAGCCGAGCAGCGGCAGCGCCCAGACGGCCAAGCCGAGAGCCCAAGGGCGGAGAAAGCCGCGCCGCGCGGCCTGGACGCCGGCCAGCGCCCAGAGCGGCGCCGCGACGAAGGCGGCCTCCGCCCGGCAGAGAGCGGCCAGCGACAGGCACAAGCCGGCCAGCGCGGCGTCGGCGGCGCGGCCGCCGCGCAGCGTCGCGCAGAGCTTCCAGAGGCCGGGCACGGCCAGCGCCACGTACAGCGTCTCCGACAGGGTCATGCCGCCGTAGTAGATGAAGAACGGATAGACGCAGGAGACCGCCAGGGCGGCGAGGCCGGCGCGGCGCGAGCCGGTGAGGTCCTCGGTCGCCTCGCCGATCAGCCAGGCCGTCGCCGCGCCCACGAAGGCCTGCCCGAGCCGGGGCCAGACCAGGCTTCGGCCGAGCTTGAAGAACAGCGCGAAGAAGGCGACGGGAACCGGCGGCATCACGCCCGGGATATGGCCCGTCGAGGCCAGCGCCCGGGCGGCGTCGGCGAAGGCGGACTCGTCGGTCTGGTGGAGACGCCCGCCCAGCTTGAGCGCGAAGGCCAGCCGCACGGCCAGCGCCGCGGCCAGCCAGGGCCAGCGCCGCGTCACGGCTTGACGCCGACGGCCAGGACGTTGACGCCGAGCTCGAAGCGGTAGCTGGCCTGGACCTGGAAGCCGGCCTGCGACAGCCAGTTGGCCAAGCGGTCGGGGGTCATCCAGAAGTCGCGGTGCTCGTCCTCGCGCACGTCGCGGACCAGGCAGAGCCGCCGCATCAGCTCGTGGACCAGGATGCCGAGGCGGCTGGGCGTCGTCACGATGACCCGGCCGCCGGGGCGCAGGCAGCGCAGGCATTCGCGCAGGATCGGGATGGGCTCGTCGATGTGCTCGAGGACGGCGAGACAGGTGACCTGATCCAGGGTGCCGTCGCCGAACGGCAGACGCCGGTTGATGTCGCCGCGCGCGATCGTCATCCGCCCGTCGTCGCTGGGCGTGGCGTTGGGGTCGATGCCCCAGCAGCGCTCGACGCGGTCGCGCACCGTGCGCAGGAAGCGCGGCTCGTCGCCGCAGCCGAGGTCGGCGAGCTTCCCGCCGTCGCGGAAGTGCCGCATCACGGCGCCGTAGCGCAGGTTGTGGATGAGGTTCTCGAGCGCTTTCATCAGAGCCCCGCGTAGGTGACGATGTAGGCCCGGCGCGGGTTGGGCGAGGTGTTGGTCCCGGAGGCGTGCAGCAGCAGGCCGTGGAAGAAGATCACGTCGCCCTTTTTAGCAGGCACGACGACCTCGTTGGTCGTCGTGTCCGGCTTGGCCTGAAGCCAATTCAGGTCGTTGATGGAGGGCATGAGCTTGGTGAAGTGGCCGAGCAGCCCGTTCTTGAGCTTCCAGAACGCCTTCTGCCCGAGCGTCTTCGGGTTGTCGCCGGTGCCCGTCAGCGAGATGGCGTTGCGCAGCGTCCCCGTCATCCAGGCCGGCAGCTTCCAGCCGCGGAAAAAGATGTCATGGCGGACCAGCTCCTTGTGGCTGGCGTCGATGAACTGCAGGCAGCCGGCCTCGCGCGGCGCGTCGTCGAGCGCGATCCAGGCCGAGAGCGAGCGGCTCTTGTCCTTGACGTCCCAATAGGCCGCGTCCTGGTGGTAGACGACGTGGAACCCTTTCTTGGGGGGCTTGGCGAAGAGCAGGTCGCGGAAGACGTCGGCGGGGCCGATGAGGTCCTGGACGGCCTGGAAGATGTCCTTCTGGCGGGCCAAGGCGTTGAAATCGGGGTCGCGTCCGGCCAGCTGGGGCACGCGGTACATCACCGGCTGGCCGCTCTCGTCGTAGCGCACGAAGAAATCCGCCTTCTCGCCGCCGTTCAGGATCTTCTCGATGCGGCGCTTGCAGCCGTCGAGCTGCTCGACGGGCGCCAGGCCGGGCATGACGAGATACCCGTGGGCGGCGAAAAAGCGCTTCTGCTCGTCGCTGAGCACGGGCGAAGTGTATCATTTGTTACGATGAGGCCGTGAGGGCACTGACCGGCGTCCTGGCGGCGGCCGCCGCGCTGCGCTTGGCGGGCATCCAGTGGGGCTTGCCGAACACGATGAACGCCGACGAGCCCCACCTCGTCAACCTGGCCGTGTCCTTCGGGTCGGGGACGCTGCGCCCCTACGCCCTCAAATACCCGACGCTCTGGCCTTACGTCCTGTTCGCCGCCTTCGGCGTCTACTTCCTGCTGTGGTCGCGCCTCGGCCTCAAGCACCGGGTCTCGGAGTTCGCGGCCCATTTCGCCTGGAATCCCGGACCGTTCTATCTCATCGCCCGGCTGCTGGCCGCGGCGGCGTCCCTGGCCGGCGTCGCTGTCCTGTGGGCCGAGGAGCGCGAGCACGCCGCCGCCGCTTGGCCCTGGGGGGCGCTGCTGCTCGCTTTTTCGCCGATCCTGGTCGAGTTGGCCCATTCGGCCAAGCCCGATTGCCTGATGTTCCTGTTCGCCTGCTTGGGCTGGCGCTGGGCGCTGCGGGTCCAGCGCGCGGGCGAGCGGCGGGCGCACTGGCTGTCGGGTTTCTTCTTTGGGCTCGCTTTGGCATGCCAATACACGGCCGCTCCGGCTTTCGCCGCCCTGGTCTTCGCCCATCTGGCGTCGAAGGCCAGGCCCCGGTGGCTGCTGGAGGGCGCCGCGGCGGCGGCGCTGGGCCTGTTCGTCGGCGCCCCGTACGTCTTCATCGACCTGCGCCGCGTGCTCGAGGGCATGCGCGACATGCAGGCGCTGATGGCGCTCAAGCCTTACAGCTTCCGCGTGATGGCGCCGCTGGTGCTCTCCAACGCCTGGAACTTCGCCGGGCGCTGGTCGCTCGGCGGCCTGGCCGCCGTCGCCGGCCTGATCTCGCTGCTGCGCCGCGACAAGGCGCGGGCGCTGGTCCTGGCCACGACGCCGGCGATCTACATCATCCTCCTCTCGCGCCACCACGACGGCGGCTGGGCGCGCTACATGCTGGCGGCGTTCCCCGGCCTGGCCCTGCTCGCCGCCGAGGGCCTCGAGCGCGCCCGCCTCGCCTGGCGCTGGGCGGCCGTCCCGCTGCTCTTGCTCACGATCGGCCCGGGCGTCGTTACGGATGTGCAAATGGATAGGCAGATGCGTCTCGAGGACACCCGCGCGCGGGCCGCCGGCTGGATCCGAGCCAACGTGCCCGAAGGCGCCACGCTCCTGCTCGACCAGATCCACGCCTCGCCCGACCTTCCGATGACGCGCGAGGAGTGCGAGCGGCTGGCCGTCCAGGCGAGGGCGGCGGGCTCGCCGCGAGCGCGGCTCTACGCGGCGATGGCGGCCTCGCACCCGGGCGGCGGCTACCGGATCCTGCGCATCAGGCAGAGCGCCGCCGAGCTCAGCGCCGGCCCCGAGCACGTGGAGCGCTCCCAGGCGGACTCGCCGACCCTGGACGTGCGCCCCGGCCTCGACATGGCGCGGGCTCAGCGCGTCGACTACGTGGTGACCTCGAGCTTCGG
>CAZZGQ010000314.1:1424-3997 GCA_964653765.1 uncultured Elusimicrobia bacterium | reverse complement strand
TCGCAGGACATCGCCGAGGCGCGCGAGAAGGGCGATCTCAAGGAGAACGCCGAGTACCACAGCGCCAAGGAGAAGCTGGGCGAGGTCATGTCCCGCATCGCCAAGATCCAGGACAAGCTCGAGGGCGCCAAGATCATCGACGACCTCAAGGTCCCTAAGGGCCAGGTGTCCATCGGCTGCAAGGTGGAGGTCAAGGACGAGGACGGCGACACCTCCGAGTACACCCTGGTCGGCGAGGACGAGTCCGACCCCACCGAAGGCAAGATCTCCGTCTATTCCCCGCTCGCCCAAGGCCTGCTCGGCAAGAAGGTCGGCGAGACCGTCTCCGTCGAGCTCCCCGCCGGGCCGCGGCAGTTCAAGATCCTGTCCGCCGAGCCGGCGGTCTAGCGTCGCTCCGCTCGGCCAGAGTTATCCACCGACTGGTCCAGTGGCCCAGTTGGTGGATAACTTTCCAGACCCTGGACTCCAGGCATGATCTCGGAACCCACCGATCTCGCGGCGGAGTTGAAGTCCCAGGCGCGCGCGCAGGGCGCCGACCTCGTCGGCGTCGCCTCCGCCGCGAAACCGGACGAAGCGGCGCATCTCGATCCCTGGCTGGCATCCGGCATGCACGGCGCCATGTCGTACATGGCCACCCGCGCCGCCGTCCGCCAGGACCTTCGCTCCTGGTACCCTGACGCGAAGTCCGTCCTGCTCTGCGGCTTCAACTACGCCGGCAACATGTCGGAGGCGACCGTACCCGGGAAGGGGCGCGTCTCCCGCTACGCGCGTCTGCCCGATTACCACGACTCCCTGAAGGTCCGTCTCACCGCCGTCCTCGACTGGCTCAAGCAGCGCCGGCCCGGCGCCGACGGCCGAGTCTTCGTCGACAGCAGTCCGATCCTGGAGCGGGCGTATGCGCGCCTGGCGGGGCTGGGTTGGATCGGCAAGAACACCATGCTGATCAATCGGAGCAACGGCTCTTACTTTTTTATCGCCGGGATCGCTCTCAACCTCGAGCTTCCCTCGGACGGTAGCGATCCCGTCGATGACGCCTGCGGGACCTGCACGGCCTGTCTGGACGCCTGCCCGACGGACGCGTTCCCCCGCGAGCGCGTCCTCGACGCCTCGAAGTGCGTCTCCTATCTCAACATCGAGAACCGCGGCGCCGTGCCCGAAGAGCTGCGCGAAGGCGTCGGCGACCGTTTGTTCGGCTGCGACATCTGCCAGGAAGTCTGCCCCTGGAACCGCTTCGCCGAGCCGGGCTCGGCGTTCCCGCCGGCCGGCGAGGCCGCCCTCGACCTCGAGGAGCTCTGCGCCCTTGACGACGCGGCTTTCCGCGCGCGCTTCCGCGGCAGCCCGCTGTGGCGGTCCAAGCGGCGCGGCCTGCTGCGCAACGCCCTGCTCGTCATGGGCAACTCCGGCGACGCGCGGCACGCGCCCACGCTCGAGCGCTTCAGCCGGGACGAGGACCCTGTTCTGGCCGAGCAAGCGGCCTGGTCCCTGCGCCGCTTGCGGCGCGCCCAAAGCGTCTAACGTCATGATCCCTGACCAAGACCTCGTCGCCCGCGCGCAGAAGGGCGAGCAGGACGCCTACGGCGAGCTGGTCCGCCGCCATCACGCCCCGATCCTCGTCCTGTGCGTCTCGATGCTGGGCGATCGCGAAGAAGCCGACGACGCCGCCCAAGAGGCCTTCGTCAAGGCTTACCGCAGCCTCTCCCGCTTCCAGCGCGACTGCGCTTTCTCCACCTGGATGTACCGCATCGCCTCCAACCACTGCCTCGACCGCCTGCGCCGCCGCGCGCGAGAGAGGTCCGAGTCGCTGGAAGCCGTGCTGGAAGCCGGCGGCGACGCCGCCGAGGCCGTCATGCCTGCGTTGCCTTCGGCAACGCAGGCTTTGGAAGACGCCGATCTCGTCGAGCGCGCTCTGGCCTGCCTGCCTCCCGATTACCGCCTGATCCTCACCCTGCGCGAGACGCAGGGCCTGGACTACCACGAACTGACGCAAACGCTGGACTGCTCGCTGGACGCCGTGAAGACGCGGCTCAAGCGCGCCCGCCGGCTCTTCGAGGAAAAAGTGCGCCACCTTTTGGGGCCCACCAACGTCTAAGGAGCGAGACCATGGAGAACCGCTGGCAAGACGCGATGAAGGCGTTGGCCGCGAGAAACGCGCCCACGCCCGTGGAGACCGACCGCTTCGTGCGCTCGGTGCTGCGGCGCCTGGAGCCGCAGCCGTCGCCGTGGCTGCTGCGTCTGCAAGCGCTGCTGCAGGCGCGCTGGACGGTCCCGGCCCTTAGCGTGGGCCTGGCGACCGTGTTCCTGGCGATCGGCATGCAGTCGCAGGAGCCTCTCGACCTGCAGCTGCTGCTGGGCCCGGCGAGCGGCGGCGCGACCCAGCTCGCCCTGCCTCCCGATCCGACGGCCCAGCCCTCCCTGCTCGCCCCGGAGGCGCCGTGACCTTCTCGCGGCAATCGATCTTCGTCGCCTTCCTCTTCGGCTGCCTGATCGGCGTGCTAGCCGGCTCCCGCTACCAGAAGATGGCCTACCACCGCTATTGGCACAGCGGGCCGGACTCCGAGCGCGCCCTGCGCCGC
>CAZZGQ010000314.1:0-1324 GCA_964653765.1 uncultured Elusimicrobia bacterium | reverse complement strand
ATGCGGAGAGGTCTGCTCGTCGTGCTCGCTCTGGCCGTCGCCGTGTCCGCCCGCGCCGCGGGCTTCAAGCAGCGCGTCACGCCCCTCTCTCCCGAGGACGCCAACGAGCTCGTCCCGCGCCGCGAGATCCCGGCGGAGCTGCAGAAGCCCGAGGCGCCGACGCCGCCGTTGAGCTGGATCCTGGCGCCGCTGCGCCGCGGCATGTTCATCCGCCTGCCGATCATCGACACCGACCCCAACCGCGGCATCACCGTCGGCGTCATGCCGATCTGGGTCTACAAGGAGCAGGGCAGCGAGCGCATCAAGCAAATCCACGCCCCCTCCCTCACCTACAACCACTATTTCGAGGTCACGCCCACCTACCGCTACTACTACTATCCGCACGAGGACGCCGCGCTGATCGCGCGCGCCTCCGTGGGCAAGTACGAGCACGAGATCATGGCCCATTACGAGGACCAGTCCGTGGTGGACACCCCTTACGACGTCGTGGGCCGCATCCAGGAGAACGTCGACGCCGGCGCCCATTTCTACGGGGTCGGTCCGGACACGCCGCGCACCAACGAGACCAATTACAAGGAAGACACGCTGCTGATGCGCGGCACCGCCGGCGCGCCGCTGCACGAAGGCTCGAACTGGCGCGTCCACGCCGGCAACCAGATGCTGGCCGAGAAGGTCAGCAACGGCCCCCTGCCCGGCTTGCGCGGCTTCAACGACACCTTTCCCCAGTTCTCGGCGGACCACCGCCACCAGAGCGACGAGATGCGTCTAAGCGTGGACTACGACAGCCGCGACCATCCGACCACGACGACGCGCGGCTCTTTCGTCCAGCTCTACCGCTCCTGGTCGGTCCGCGACTTCCTGAGCTCCTACGACTACAGCCGCAGCGGCTTCGACGGCCGCTACTTCCATCCCTGGAACACCCGCTACAAGCAGGTGACCGCCTTCCAGGTCCAGTTCGAGAACCTGCTGGGCGACGCCCCGTTCTGGCTGCTGCCGCGCCTGGGCGGCAAGTACAGCCTGCGCGCCTACGGCGACGGCCGCTACATGGACCGCGCCATGGGCGCCGTCAACGTGGAGCAGCGCTTCACCGTCTGGGACACGCACACCGGCGGCGTGGTGACCGAGTTCGAGGTCGCTCCGTTCGCCGGCATGGGCACCGTCGCCGAAAGTCCCGGCCGGATGGCCGCGCGCTACACGAGGCCCGTGCTCGGCACGGCGCTGCGCGCCGTGGCCCGTCCGCAGGTCGTGGGCTCCGTGGACTTCGGCGTCGGCCGCGAAGGCTTGGCGGCCTTCATGGACATCAACTACTCCTTCTAGCGCCGCC
>CAZZGQ010000313.1:0-3997 GCA_964653765.1 uncultured Elusimicrobia bacterium | reverse complement strand
GGTCGTGAAGGCCGAGCGCGTCAACGAGCGCGTCGTCAAAGGCCTGGACGCCGCCAACAACGTCGTCGCCTGGCAGTTCGACGTCAACGACCTCTCGGCCGTGCCGGACGGCGAGCTGAACGACGCGGCGAAGGCGGTGGCGCAGAAGATCATGGCCGGTTTGAAGGCCTCGGGAAATCCGATCGAGGACAAGGACGGCAAGAAGGCCATGATCCTCGCCAACTTCATCGCCGACGCGCTCCTGGGCGGCGAGTCCGGCGAGCGGCCCAATCAAAAGTACTACGGCTTCGCGCGCGACGCCGGGCTCAAGTTCAGCCTGACGGCCGACGGCACCTTCCGCCTCGTCGGCCTCGACGGCAACCGCAAGCGGATGATGGTGGCCGGCCGCTTCGACAAGGCGACGGGCGTCAAGGGCGAGACCGCCGGCGACGCTTTCATCGTCCTGGGCAAGGTCGTCCTCAACGAGGACGGCTCCGCGAAGCAGGAGGGCGCCGAGTCCTTCCGCCGCGAATACACTTCCGACGGCAATCGCTACGAGTGGAAGATCCAGAAGGAGAACTGCATCCAGCCGGAGCCCTACTGGGGCGGAAAGAAGGAGGAGCCCAAGCCGCCGCGCATGCTGAGCGACGCGGAATGCGAGGCGCGCCGCGCCAACGCTTCCTGGACGATCCGCAGCGTTTGGACGGGCGAGGCGACGCGCACGCACGTGCTCCTGTCCAAGCAGCACTTGGTCTGGGAGGGCAAGAAGCGGGTCTGGGTCGACGACGCCACCGAAGAGAAGGGCGCTCCGAAGGAAGTCGAGGACCCCAAGACCAGGACCGGGGCCTGGTTCATGGAGAAGGTGGGCCAGGCCATGGAGCTTCCGGTCGTCAAGCAGGTCCTCGTCGAGGCGCCCGAGGCGATCTACGACGGGGCGTGGACGCAGGGCGCGGGAGAGTGGCGGCTGGCCTGGGCCGCGGCCGCCAAGATCACCGGGAACAAGGACCTGCGCAGCGTGGGCGGCGAGCTGCAGGACGTGGCCAGCCGGGCGAAGAACCCGGTGGGGCGCTATCTGAACTGGAAGCCCGAACAATTCTATCGCGGGCTCTCGCCGGAGGCGAAGAAGCGCATCGACGATTTCGTGCGGGTGCTGCGCAAGAAGGAGATCGAGGAGCGCGTGCCGCCGCTGCTCGAGAGCGAGCGCCGCGAGGCGGAGGAGGCTCCGATCACCGAGGAGCTCGCCATCCAGGTCTGGCTGGCGCACTGGGGCGCCGGCTCGGGCGCTCAGCAGGTGCGCGACGCGGGCGGGCCGGAGTGGGCGGCGGCCACCGTCGGCTTCGGCGAGCAGGTGGGCCAGGCCTTGCCCCTGATCATCGCCACCGAGGGCGCCGGCGCCCTTGTCGGGGTGGCGAAGACGGGAGCGACGGCCGTCAACGGGGTGCGCATCCTGGGGACCGTGGCCAGGACGGGAGCCGCCACCCTGGAGTATACAAACAACATCTTGAAAGGCGGCATGCTCCTGTCGTGGGGAATTACAGGAGGCGACAACCTGATCCAGGCGGTCGGCCAGGGCGTGGACGTGGGGTTTGGGTACCGAAAGGCCGACGCCGAATTCTACCAGCACATCGCCCAGGCCGCCGCCGACGCCACGCTCATCGTCGGCGGCCACTACCTCAATAAGGCGGTGAGAGGAGGCCGCCCGGTGACCGTGCCGGAGCGGACGATCCTGCCGCCGGCCGTCGAGACCGGGGTCGATACGGGAGCGAACACGGGCACCAATACCGGCACGAACACGGGAACGAACACCGGCACAAATACCGGGACGGCTCCCGACGCCCGGGTCCAAGCGGCGCAGCCCGTGGCGCCCAACACGACGGGAGCGCCGGTGGACGCCCGCGCCGCCACCGGGGTGGCCGAGGTCACCAACGAGCCCACGCGCCGGGTCACCGATTGGCTCAAGAAGCTCAGGAAGAAGAAGGCGGCGCCCGCCGAGGAGACGCGCTCCGAGGCGAGGGAGCCGGAGCCCGCCCTGCCCGACGGCGTCGTCAAGGACGCGCGCGGAGCGCAGATCAAGCTGGGTGAGCCGGGCTACCGCGTCACCGATCTCGAGGCCAACCGCGCCTATCTGGACAAGGGCGGCTGGAAGCTGCACCTGACGGTCAAGCCAGAGAACTACAAGGGTGTCGACGAGTGGCTTTATAAGAACCACAAGGGCCAGTACAAGCTGCTCCAAGGCGGCGAGCCCGGCGAGAAGGACTTCACGGTCTACATCGGCGGCCGCGACGCCGCCCATGCCTTCGCCGAGAAGATCCAGGCGCAGCTCGGCGACAAGCTCGAGCCTTCCAACGCCGGCAATTCCGATCTACTCATGACGGACAAGGTGGCCGCGCGCTTCGACGTGCAGCACACCGGCAGCGAATATCACTACTATGGCATCGACGGCATCCCCTTCGACCGGGAGCTGGCGCACCAGAACCTGGCTGGTTATTCCGAGCCCGACGCGCACACGGCCGTGACCCAAGCCCTCGAGAGGGTCCGCAAGGCGCATCAGGCCATGGTCGACGCCTATGGCGAGTATTACGAAGGCTCGGCCGAGTTGAAGGCGAAGAAACCCCTCCTGGCCGGGATCGAGGAGACCGTCGGGAAGGACATCGCCCGCGGGCGCAAGCTCTTCGGCCCCAAGACGGCGCAGACCCCGGCGGCCAAGGCGGCGCCGGAGCCTTCCTTCGAGTACGGCAGGGAAGGCAAGCGCCTGACGTCCGCCGAGCGAGCCGGCGTCATCAAGGCCAAGGGCGGGCTCTGGCGGGCCGCGATCTCGGTGGCGGAGGAAAACGCCGCTTTGGTCGACAAGTGGCTCTACAAGAACTTCGGAGGCCGCTACGAGCTGGTCAAGCGGGCGGGCAAGCCGTTGGAGATCATCATCGATGCCGGGTCGCGCGACGAGCTGGACGGATTGTCGCGCACTCTCGAGTCGACGCTGGGCGACAAGCTGGAGCCGCGCCAGCCGTCCCCCTACGAGCGGGCGGTCAACGGCAAGATCAGCGCCCGCTTCGTCGAAACGGCCGGCGACTTCAACGCGCCGGGGCTGGACGGCATCCCGTTCGACGAAGCCGCCAACAAGGCGCGCGACCAGCACCTCGATCCCAAGGCCGCCGACCAGGACGCCGCCAAGAAGAAGAACGCCGAGGCGCTGCGCGACGCGGCCAAGCGCGCCGACGAGGAGCTGGCCAAGAAGTACGGCGATTATTACCGGGGGGGCGAGGAGCTGCGCGGCCGCGCCGAGCTCAAGCCGATCGAGGACCTCGACGAGATCTCGCGCCGCGCCGAAGAGGAGCGGCGCAACCGTCCGCGGGAGCGCGACGAGGACGACACGGCGGCCGTCGACCGTCCGCGCGAAGAGGAGCCGAGCTTTAGGCCGCGGCGCGGCCGGTTCGACGAGGCGACGCGCTTGCGGCCGGCGAACCTGGTCCGGGCCACGGCGCCGAACGCGGGCGAAGCGACGGGCTTGGATTGCGGCCGGCTGCGCTTGCGCCTGAAGCTGCCGGGCGGCAAGGTCAACGAGCTGAAGGCCTGGCTGTCGGCCCGCTTCAACGATACTTTCACGATCAGCGCCGACGGCGATTCCGTCTTCGTCGCCGGCGTGCCCCCGGCCTCCGGGGCGACGCTGGCCAAGAACCTCGAGAAGGCTTTCCCGGAGCTGGCCGCGGTCACCAAGCAAGGCAGCGAGGTCGCGATCAGCGAGAAGGTGGTCGCCGAGCTGGACGCCGACGACTGCCGTCCCGAGCCGCAGGCGAAGTGCAACCCCGAGTTTCAGAAGTGCCCCAAGGACGTCACCCCCACGCCGACCCCGACGCCGACGCAGACGAAGTCCGAGGAGAAGACTCCTCCCAAGGGCGGCCTGGCCCCCAAGCTCGGCGGCGGCAAGCCCGGCGGCGACAAGAAGGCGCCCGGCGCCGGCGGCGGCGGCGGGGGCGGCGGCGGAGGAGGCGGCGGGGGAGGCGGCGGCGGCGGCAAGGGC
>CAZZGQ010000312.1:0-4003 GCA_964653765.1 uncultured Elusimicrobia bacterium | reverse complement strand
CCAACCAAACCTTTGCCCCCATTCCCACCCCTCGACACCATCTCTTCATCATCTTCGCTGGGGGTGGGTGGTCAGCTCGCCTGGTGGGTCGCGCGCACCACCCTCCCCGGTGAGAAACGGGGCTATAGCGCTTGGATGCGGGAGAAACCGCGTTTTAACGGCAATTTCTGTCTTCGCCACTGGTTTTGACGGCGTCCGGTACGTTCACCACTGGGTTCACCACTCCATGCGCCAGTGGCGGGCCCTACTTTAGATAACGTCCGAGGCGGCCGTTTTAGACAGGGGCCTAGAGGGACAGGCCTTTGGCGGCGAAGTGTTTCTGGATGCGGACGACTTGGCGGGCGGTCCGGCGTTGAGGCTGGCCCAGCGCTCTGGCGAGCGCGGAGACGTTGCCTTCGAACAGCGGCAGAGCGTAGGCGATCACGACCATTTCGATCGGCAACTCGAGCAGAGCCTGGCGGAATCGAGCCTGGAACACGGTCCGTTCCGAGGCAGCCTCAGGCTCGTCGCCGGGGCTTACGGGCTCGATGAACTCGGGCGCTCTGCCCTCTTCTTCCGCCAGGCGATTGGCCTCGATCAGCTCATCCAATGACTGGAATCGCCTGCGCCGGGCGCGATCCCGGCGCAATTCATCGATGGTGCCGTTGCGCGAAACCGTGGCCAGGTAGGCGGTCTCTGGGTCGGTGAGGCCGAGGTCCTCGTACCTGAGCCAATAGTCCAGCGAGCGGGTGGCGGGCTGTGCCTGGAAGTAGCGGCCGACCTTGTCGAACAGGGTATCGACGTCGACCTTCGGCTGGTCAGGAACAGCCGAGACTGGGGGTGCTTCTTGGACTTCGGGATCCACAAATGCCGCCGATCCCGTGGTCTCGTCCCGTTACGGCGGGACCGTGGATACCCCGAGGCCAATCCCCCGGGCTACACGAGCTGATCAAAGTGTAGCGCCGAGATCGATTCCCGCCCAGAGACGTTGGACCCGGCGTATGCGAGGTCGAAAGGCCCAGCCGGCGAGGCTCCGAAAACGAGACAGGGTACGTCAATTTTGTTAGACTCGCCCATCGCTTTCCTTGCACGGCTGCGGGAGGAGTGCGCCCGTAGGGTTCTTTGCGTGTTGTGGGCGCGGCCTGTTTTGGCCACCAGTGGCGGCCAAGACGACCCGGTGAAGAATGAAGACCAGTGATCGATTGACCGAATGGGTAGCTCGGGGCGAGTCCGAGACCCAGGAGTTCAAGGGCACCACCGGCCAGCGAGGCGAGGCGGCCAAGGCCGTGTGCGCCATGTTGAATCACAAGGGCGGCCGGGTCATCTTTGGCGTTGACGCCAAAGGGGGGATCGCCGGCCAGGCCGTGACCGACAAGACGGTCGAGGATGTCGCGGCTTACCTGCGGATGATCGAGCCTCCCGCCTTCCCCGCGGTCGAGCGCCTCCCGGTCGGCAAGGATCGCGAGGCTGTCGTCGTCTCGGTCGAGCGTGGATCGCGGCGGCCCTACTCGTTCCAGGGCAAGGCCTACCGGCGGCTCGGCACGACCAACGCTGAGATGTCTCGGGAAGACTACAATCGGATGCTCCTTGAGGAGCTGCACGCGACCTCGCGCTGGGAGAACCAGCCGGCCGAAGGCTGGACCGTAAAGGATCTGGACGAGGCCGAGATCGTGCGGACGGTTGAGGAAGCGATCCGCCGCGGGCGCGCGGAAGACCCCGGCACGCGCGCGTCGGAGGATCTCCTCCGCGGCCTCATGCTCACCAAAGACGGCCAGCTTCTGCGCGCGGCGGTGATCCTCTTCGCGCGACCCGAGCGGCTGCAACCGGAGTATTCCCAATGCTTGCTTCGGCTCGCGCGGTTCAAGGGCACCGACAAGACGGAGTTCGTCGACAACCGGCAATATCGCGGGAACGTTTTCGACCTGCTGTTGAGAGCCGAGCGATTCTTCCGGGACCACCTTCCGGTCGCCGGCCGGGTGGTCCCGAACCTTTTCGAACGAGAGGACGATCCGCTCTATCCTCCGCTCGCGCTGCGCGAGGCTCTTGCGAACGCCTTCTGCCACCGGGACTACTCCATCGGCGGCGGCTCGGTCGGCGTCGCGATCTACGACGACCGATTGGAGATCAGCTCCTCCGGCTCGCTTCACTTCGGCCTGACCGCGGCCGACCTCTACAAGCCGCACGAGTCCTTGCCTTGGAATCCCATCATCGCCGATGTCTTCTACAGGCGCGGCATCATCGAGACCTGGGGCCGCGGGACGATTAAGATGGCCGAGATGATGGACCGCGCCGGCCTGCCAAAGCCCGAGATTGAAGAGATTCCCGGGGCAGTCGTCGTTCGTTTCAGCGCGACGCGCTACCAGCCGCCCACGAGGATCGGCCACGACTTGACGGAACGGCAGCGCGAGGTCCTCGACATGCTAGCCTCTGCGGGCGCGCTCCGACTATCCGATATGCTTCCGCTGCTGAAGCCGGGAGCAACGGCAAGGAGTCTTCGCGAAGACCTTTACCTGCTCAGGCGGCTTAAGCTCATCGAGCTCAAGGGACGTGCGCGTAGCGCGCGTTGGCACCTTAAGAGGGCCGGATGATCCTGCGGCTAATTCTGTCCCAATCTGGCTCAAACTGGCTCAATCCGGCTAATTCCCGTAGAGATACTTGAAAATACAGCATAATGTTGAGCCACGTTTGAGCCATGGACCCGGCCTGTGAACAGATGATGGCGTATGCTTACTGAAGCTGACACCTGCCGAAAGTATATAGTTCCTGCTCTCGTTCAAGCCGGCTGGGACACCGAGCCGCGATCCTTCACTGAGCAACGGACCTTCACGGACGGGCGCATCGTTCCATCTGGAACCCCCCTGGGGAAAGTTCCGTCAGGGAACAAAAACGCCCCCAAATTCGTAGATCTTATGTGCAGGTCATCGCGGGCAAGGCCCGCGCCTACGCCCCACGCCAAGCGCGCGCCAGCCCGCTCTATCGCCTCGTCCTCGACGAGCTGGAAACCTGGGCCGCCGGCCTGCGCTCGAAGACCGACAAACGGCCTGAGCCATGCGCCGAGGACTCCTTGCGCGCGTTTCTTGCCTGCGGCGTCCATCGCTTCGGCGTGGTGCGCTACCGTTGCGCCAAGTGCGACGAGAGCCTGTTCGTGCCCTTCTCGTGCAAGAAACGCCTGGCCTGCCCGTCTTGCGACGGCAAGCGCTCCGCCATCAGCGGCGCGCGGGCCGTCGACGAGCTTCTTCCCGAGGTCCCCTACCGCCAGTGGGTGCTTGTCATCCCCAAGCGCCTGCGCTATTTTGTCCACCGCGACAAGCGGCTGCCGGGAGAGCTCAGCGCCATCCTCGCAAGACAGCTGACCCGGTTCTACGCATCGAAGTCGCAGAAAGGCGCGGTTCCGGCGCAGCTTCACGCCCTGCAGCGCTTCGGCTCCCGCGTCAATCTTCATGTGCACGTGCACGCCGTCGTCTCGGACGGGGCGTTCAGCTATGAAGACGCCAAGCTCAGATTCCACCCGGCCCCCGAGCCGACGCCGGAAGAGCTTGCCGCGCTGAGCGCTGTGATCCGGCGCAAGGTGCTCTTGCGCATGCGCCGCCTGGGCGCGGTTCCTGAGTTCGTCATAGGGGAGCTTTTAGCCAGGCCGCTGGGCGGGTTTTCTCTCAACGGCTCCGTGCGCGTCGAGGCCGAGGACCGCGCCGCGCTCTCAAGGCTGGTGGGCTACATCCTGCGTCCGGCGATTTCCGTCAAGAGGCTCTCCTACCGTCCCGAGGAGAAGCTCGTCCGCTATTGGCCCAAGAAAGGCCATGATGGGATTCAGGAGGTCGTCGAGCTCAAGCCGCACGAATTCCTGGAGCGCTTCGCGCGGCTGATTCCGCCGGCCCGGGCGCATTTGGTCCGCTACCATGGCGCCCTCGGGCCGCGGTCGCCGTTGCGCGCGGCCGCGGCGCGAGCGGCGAAGGAGCGGGCTAATTTTCAGCAAATCCGTGAAGGGCTGGCGATCAGCGCGGCGGCGTCACTAGGGCGCGCGGCG
>CAZZGQ010000311.1:0-4020 GCA_964653765.1 uncultured Elusimicrobia bacterium | reverse complement strand
GCGTGACGGCGTTCCTCTCCTACTTCCACCTCATCAAGGTCATGGAGGCCACCAAACTGAGCCTGATCACGCTGGTGTTCCCGATCGTGGCCGTCATCCTGGGCCGGATTTTCCTGAACGAGCCCGGCGACCCGCGCGCCTGGATGGGCATGGCGGCCGTCCTGGGCGGCGTCGGCCTGGCGCTGACAGGCCGGTAAAATCGAGGGTCAGACCCCCGATTTTACCGGGCTAGTCTTCGTCGCCGCGGTCGCGGCGTTGGTGGCCGTGGATCTGGTTCTCGAGCATGTCCAGCTCCTTGCGCGCGGCGGCGAGGTTCTCCTCGGCCGAGGCCAGGAACTTCTTGGCGTACTTGAGCTGGATATCTTCCGGCTTGTAATACGGGATCTCGAACTTCATGGTCTCGATGGTCTGCTCGAGGCCCATGATGAGCCGGTTCAAGTAATCCTTGCGCTTCTCGGCGTCCACGGACGAAATGATAGCATGGGGCATGCCGCGCGCGAGCATCCTCGACTGGCCGGCCCTGGCGGCCGACTACGGCGAGTATCATCGCCACCCCAAGAACCGCCTCTGCCACGCTATCGGGATACCCATTATCGTCCTCTGCCTCCTGCGCTGGACGTTCTGGCCGGGCACGGCTTGGCCCCTGCTCGCCGCCCTCCTTCCCTTATATATGGTCTGGGACCTGCCTTTGGGCTTGGCCATGGCCGTCGTCCTGGCCGGCCTAGCCGCGGCGGCGGCCCGCCTGCCCGGCGCCCTGTTCCTCCCGCTGTTCATCCTGGGCTGGATCTTGCAGTTTGTCGGCCACTGGTACGAGGGGCGCAGCCCGGCTTTCACGCGGAACGTGACCCACCTTTTGGTCGGTCCGCTTTGGATTCTGGGCGAGACAGGAATGGCGAAATTCTTTCGTTGACACCCACCACCCCCGTGCTATAATAGCCCAAGCCAGCCGGACTCATCGGCGGGCGACATCAGTACTCAAAGAGGATAAGCAATAAGAATGCCTACGGGAAAAGTGAAGTGGTTCAACGATCAGAAGGGCTACGGGTTCATCACCCCGGACGACGGTTCTAAGGACCTGTTCGTCCACCATTCGGCGATCTTGGGTGAGGGATTCAAGAGCCTTGCGGAGAACCAGGCTGTTGAATTTGATATCCAGGAGTCCGACAAGGGCCCCCGGGCGGCGAACGTCAAGAAGCTCTAAGACGAACCGCACATAAAGCAAGGCCCGCCTCGCAAGAGGCGGGCCTTCCGCTTTTTTAAGTTAACAGCGGGCAGCCTTAAGATTTAACTTTTGAGTCCAAAAGTTAAATCTTAAGGCTGCCCGCTGTTAAGTTAGACCTTGTAGACGACGGACTTGATGGCGAAGGTGGTGTCGAGGTCGACGCGCTTGGCGGCGCGCTTGAGGGCGCGGCGCAGGCGCGAGGCGGTCAGCGTCTTCTGGGGGCGGATGGTCACCGTGAGCACCTCGCGGTCGAAGTCGACGCTGGCGCTCTGGACCGGGGGGAGGGCGGCCACCTCTTCCGAGATGATCTTGCCGCAAGTCCTGCAGAGCAGGCCGTCGATGGCGACCTCGTAGTGGCCGGAGGTCAGGTCCGCCAGGGCCGCTTCCCGCGCGCGGACGGGAGCGGCCAGCAGGGCCAGGCCCACCGACAAGACCGCCGTCAGCCGCAGCATTCGTCCAAAATACCATATACGGACAGCCTGCGACCAAGGACGGGTTGACAGCCCTTGGGAGGTCAGTTACACTACGCGCGAAATGAAGAGAGCGTGGCTGGCCGACGCGGCCATCGGCCTGGCGTTGACCCTCGTCGTCGCCGGAGGCTACGCGATCCCGGGACTCTTTCCCTTCTTCGAGGCCCTCGAGCTGAAGACGTACGACCAGCGCGCCAAGCTGCGCCAGTCCGTCGATCCCGGGCAGGACGTCGTCTTGATCAAGATCGACGACGCTTCCGTCTCGGCCCTCGGCCGCTGGCCTTGGCCGCGCGCCCGGCTGGCCGAGATGCTCGACAAGCTGCAGGAAAAAGGCCACCCGCGCGTGATCGGCCTCAACATCATCTACTCCGAGCCGGAGCAGAACCAAGGCCTGCTCGAGGTCCAGTCGCTGCAGAAGCAGTACGAGGACCTCCTGGCCAAGAAGAAGATCCTCGACCGCACCAAGAGCTTCGACGAGGCTTTCTCGTCGGCGAGCGTCCGCCTCGACAACGACAGCAGGCTGCTCGCCTCCCTCAAGCAGGCGGGCGACGTGGTGCTGCCGATGTTCTTCTCCCAAGGCCTGGCGGGGGCCAAGCCCGACGAGATGCCGCCGTCGCTGGCCAGCGCCACCGTGGCCCTGCAAGCCTCCGGCGCCGGCATGGCCGAGCCGACGATGCCCGACGGCACCAAGGCCGTCTACCCCATCCCCTCTTTCGCGGAAGCGGCGTTCGGCGTGGGCTTCGTCAATATCGAGCGCGACATCGACGGCGTCGTCCGCCGCGAGGCGCCGGTGATGCGCTACGGCCAGGCCCGCTTGCCGTCCTACAGCATCCGCTTGGCCCTGGCCGCCCTCGGCCTCAAGGCCGGCGACGCCGTGCTCGTCCCCGGCCGCGAGCTGCGCCTGGGCAAGACGACCGTGCCGCTGGACGAGGACAGCCGCATGATGATCACCTTCGCCGGTCCCGAGGGCACCTTCCGCTCCTACTCGTTCCAGGACGTGATGAACGACAAGGTCTCCTGGGACGTCTTCAAGGACCGCGTGGTGATCGTGGGCCTGACGGCCACGGGCGTGGGCACGCTCAGCGTCACGCCCGTGACGCCGGCGCTCTCGGCGCCGGAGGTCGTGGCCAACGAGATCTCGAACGTCCTGCAGAAGCGCTTCCTGGTGCGGCCGCCCTTCGCGCAGCGGCTGGAGTGGGGGCTCATCGCCTTCATCGGCCTCTTCATCATGCTCGTCCTGCCTCGGCTCAAGGCGCTCTGGGGCTTCTTGCTCAGCGCCGTCATGACGCTGGGCCTGCTCGGCGCAGGCACCTACCTCTTCATCAACGGCCAGTGGCTGAAGATCGCCTATCCCGGCGCGCTGCTCGCCTTGGGCTACGTCGTCATCGTGACGCGGCGCTTCTTCTTCGCCGAGAAGGGCAAGGAGCTGGTCGAGGCCTCCGCCATCGAGACGAACAAGATGCTCGGCCTCTCCTTCCAGGGCCAGGGCATGCTCGACCTGGCCTTCGAGAAGTTCCGGCTCTGCCCGCTCGACGACAACATGAAGGACACGCTCTACAACCTGTCGCTGGACTTCGAGCGCAAGCGTCAGTTTTCGAAGGCGGCCGCTGTGCTCGAGCACGTCGCCGCCAAGGACCCCAAGTACAAGGACGTCGTCGCCAAGGCGAAGAAGCTGAAGGAGGCCTCGGACGGCGCCGTCTTCGGCGGCATCGGCGGCGCCAAGAAGGACGGCACGATCATGGTCGGCGACGGCTCCACCAAGCCCACGCTCGGCCGCTACGAGATCGAAAAGGAGCTGGGCCGCGGCGCGATGGGCATTGTCTACCTCGGCAAGGACCCCAAGATCAACCGCCAGGTCGCCATCAAGACGATGGTGCTCGAGGAAGGCTCGGACGCCGCCGAGGCCAAGGCCGTCAAGGAGCGGTTCTTCCGCGAGGCGGAGAGCGCGGGCACGCTCAACCACCCCAATATCGTGCGCATCTTCGACGCCGGCGAGGAGCAGGACATCGCCTACATCGCGATGGAGCTGCTCGACGGCCACGATTTCACGCGCTACACGGCGAAGGACCAGCTCCTGCCCGTCGACGTCGTCGTCGAATCTGTCGCCGTCGTGGCCGAGGCGCTGGACTACGCCCACGCCCAGGGCATCGTGCACCGCGACATCAAGCCGGCCAACATCATGCGCCTGAAGGACGGCACGATCCGCGTGGCCGATTTCGGCATCGCGCGCATCACGGCCTCGTCCAAGACGGCCACCGGCACCGTGATGGGCACGCCGTCCTACATGAGCCCGGAGCAGGTCTCGGGCAAGAAAGTGGACGGGCGCTC
>CAZZGQ010000310.1:0-4027 GCA_964653765.1 uncultured Elusimicrobia bacterium | reverse complement strand
TGGCGCGCCGCGCCTTCGACGGCTCCGCCGACGTCGCCTATTCCCGGGAGCCCGCTGCTCCCGACGACCAGGAGCGCGCGGCCGTGCTGGCACGGCTGATCCCGCGCGCCGCCGCCTTGATCGAGAAGAAGCACGTCGACGCTCCCGCCCGCTCTTCCCTCTTGCGCCTGGCCCTGCGCGGCTTGCTGGCGCAGAGCGGCCAAGCCGCCCATCCGGCGGCCGGCCGCCTGAACCGGGCGCTACTCGGCCTGGCCAAAGCCTCGACGGACGCGCCGCTCGATTTCTCGCTGGAATACGACGCCGGGCTGGGCATGATCCGGGTGACCGACGTGAAGGCCGGCTCCGCGGCCCAGCGGGCCGGCCTGCGTCCCGGCGACTTGGTTTACCGGATGGGGCCGAACTCCACCGCGCACATGCGCAGCGCTCAGGAGGTCATAGACGCCTTCCGGCAAGGCGCCCCGCTCGTCTCGGAGCGCGTGGAGAACTCCAAGCTCACGATCGTCGAGGTCGCCCCTCCCGAGGAAAAGACGTCGGCGCTGGTCGGCTTCTTCGGCGAGGCGGCCCGGCAGTTGGCGGGACCCCGCGCCGCCCAAGCCCTGCGCCAAGCCGCTCGGCGCATGACCGCCTCTCTCGATCCCTTCACCGCGGCGCTCGAGCCCGCGGGCGCGCAGAAATTGGAAAACGACATTGCCGGCCTGGCGCCCGTCATCGGCGCGAAGTTCCGCTTTCAAAAGGGACTGGGCCTGCGCGTCCAGAATGTGACGGAGTTGGGGCCCGCGGATCGGGCCGGCTTGAAGCCCGACGACGTCGTCGTCTCGGTCAACGGCCAAGCGGCCAAGATCGGCTCGATCCAGCGCGCCCTGCGCTCCAAGCCGGAGGAGGCGGTGACCCTGGAAGTCCGGCGGGACGGCGAGGAAGGGCTCCTGACGCTGTCGGTACGCGGCGTCGTCCAGCGCCAGCCCCAAGCCCGCGGGTTTCTCATGGGCGACGCCGGCTACATCCAGCTCTCCCAATTCTCGCTGCTGTCGAGCGAAGATGTGGAAGGCGTCATGCGCGACCTGAAGAGCAAGGGCGCCAAGCGCTTCGTCCTCGACCTCCGCAGCAACCCGGGCGGCTACGTCTCAGAGGCCGCGAAGGTGGCCGCGCTGTTTTTGCCGTCCCGGTCGGTGCTCCAGACGACGGACACGCGCGCCGGGCGGCAGACCACCGTCACCGGCTTCGTCCTCGGCGCCGACTCCTCCCCCCTGGCCGTGCTCGTGGACCGCCGCACGGCCTCCGCCGCCGAGGCGCTGGCGGCGGCGCTGCAGGATCATGGCCGCGCCGTGATCGTGGGCGAGCCCACCTGGGGCAAAGGCCTCATGCAGCGGACCTATCTCCATGAGGATGGCTCCGCCGTGAAGATCACGGAGGGCCGCTGGCGCGCTCCGAGGGGCCGCCACTTCTCGCGCGCCCGCAACGGCTTGAAGCTGATCCCCGACGTCCTCGTGGAGAACGTGCGCGGCAAGCGCGGAGATCGGGTCCTGGCCGCGGCGCTGGAGCGGATCGGCTGGATCCGCCCCACCGGCGAGGCGAAACTGGTTTCGAAACCAGTTTCACCCTGAAAAAGAAGACGCCCGGCTAGGGAGCCGGGCGTCTCTCTTTCGGGTCCTTCGCGGTTAGCGCGAGACCTTGAGGCCCATCGGGCCGATGTACTCCGACTGCGGGCGGATCAGGCGGTCCTGGGCGTGCTGCTCCATGACGTGGGCGCACCAGCCGCCCACGCGGCCGCAGGCGAACATCGCCACGAACTGGTCGGGCGAGAGGCCGATCGACTGCAGCACGAGCGCGGTGTAGAACTCGACGTTGGTCTTGAGGTTGCGGCCGGGCTTGACCTCGTCGAGCACCTTGATGGCCGTCTTCTCGACGGAGCGGGCCAGCTCGTAGAGCTTCTTGTTGTGCAGGTCGGCGCCGGCCATCTCTTCAGCCGTCTTGGCCAGCACCTCGGCGCGCGGGTCGCGCACCTTGTATACGCGATGGCCGAAGCCCATGACGCGGCGGCCTTCCTCGAGCTCCTTGCGCAGCCAGGCCTCGGCGCGGTCGGCGGTCTTGATGTCGACGAGCATGTCGAGCACCGGACCCGGGGCGCCGCCGTGCAGCGGGCCCTTGAGGGCGCCGACGCCGCCCGTCACGGCGCTGACCATGTCGGAGCGCGTGGAGGCGATGACGCGGGAGGTGAAGGTGGAGGCGTTCATGCCGTGGTCGATGACCGTCACCCAGTACGTGTCCAGGGCCTTGGCGGCCGCCGGGTGCGGCTTCTCGCCGAAGACCATGTACAGGAAATTCTCGGACAAGGACAGCTCGGGCTTCGGCGCGATCGGCTCGTGGCCCTGGCGCATGCGCGCGTGAGCGGCGACGACGGTCGGGAAGCGGGCGACGAGGCGCTTGGCCATGGCCAGGTCGCCGGCCGGAGAGATGTCGTTGGGGTTGCTCACGTCGAGGGAGAGCGTGGCGCAGGCCATGCGCAGCGCGTCGATCGGCGGGGCGTTGCGGGCGGTCTTGATGATCTCGAGCGTCTCGGGGCGCAGAGCGCGCAGGCCCGCCAGCTCCTTCTGGATGCCGGGGACCTCGTCCTTCGCCGGCAGCGTGCCCTTCCAGAGCAGCATGCAGGCTTCCTCGAAGGTGACCTTGCCGGCCAATTCACCCACGTCGTAGCCGCCGATGACGAGACGGCCGCCCTGGCCGTCGACCATGCTGAGCTTGGTCTGCGTCGCGACGACGCCCTCCAAGCCGGGGATGACCTTCGAAGCCGTCGCTGCCGTCGCCATGTTATGCCACCGCCGTTTTCTTGAGCGCCCGCGCCACCGTGGCGCCGATGTCGCTCAGATTTTCGATCGTCGTGACGCCGCATTCCTTCAGCGCCGCGACCTTGCCCGCGTGCGTCCCCGCCCCGCCTTCCACGATCGCGCCCGCGTGGCCCATGCGGCGGCCCGGAGGCGCGGTGCGTCCGGCGATGAAGCCGAAAACGGGCTTGCTCATGCGGTCGCGCGCGAAACGCGCCGCCTCTTCCTCGCCGGAGCCGCCGATCTCGCCGATGAGCACGACGGCCTCAGTATCAGGGTCAGCCTCGAAGAGGCTGAGCACGTCGGCATGGCTCATGCCCGCGATGGGGTCGCCGCCGATGCCGACGACGGTGGATTGGCCCAAGCCGAGCTTGGTGAGCTGATCGACCGCCTCGTACGTCAGCGTCCCGGAACGGGACACCACGCCGATCGAGCCGGGCCGGTGGATGTAGCCGGGCATGATGCCGGCCTTGCACTGGCCGGGGGTGATGACGCCGGGGCAATTGGGGCCGACCATGCGGACCTCGTTGCCGGCGCGGATGGAGGCTTCCAGAGCGCGCTTGACGCGCGCCATGTCGAGGACCGGGATGCCTTCCGTGATCGTGATGATCAGGGAGATGCCGGCGTCGACGGCTTCCAGGATCGAGTCCGCGGCATAGGGCGCGGGCACGAAGATCAGAGAGACGTTGGCGCCGGTGTGCGTCACGGCCTCGTTGACGGTGTTGAAGACGGGGCGCTCGAGGTGGGCCTGGCCGCCGCGGCCGGGCGTCACGCCGCCGACGATCTGGCTGCCGTAGGCGATGCACTGCTGGGCGTGGAAGCTGCCCGCCGAGCCGGTGAAGCCCTGCACGATGATCTTCGAGTCCTTGTTGAGTAGGATGGACATTTTAGTTGGCCGCTCCCTTCGTGGCGGCCACGGCCTTCTGCGCCGCCTCCCACAATCCCTCGGCCGTGATGATCGAGACGCCGGAGTTCTTGAGCAGCTCGCGGCCCTTCTCGACGTTGGTGCCCTGCAGGCGCACGATCAGGGGCACCTTCATCTTGACCTTCTTGAGCGCGGCGAGGATGCCCGCCGCGATCATGTCGCACTTCACGATGCCGCCGAAGATGTTGACCAGCACGGCCTTCACCTTGGGGTCCTTGAGGATGATCTGGAAGGCGCGCGTGACGCGCTCCTCGTTGGCCGCGCCGCCGACGTCGAGGAAGTT
>CAZZGQ010000309.1:0-4028 GCA_964653765.1 uncultured Elusimicrobia bacterium | reverse complement strand
CTCGAGACCGCCCTCAAGAACTTCGACATCGAGGCGCGCGTCACGGGCTACGCGCCGGGCCCCGTCATCACGCGCTACGAGCTCTCGCCCGCCCCGGGCGTGAAGGTCAGCTCCATCGTCGCCCTCGAGAACGACATCGCCCTCGCCATGCGCGCCAAGGGCATCCGCATCATCGCCCCGATCCCGGGCAAGGCGGCGGTCGGCATCGAGATCCCGAACCAGCGGCCGGCCATGGTCGTCCTGCGCGAGCTGCTGGAGAGCCCGCTGGCCGTGCCCGCGGACGCGCCCCTGCTCACCTTCGGCCTGGGTCTGGCCGCGGATGGCCAGCCCAAGGGCGCCGACATCCAGAAGATGCCGCACCTGCTGGTCGCGGGCGCCACCAACAGCGGCAAGTCCGTGGCGATGCACTCGATGATCATGTCCATCCTCATGCGGGCCCGTCCCGACGAGGTGAAGTTCATGATGATCGACCCGAAGCGTCTGGAGCTCACGTTCTACGACGGCATCCCGCACCTCTTCGATCCCACCCAGTCGGCCGAGAAGGTCGCCGTCGTCACCAACCCCAAGGATGCCTCCAAGTCGCTGCTCGCTCTCGTGCGCCTGATGGAGAAGCGCTACGAGAAGTTCCAGCTCTTCGGCGTGCGCAACATCGACTCCTACAACCGCGAGGCCGACAAGAAGGGGCAGCCGCGCGAGTTCTTCATCGTCGTCGTGATCGATGAGCTCGCCGATCTCATGCTCATCGCCGCCGACACCGTCGAAGACTCGATCCAGCGCCTGACGCAGATGGCGCGCGCGGTCGGCATCCATCTCGTCTTGGCCACTCAACGGCCCTCGGTGGACGTCATCACCGGCGTCATCAAGGCCAACCTGCCGGCGCGCCTGGCGCTGCAGGTGATCTCGAAGATCGACTCCAAGGTCATCTTGGACGGCAGCGGCGCCGAGACCCTGCAGGGCAAAGGAGACATGCTCTACCTCGCCGCCGGCGCCCAGAAGCCCGAGCGCTGCCAGGGCGCCTACGTCTCCGAGGAAGAGATCAACCGCCTCGCGGCTTATCTCAAGAGCCAGGGCAAGCCGGACTATCCCATGCTCGAGACGATGGCGGCGAAGGGGGGAGCGACCGAGGACCTGGCCACTCTCGGCGTCGAGCCGCTCGAGTTCTCTCAGGCGCTCAAGCTCGTGCTCGAGCGCCGGCGCGTCTCGCAGGACCTCCTCAAGGCGCAGTTCGGCAGCTCCGCGCGCGCCACCAACCTGCTCTCCGCCCTGGAGGTCAAGGAGCTCATCCACAAGCCCGAGGGCTCCAACCGCTGGGAGATCCACTTCGACCAGATCGAGGACTACCTGCGCCAGAACTTCCCGCAGGTGCCGCTCGACGACCGGCGATGAAGCGTCCCGCCGCGCTCCTGGCCGCCGCGCTCGCCGTGGCGGCCGCGCCGGCCTCGGCCGCAACGCCGCGCAAGAACGCCCAGACCTCGGTCTCTCCGATCGCCATCTCGACGCCGCCCGCCACCCTGCCCCTGCTCCCGCCGCCCACCCAACCCATCACCGTGGAGCTCGTCGTCGCCCGCTTCGAGAAGCTCGACCGCGACCTCGACTCGCTTTCGGCCGACTTCAAGCAGGTCGTCAACTGGGAGCAGGCCGGCGGCGCCCAGACGGTGGAGGGCAGCGTGGAGTTCCGCAAGCCCGACCTCCTGCGCCTCGAGCACCGCAGGCCGGAGCCTCAGACGCTGGTGTCCGACGGCACGTGGCTATGGATCTACCGTCCCTCCACCGAGCAGGTCATCAAGACGAGCTTCTCGGACTGGAAGAAGTCCGAGCCCATGGCCCAAGGGCTGCTCGACTTCGGAAATTACGCCGGCTTGCTCAAGTCCTACGACGCCTCGATCAGCTCCGTCTCGGCGCCGGCGCAGGACGGCCACCGCCGGATCAGCCTCACGCTCAAGCCCAAGAAGAAGGACGCCGCGGGGGACTTCGCGCTGACCCTGCACATGTCCACCCGCGATTTCTTCCCCGGCGAGACCGATCTGAAGGCCGGCACGGTCGTCGTGCATTCGGTTTTCTACAATATCAGGTATAATCCAGCGTTGGCCGACGCACGGTTTCGATTCACGCCGCCGCCGGGAGCCGACGTCTTCGACAACGTGAAGCCTCCCAAGAGCAAGTAAAATGGACAGCGACCGCGACCCACTGCGCAAGATCCCGACCAAGCACGCCCCCGACATCAAAGTCGACATCGGAACGACTTTGAAAGAGGCGCGCTCCAAGAAGGGACACACGATCGACGCCGTCAGCCAGCACACGCGCATCCCTCGCAAGTTCCTGGACGCGCTCGAGAACAACCGCTTCGAGGACTTCCCGGCCCTGGCGTATCTGCGCGGCTTCCTGAAGAGCTACTGCGACTACCTCGAGGTGGACTTCGACGCCCTGTGGCGCCGCATCGAGGCGCCGCCCGCGCCGACCGCCCCCGAGGGAGACGCCGCCAAGCCCTCGGAAAGCGCTCCGGCCGCCGCGCCCGCTCCGGCGCCGACGCCCGCTCCCGCTCCCGCCGCCCCGAAGCACGCCCCGCGCCCCGCCGCCGATCAGCACGCGCCGGCGCCGCGCGTGCTCAAGTCCAACGGCCACGGCGGCCGCGACAAGCACGGTCACGACGCCGGCGGCGGAGCCGGTTCCTCGCTCTGGCTTCCCGGCTTGCTGATCCTGGCCGGCTGCGCCCTGGCCGGCGTGGGCTTGTACTGGCTCAGCGCCCGGCCCGCCGCCGCGCCCGCTCCGGCCGAGCAGGCCGCTCCCGCGACGCCGGCCGCGCTCGCCCCGATCAAGCCCGCGGCCGCCGCCGACGTGGTCCTTCAGTTCCGGCGCGAGATGTGGATCAGCGTGGAGATCGACGGCGTCGAGAAATTCCAGGGCCGCGTGCCGCAGGGCTCGCAGCAGAGCTGGAAGGCGCAGAAGGCGCTCACCTTGCGCTCCAGCGATCCTCAGGACCTGCGCGTCACGCTCGACGGCAAGCCCTTCACGCTGGGCGCGCCGCAGGCCGACGGGACGTTCCGCATCGAGGCGCCGTAGCCGGGCCCCCATGACGCTCGCCAACCAGCTCACGATGTTCCGCTTCGGGCTGGCGCTGGCGACCTTCGCCGCCCTGATGAAGGCCGGGCCGATGGCTCACGTGCTGGCTTTCGTCTTGTTCGTGGCGGCCATGGTCACCGACTGGGTCGACGGCTACGTGGCGCGCACCACGCACAGCATCAGCCCCTTCGGGAAGGTCGCAGACCCCATCGCCGACAAGATGCTCGTGATCGGAGCCCTGATCGGGCTCGTCCGGCTGCACGCCGGAGTCCCGCTCTGGGCCGTGTTCCTGATCATCACGCGCGAGTTGCTGATGGGCGGCGTCCGCACGCTGACGATCACCCAGCAAGGCCGCATCCTGGCCGCCGAGCGCTGGGGGAAGTGGAGCATGGCCGTCCAGAGCGGCGCCGTGCTGGCCATGATCGCCCTGCTGATCGCCCACGAGCTCCTGCCCTGGCCCATTCCGGCCTACAAGCTCACCTATCTGCTCGCCGTGCTCTGCGTCGGCATGGCCTGGAGCTCCGCCTACAAGTACATCCAGCAGTCCCGCCAGCTTCTAGAAAAATCGTGGGGCTCCTGAGCCGCGCCGCGGTCTTCTTTGCCACTGGGGCCTATTTAAGCTATATTCCCGGGACGTTGGCGGGACGTGACGGCAAGTGGACGGGAGCGGGCTTCGTCGGCTCGCTGGAAGGCCTGGCCCTCTTGCCGCTGCTGCCCGCCGGCGGATCGGCGTGGTGGGCCATCCTGGCGGTTTCGATCGCCGTCGCATGCTGGATCTGCGGGCTGGCCGAAGTCGCCCTCGGGCGTCACGACGACCCGCGGATCGTCTTGGACGAGGTCGTCGGCATGTGGACGGCGGCGGCGCTGCTGCCCCGGACGGTCGGCCCCTTGGCCGCGGCGTTCGTGCTGTTTCGGCTGCTCGACAGCGTCAAGCTGCCGCCGTATCGCTGGCTCGAACGGTTGCCGGG
>CAZZGQ010000308.1:0-4068 GCA_964653765.1 uncultured Elusimicrobia bacterium | reverse complement strand
GTTCGCGTTGCCGCCGGCGTGGGCGCCGAGGATCTCGGCGTGGCGGCCTTCCAGCACGCGGCCCGCCCCGTCGATCACGAAGTGATAGCCGATGTCGGCCCAGCCGCGGCCGTTCATATGGAAGCTCTGGTAGCCGCGCATCTCCTCGATCGAGTCGCTCAGACGCGTGCGCGGGTGGCCGTCGGTGTGGTGGACCGTGACGCGGTTGGGGTTCTGGCGGTAGCCCTGGGAACGCGCCGCCCGCGCGCCCCAAGCGGCGCGGCTGAGCACCTCGACGGCCTCCCCCTCGAGCTTGCGCTGGAAGGCGTCGAAGGCGGCCAGGGCCGTGCCCGCGCCCAGGAGGCGCGACACGGCGGTGGGCTGGCTGGGGACGTCGGCCGGCGGCACGGGAGCGGCGACGGGCGGCGGGACCGGCGCCGTGCGCAGGCCCTGCGCCGAGGGCACGGAGGTCAGGGCGTCCTTGAGCGCCTCGCGCTGTTGCGGCGTGTCCTGCGGCTGGCCCCAGGCGGGATCCCAGGTCGCCGAGGCGACGCGCGTCGTGGAGCGCCGGCGATCTCCGTCGAAGACGTCGCGGCCCGGCAGGCCCGACTCGTCGTCGGCGGCGTAGCCCATGGCGGAGCCGCCCTGAAGGCGTCCGGCCGCCGCCGTCAGCAGCTTGGGCTGGCGCAGGCGCTTCGCGCCGGCCGGCGCCCCGGGCGCCGCCGTCGGGCCTGCGGCGGCGGCGTACGGCGCCGAGGAGCCCTGGCCCTCGGGCTTCTCGCGCTCGCAGCCGCTCAGCGCCACGGCCGCCGCGGCGAAAGCCAGCGCCAACGTCCGTCCTCGACGCGTCCTGCCGTCGATCATGGGCGCATTCTATCGCTTCGCCCCGGCCGCTTTGGGCCCCTAAGGGCTCCGCTGTCACCGGTCGAAGGGCCCATCCGCAAATAGGCCTTATGGACACCCGGACGCCAATCTGCTTGAATCCGGCCCAGGGCGAGATCCCAGGGAGGTCTCATGAAAACAAGCTCGTTAGCGGTCTTATTGTGGCTGGGGACGGCGGCGGCGTGCGCGGCGCAGGCCAATCCGAAGGTCGTCTACGGCAGCGACGACCGGCGCGATCTCTACCAGGTCCAGGACGCCAAGACGCTGGCGCTGGCCGACTCCACCGTGGCGCTCTTCCGGGCCTCCGACGTGACGCTCCAGGGCGCCCAGGCCGCGCTCAACCTGCAGCCCTATGGCCAGGCCTACAACCTTTGCAAGGAGGAGCCCTTCTACGACCAGACCGTGGGCGCCTTCTGCTCGGGCTCCCTCGTCGGGCCCGACCTGATGATGACGGCCGGCCACTGCGTGACGAGCCAGGAGGACTGCCGGACGGTCAAGTTCGTCTTCGGCTACGACGTCAAGCGCGCCGGCGACCGGCCCGGGGCCGTGCCCGCCTCCGAGGTCTACGGCTGCGCCCAGCTGCTCGGCCGCGAGCAGCAGGCCGACGGCGCCGATTGGGCGCTGGTCCGCGTGGATCGCGTCGTCGCCGGCCACGTCCCGCTGGCGCTCGACCGCGGCCCCGGCGTCGCCAAGGGCGACCCGGTCTTCGTCATCGGCCATCCGGCCGGCCTGCCCACCAAGATCGCCGGCGGCGCCAACGTCCGCGACGCCTCCTTCAACGGCTTCTTCCGCGCCAACCTCGACACCTACGGCGGCAACTCCGGCAGCGCCGTCTTCAGCGGCAAGACCGGACTGGTGGAAGGCATCCTCGTGCGCGGCGAGGCGGACTACGTCTACAAGGGCCAGTGCCGCGTCACCAACGTCTGCCCCAACGACGGCTGCCGCGGCGAGGACGTGACGAAGATCGGCTCGGTCGGCTTTCCCATCCCGCAGGCGGGCCTGCCGGACCACGTCTCGCCGCTGTCGCCGGCCCTGGCCGCGCTGCTCGACGCCAATGCCGAGGCCGTTACGCGCCAATAAATTCTCGGTAAGCGCAAAATCTCGGTAAACCGCCGTTTCGCTCTTGAATCGAGCGGCGGCGCGCTCTAAACTGCGCGGCATGAGGCTCCTGCCCGCGGCGGCGGCGTTCCTCTTGGCGTCGGCCGCGCGCGGCGCCCAAGCCGCCTCGGCATCGGCCGGCCTGATGGACGACGACTGGGAGCTCGTGTCGCCGGCGGCCAACGCCTCCAATGAAAGCTCGCCGCCGCCGAAGGCCCCGGCGGGCCTCACGGCCGGCGACGGCGCTCCCGCCGCCTCGCCGGACACGGGCGACGGCCGCCTCGTGGCGCCTCCCGTGGCCGCCGGCCGCAAGGCCGCGGACGCCTCGTCCTCCGCGCCGGGCGACGCCGCCGCTGCCTCTTCTCCCTCTCAAGCCGAGGGCTCCGCCGCCTCGCTGCCGCGGGCGCAAGGCCAGACGGGGGCGGCCGCCGCGGGCGCCGTCGTGCCGGGCGACGCTTCCGCTCCCGCCGGCGCCGCGCCTTCCTACGACAGCGAGTCCCAGCGCGCCGGCGCCCAGCTGATCGCCGAGGCGCGCGCCAAGCTCGGCGCCGGCGACTTCCAGGGCGCCCTCGACGGCCTCACGCGCGCCGCCTCCTCCGATCCGACCGGCGCCGCCCTGACCCGCCGCGCCGAGGTCTACAACCGGCTCGGCCAGTACGAGAGCGCCCGCGACGACGCCCTCTCCGCGATCAAGGCCGACTCGCGCTCCGCGGGAGCTTGGACGCAGCTCGCGTTCGCCCAATTGCGCCTGGGCCGGGTCGATCAGGCCGCTCAGGCCGTCGACCTGGCGGCGCGCCTCAATCCGCGCAGCTCCACGGTCCGCTACGTCCGCTATCTGGTGCTCGGCCGAAGCGGCGACAATGCGGCGGCGCTCGACGAGCTGCAGGCGGCGGCCCTGCTCAACCCCAAGTTCCTCGACTTCCTCGAGAAGGTGCGCTCGGCCCGCCGCTTCGTCGACCCCGACGACGAGAGCAGCCTCGGGGACGCCGCCGCGCGCGGCCGCCGCGGCCTGCCGGAGTGGCTGTGGGGCGTGCTCGGGTTGCTGGCCGCTTTGGTCGCCGCCCTGGGCGTCGCCCTGGTGCTGCTGCGCCGCCGGCTCGGCGACAAGGAGAGCGCCCGGGCCACGTTGCGCGGCGGCGACGGCCGCCTCGCCGGCAAGTACGAGATGGGACCGCTGATCGGCCGCGGCGGCATGGGCAACGTCTACGAGGCCTTCGATCACTCGCTGGGCCGGCCGGTCGCCATCAAGAAGATGTCCGATCGCCTGGCCGTCCTCGAGGGCCAGGCGCGCGAGCTGCTCCTGCGCGAGGCGAGGACGGTGGCCGCCCTGCGCCATCCGGCCGTCGTCGCCATCCACGAGATCCTGGAGGACGGCCCGGACCTCTACCTCGTCTTCGAGCACGTGAAGGGCCGCACCGCCCACGAGCTGCTGGCGCGGAAGGGCCATCTGCCGCTGCCGCTGGCCGCCGAAATCCTGCTGCCCGTCTGCCAGGCCCTGGAGTACGCCCACAGCCGGGGCCTGGTGCACCGCGACCTCAAGCCCGCCAACATCATGATCACCGACGACGGGCTGGTCAAGCTCATGGACTTCGGCATCGCCCGCTCGCTGGGCGAGCGCGTGCCCGCGGCCAAGCCGGCGGAGACCGCCGCCGACCTGCCGGGCTCGGCCAAGACCGCCACCGTCGTCGGCACGCCCCAATACATGGCTCCGGAGGTCGAAGCCGGCGTCGTCTCCAAGCAGGGCGACGTCTACGCCCTGGGCGTCTGCCTCTACGAGCTGACGACGGGCCGCCTGCCCGCGCCGCTGGCCCAGCTGCGCCGCGGCGGCTGGCCGACCGCCAGCGCCGCCCGCCCCGGCCTGCCCCCCGCTCTCGACGCCCTGATCGAGGACTCCCTGCGCGCCGACCCCGCCCAACGCCTGGGCTCGGCGCGCGAATTCGCCCAGCGCCTGCAGGCGCTTTTGCCCGCCGCGGCGGCTCCCGTGACGCCGGTGCCGCTGCTGATTAAATAAGCGGTAAAAACGGCGCCGCCCATTGATTTTCCGGGCCCCCGGGTCTACACTGCGCCTATGCTCCGCCGGCGCCCCGCCTGGGTCCTTCTCGTGCTCGC
>CAZZGQ010000307.1:0-4102 GCA_964653765.1 uncultured Elusimicrobia bacterium | reverse complement strand
AGGACGTAGGCGATGCCCTTGGCGTGGCCGAGCCACGTCTTGTACAGCTGCGCGCGCTTGTAGACGCGGCGCACGCCGCCGTTGCCGCGCCGTCCCGCGGGATCGTTGACGACGACGTCGCCGGCCTTGGTGAAGCCGACGACGACGATCAGATGGCCGTCGGTGGCGGAGACCGGGGCATGGTCGAGATCGCCCTTGTTCCACCAGTGCGAGATGATGACGGGCCGGCCCTCGGCGATCTCCTGCTCCAGCTCGTCGAGGCCGGACATGCGCCGCACGTACGTCTCCATGCCGCTGACCTGGTGGGCGTAGGCCGTGTTGAAGGGCCAATTGCCGTAGAGCTTGGCTTGACGGTCGTAGACGCCGGCCGCCACCTCCTCGGTGGGCTTGTTGAAGCCGTAGTATTCGAGGACCATCGACAGGGAGGTCGGGCTGCAGATCTTGGCGGGATCGCGGCCGCTGCTGGCTTGCGAGCGCCGCGGCACCTCGAGGACCCGGCCCCAGGCGGGGGAAGGACCCCGCGTCAGCGCTCGCCTCTGCCCGTTGATCCAATGGGTCACGGCCACGAGCGTCACCGCGCCGCCGTCCTCGGGGGTGACGCGAAAGCTGAAGGAGGAAGCCGGCTGGTCGAGCTCGAGCGTGTCGGTGTTGACGCCCGGGGCGGCGACGCTGCGGGGCGAGTCGCTCCAGCGGCCCATCACGTACCAGCGGCCGTTCACCTCGAGCTCGATGGTGGCGGGGCCGGTGGTGTTCCACGAGATCACGGCGCGGTCGAACGGGTCGACGGCGATCTCCGGGGAGACGACGGGCTGCGTCTCGTGGCCGCGCCAGAGGGTCAGGGCGGAGCCGTCCTGGGCGCGTCGGGCCGAGCTCAACCGCAGGGTTTGAGCCGCGCGCTTGATGTCCGACAGTTGCTCCAGCGCGGCGCCGTCGACGAGCGGAGCGCTCAATTGCGCGTTCGCCGGGATCGCCGCCAAGGATAGGAGCGCGACGACGGCCGCCGAGGATCCTCCCATGGCCGCATTATGGGAGAAACCCGGCGGCGCTGGCAAGCGCTTTCAGGCCTCGTGGGCGCCGCTTTTTTCAGCGCAGCGCGGGCTCGCGATGGCGCACCGATTCGATCGTCCGCGAGCCGGCCCTCGGGCGCGTATCGAGGCTCAAGGGACCCGAGCCGAAGTAGCTCACCATGAGCGCGCCGCCCATCATCGACACGTTCTTCATGAAGTGCGCGAACTGGCCCATGGCTTGGGCCGGATCGGCCAAGCCCCAGAACCTGTGCATGGTCAGCGTAACCGGCACGAGGAACGCGACGATCAGCCACGCCCCGGCTCTGGCTCGATAACCCAGCGCCACGCTCAGGCCCCCGGCGCAGGCGATGAAGCCGGCGCAGACGGTCATCCAAGCGGGGACGCCGTGCTGAGCGGCCATGGACTGCGTTCCCGGCGTCAGATGAGTGACGCCCGTCAGGATGAAGAGGGCGCCGTACATCCAGCGCCCCAACAGCAGGATTTGCCTTGACTCCATGGTAAAACACCCCCTGGAGTCATTGTAACGCGGCGGCGAGCTCCCGGAAGGACTTTTTCTCGTCGAGCGGGCCGCCGGCCTCGCGCAGCAGCGTCGACAGGCTCAGGGCGCGCCAGGCCAAGGCGACGGCGCGCAGCCCGTCGTGGGCGCGGTCGTCGGCGCTGCCCGGGCCGAGGCCATCGAGCAGCTCGACGAGACGGCGCGAGGCTTCCGAGGCGGCGTCGGCGGCCGGGCCATTCGCCCCCTTGGGCAGCTCGCACAGAGAGAAGAAAGCCTGGCGAGACGCCGGCCGCTTGAGCGCGCGCAGGACGTGGCCGGCCAGGATAGGGTGCGTGCCCTCCCAGATCTCCTGGATGATGGCGTCCTCGGCCAAGCGGGGCAGCGGCGAGAAGTCCCGCAGGGCGCCGTTGCCGGCGAGCAGCAGGCGGGATTCCTTGACGCCTTCCGTGGCGCAGCGCGAGACGGAGATCTTGAGCAGCGGGGCGAGCACGTCGGCGGCCTTGTCGCCGGCGTCGATGCGCGCGAGCATGTCGAAGAAGCAGAGCAGGCTCGCCGTCCACAGGGCTTCGATGCGGGTCAGCGTCTCGCGGGCGTGCGGCAGCTTCTCCAGCGGCTTGCCCAGCACGAGCCGGTCGCGGGCGTAGAGGCGCGCCTCGACGAGCGCCCGCCGCAGGAAGCCCAGGCTGGCGCAGGCGGTGTGCACGCGCGAGGTCCGCAGCACGCGCAGCAGCAGCGACATGCCGTGGATGGGCCGCCCGATCAGCTCCGCGTACGCTCCTTTATACTCGATCTCGGCGGTGGCCTTGCCGCGCGTGCCGCTCAGGTCCTTGAGCCGCAGGATGTGGCACTCGTTGAGAGAGCCGTCGGGGCGACGGCGGGGCACCAGGAACAGGCCGACGACGTCGCCGCCCGTGGGCTTGGCCGTGGCCACCCAGAGCTCGCCGGGATTGGAGCAGAACCACTTGAGCCCGGTCAGCCGCCAGGAGCCGTCGGCCGCCGGCTCGGCCGTCGTCTCGTTCTCGGAGACGTTGCTGCCGCCCTGCCGCTCGGTGGCCTGCTGGCCGGCCGTGAAGGCCGGGTCCGTGTCCACGTCGCGCAACAGCGGCAGCCAGCGCTTCTTCTGCTGCGGGGTGCCCTCGTCCTCGAGGAGCTGGACCAGGCCGTCGGTCATCGCGATCGGGCAGGTCACGCCGCCCTCGCCGTTCTGGTTGAGCAGGTAGGTCTTGGCCATGCGCTCGAGCAGCGGCACGGGCGGCAGGCAGCCCGCCTCGAAGGACAGGCGGCGCGCCTGCAGCTGCTCATCGCAATAGAGGACGCGGTCGACGCGCCGGCCCCAGCGGTCGTAGCGCTCCAGGCGCGGCCAGCGGTCGTCGCGGTGGGAGGACTCGATCAGCTCCGCGAGGCGCCCTCCGCAGAGGGCTCCCAGCTTCGAGAGCTCGGCGAAGAAGGGCTTGCGGCGCCCCGACGGCAGATGCCGCTCCAGGACCCGTCGCAGGAGCGCGTCTTCGTCGAAATAATTGAGCCCGGAAGCGCCTCGGTAGCGCTCCTCCGTTTTCATGGCCCGATCATAGCAGAAAGGGGGCAAAAGAGTGACAGCGCCTCAAACGCCCGGCCCGCGGAGCGGCGTTACAATGGGACGTGAAGAGCGATTCTTCAAGGAGGTGAGGTGAATGTTCGACAAGAAGCTCAAGGACGTGATGACGTCTCCCGTGGCCTGCCTGGGTCCGCATGACACCGTGAAGGAGGCGGCGGAGAGGATGGAGGAGCTGGACATCGGCGCGCTCGTGGTCTGCCAGGAGGACGGCTCCGCGATGGGCATCGTCACCGACCGCGACATCACGGTCCGCGCCACGGCGCAAGGGAAGGACCCGACGTCGTGCCGGGTGGCGGAAGTGATGAGCCGCGACGTAGTGACCTGCGGCGAGGACGAGACGACCAAGCAAGCGGAAGAGCTGATGGAGCAGCGGCAGATCCGCCGCATCGTCGTGATCGGATCCGACGGCAAGCCGCGGGGCGTGGTCGCGCTCAGCGACATCGTCGGCGTCGACCGGGGGATGACGGGACGCATCGTCGAGAAGGTCACTCAGCCCGCTTCCGGCTACGCGGGCCATTGAGGAGGACGACATGACCGGCACGATCCCAGCCTTCGAATCGTCCAGACAGAAGACGAACCTCTGGCTCAAGCAGGTGGCCGCCGAGCTGCACAGCGACGACCGCCGGAAGGCCTACGTGGCGCTGCGCTCCGTGCTGCACTTGCTCAGGGACTGCCTGCCCGTCGAAGAGACGGCCAAGTTCGCGTCCCAGATGCCGCTGCTGCTCCAAGGAGTGCTGTTCGAAGGCTGGAAACCGCGCCGCAAGCCCGAGCGCCTGACCCGGGCCGGGTTTTTCAGCCAGTTGCGCGAGCTGACGCGCAACCAGCCGGGCCTGGAGCCGGCCTTGGTCACCCGCTCCGTCTTCGTCACGCTGGCGCGCCACTTGTCCGCCGGCGAGATCGAGGCCGTGCGGCGCGTGCTGCCGCGCGACGTCCGCGAGCTCTGGTACGAGCTGGGCCACCACCGGCCGGCCGCCGAGGCCGCCG
>CAZZGQ010000306.1:0-4106 GCA_964653765.1 uncultured Elusimicrobia bacterium | reverse complement strand
CCGACGATCACAAGGGCGTCTTCGGCCACGTGCTCGTGGTGGGCGGCAGCCGCGGTATGTTGGGCGCGCCCCTGCTCGCGACGCGCGCCGCGCTGCGCTCCGGCGCGGGTTTGGTGACGCTGGCGCTGCCGGCCTCGCTGCAGGACCGGGCCGCCGTCGCCGTGCCCGAAGCGCTGACGCTGGGCCTGCCGGAGTCGCCTGCCGGCGCCCTCCGCGTCGAGGCCGTGGCCAAGCTGAAGGCCGCTCTTAAGGAGAAGCGCTTCACGGCGCTGGCCCTGGGTCCGGGCCTCTCCCGGCAGCCGGAAGCCTTCAAGTTCGTCATCGGCGCGCTCGGCTCGCTGCCGCTGCCGGCCGTCGTCGACGCCGACGCCCTCAACGCCCTCGCCGCTCAGGAGAGCGACGGCGTGCGAGCGCTCTTGCGCGGCCGCGGCGCGCCCTGCGTCTTCACGCCGCACCCGGCGGAGATGGCGCGCTGCCTGGGGCTCTCCACGCGGGAGGTCCAGGCGGACCGGCAGGGCTGCGCGGAGCGCCTGGCCCGCCAATGGGGCGGCGCGGCGCTGCTCAAGGGCCATCGAACGATCATCAGCTCGGGCGCGCGCTCCGTGATCAATACCACGGGAACGCCCGGCTTGGCCAAGGGCGGCAGCGGCGACGTCCTGACCGGCCTCACCGCCGGACTCTGGGCGCAGCTGCTGGCCAGCGGCCGTGGCGAGGGCGACCTGGCTTTCAAGGCCGCGGCGCTGGGCGCGCATCTCCACGGCCTGGCCGGCGAGGCGGCCGAGCGCGAGAAGACGGCGTACGCGGTGACAGCGAGCGACGTCGTCGAGGCGCTGCCGGACGCTTTCGGGCAGCTGGCCTAGCCTCACTGCCGTGCCCAGGTGTGTCCGGACACAGTAGGGCACGGCAGCGCGTCCAATACCTTGATGCCGTATCGTGCCTAATCGCTTGTTCAGCGAAGGTGAAAAGGCATGAGAAAGCATATAATCCAAGGCGGATGACCATCGTGACGCGCAGCGAGAAAGAGACCATGGCCCTGGGCCGCAAGCTCGGCGCGCGCCTGCGCGGCCTCGATGTGGTCTGCCTCTACGGCAACCTGGGCGCGGGCAAGACGACGCTGACGAAGGGCCTGGCCGCGGCCATGGGCTTCAAGGGCCGCGTGGTGAGCCCGACCTTCGGACTGGCGCGCGAGTACCGCGGCAAGAAGCTCTCCATCTTCCACGTCGACCTGTACCGCGTCGCGGCGAGGGAGACCGGCGACATCGGCCTCGAGGAGTTCGTCAGCGATCCGCGCGCGGTCTGCGTGATCGAGTGGCCGGAGGCGGGTCTCGCCTACATGCCGCCGGACCGCCTGGAGCTGCGGCTGTCGACGCGGCGCGACGGCGGGCGCACGATCAAGCTCAAGGGGCTCGGCCCGCGCGGCCGCGAGCTCGCGGAGGCGGCGGCATGAACATCCTGGCCGTGGACACGACGGGCGAGGCCTTGAGCGTGGCGGTCCAGAAAGGCGACAAAGTCTATTCGCTGCGCAAGGTCTTTCCCAAGCCGCACGACGAGACGCTGCTGCCGACCGTCGACCGGCTGCTCGCCAAAGCCAAGCTGAAGCTCAAGGACCTCGACGCCGTCGCCGCGGCCAGCGGCCCGGGCCGCTTCACCGGCATCCGCATCGGGATGGCCTACGCGGCCGTCGCCGCCCGCTGCATCGACAAACCCGCCTTGGCCGTCACGCGGTTCGAGGCGCTGGCCTTCGGCCGCTCCGAGCCGCGGCTCTGCGTCGTGCTGGAGGGATTCCGGGGAGAGAAGTACTACCAGCTCTTCAGGCGCGGCCGCCCGGAGGCGCCGCCCGTCTGGGTCCGCGAGCTGCCCAAGCTCGATGCGCCCGTCGTCGCCGGCGATCCGGGCGCCGACGCGTTGCTCGGCCCCGCCACCCGGCAGCTGTCCCTCAAGCGCCGACCCTCGTTCGAGCCGCTCTATCTCAAGCCCGCGGGTTATGAACTTCCGGCGCGCGCTGCCCGCTGACCTCGACGCCGTCCTCGCCATCGAGGGCTCCTGGACCACCACGCCGCATTGGACGCGCCGCCAGTTCGAGGCCGAGGTGAGGGGGCCCGGCTCGCTGTTCTTGGTCGCGGAGGACGGCGGGGGGATCGCGGGCTACGGCGTGCTCTGGAAGGTGCCTCCCGAGGCCCAACTGCTCAACCTCGCCGTCGATCGCAAGCGCGCGCGCAAGGGCGTGGGCCGGGAGCTGCTCCAGGCGCTCTCGATCATGGCCAAGGGCGGCGGCTGCGCGGTCATGACCCTGGAAGTGTCCGCGCGCAATGCGCCGGCGTTGACCTTGTACGAGAAAACCGGCTTCCGCGTTGTGGGCCGCCGGCCCAAGTTTTATAATGACGGCTCCGACGCCGTCCTGATGGACCTGTCCCTCGGATGATCCTCCTTCGCCTGCTGCTCGCCTGCGCCTGCCTGGCCGCCCCCGACCCCAAGGCGGCCCAGATGGACTACCTGCGCGGCCAGCTGCTCGAGCGCAAGGGCGCCAACGCCGAGGCTCTGAAGGCGTACGAAAGCGCCCTCGCCAACGACCCGACCTCCGCCTACATCAGCCGAGAGGCCGCCGATCTCGCGCTGGAGATGGGCTATCAGTCGCGCGCCTTGCGCTGGGCGCAGAAGGCCGTGGAGCTCTCGCCGCGGGACGCCGGCGCGCTGACGCTGCTCGGCAAGGTGCAGTGGGCGGGCGGCGACACCGACGCAGCGCAGAAGAGCTTCGAGGCGGCGCTCAAGCTCGATCCCAAGTCCTCGGAGTCGGTCTATTCGCTGAGCGGCCTGCTCGCGCAGAAGTCGCCGGACGAGGCGCGCAAGCTTTTGGAGCGCTTCCTCGAGCAGAACCCCGCCGAGGCGTCGCAGGTGCACGTGCAGTTGGCCAAGCTCGACCTGCAGGCCGGCAAAGTGCGCTCCGGCGAGCGGCACCTCAAGGAGTCGATCGCCCTCGACCCGGAGGGGGAGTCGCTGCCCGCGCGCTTCGCCCTGGCCCAGGCGTACGAGACGGAGGCCTCCACCGAGGCCGCCCTCGCCGAATACAAGAAGATCGCCAAGCTCGATCCCGACAACGTCGAGCTGCTCGATCACATCGCCCAGCTGCAGTACGAGAAGGGCGATCTCGAGGCCATGCGCCAGACGCTGCTTGATGCCAAGGCCGCCAAGAACGACGATCCCGCCGCCAACCACTGGCTTGCGATGTACGCCGAGAACAAGGGCGATTGGGCCAAGGCCGCGCAGTACATACGCGACAGCGCCGCGCTCAACCAGGAGCCCGGGCTGAACCTGCGGCTGGGCTACTACCTGACGCAGGAGGGCAAGCTCGACGAGGCCGTGGCCGCGCTCGAGAACGCGCACAAGCGCTGGCCCGACAACGACCAGATCTCCTACTTCCTCGCGCTGGGCTACGACGACCTGAAGCGCGACGACGACGCCATCAAGCTGCTGCAGCATGTGGTCGACCTCAAGCCCGATTTCCGCGAGGCGCGCAACGAGCTGGGCGTGCTGCTCGAGAAGCAGGGCCGCATGGCCGAGGCCGAGAAGCAGTTCCGTGCGCTGCTCGCCGACAAGCCCGACGACGCCGGCGTGCTCAATTACCTGGGCTACTCCCTGGCCGACCGGGGGATGAAGCTGCCGGAAGCCGAGCATTACGTCGCCAGGGCCGTGGAGCTGGAGCCCGACAGCGGCGCCTATCGCGATTCGCTGGGCTGGGTCCATTACAAGCAGGGCAAGTCCACGCAGGCCGTGGCCGATCTCGAGCAGGCTCAGAAGCAGCTGCCCAACGACGAGACGGTGCAGGACCACCTCGGCGACGCCTACGCCGCCGTCGGCGACAAGGCGAACGCCTGGCTGCGCTGGAAGCGCGCGGAGTCGCTCTGGCCCGACGGCGACCCGCTGCCCGGCAAGGCCGCCAAGATCGAAAATAAGCTGCCCCGCGAGCAGTTGGGCGCGCTCTACCTCAAGCACTTGAAGGCGCTGCAGGACGACATCGCGAAGATGGGCGGCCTCTGCACGCTCGAGGGCCAGATCCTGCGCCAGCCGTTCAGCTACCGCTGCCTCTTCACCTTCAAGGCGCCCGACAC
>CAZZGQ010000305.1:0-4111 GCA_964653765.1 uncultured Elusimicrobia bacterium | reverse complement strand
CTCCTTCTTGAGGACGCCGCGCTTCGCGGCCATGGCGCACGCCCGCGGCCTCTACGTCCACCCGTGGAGCGTCGACCACAAGTTCCTCATGAAGCTGCTGCTGCGCCTGGGCGCCGACGGCTTCTTCACCAACCGTCCCGACGTGGCCGCCGGCCTTAGAAACCAGCAACCTGCCGGGCCAATATAGATAGCCCGCGGCCAGGATTGAACTGGCGACCTACCGCTTACAAGGCGGTTGCTCTACCACTGAGCTACGCGGGCGTCTACGACGGAGTTTAACAGTTAGGCCCGCGATCGGCCAGGGCGGTCACCGCGCGAACACGACGGTGGCCGGCCCGGGCGTGGGCATGAACTCGACGGAGGAGAAGCCCGCCTGGGTCAGCCACTCGCGGTAGTCCGCGCGGCGCCACGCCGCGCCGCCTTTGGTCACGAGCAGCATCTGGGCCGAGAACATCATCGCGAAGGGATGTCCCGTGCGGTCGTCGGCCAGGATGAAGTCGTTGACCAGCAGCGTGCCGCCCGGCTTGAGCGCCTTGCGGAACTTCTTGAACATGGCGACGTTGTCGGCCGGCGCTTCCTGGTGGGCGATGTGGCCGTAGATGGCGTAATCGTAGCGCCCGCTGCCGAAGTCCGTCGTGTGGAAATCGCCGTCGATCGTCTCGAAGCGCTCGCCGACGCCGAACTTCCCGACGAAGCCCTTGGCGATCTTGTTGACGTTGGGCCAATCGAGCTGCGTGCCGCGCGCCTGCTTGTTGAGAGAAAGCCAGGCCGCCGACCAGACGCCGGAGCCGCCGCCCACGTCCAGCCAGCGCGCGTCCGCCTTCTTCGCCAGGCCCAGCTTCTCCGCGGCCATCTGCGCCACGGGGAAGGACAGCGGAGCGATCGCCGGCACGAGGACGTGCCAGAACTCGTTGTCGGGCTCGAGCGCGGTGTGGGCCGCCGTCGGCGCGCCCTTCTTCACGGCGTCGGCCAGCGTCGCCCAGTCGGACAAGTTGTGGAACATGACCTCCGACATCGCGCCGAGGTAAGCCGGCTTGCCCTTGAGCAGGAAGGCCGACGCCTCCGGCGTGTTCGAGTAGCGCCCGTCCGAGAGCGTCAGCAAACCCAGGCCGGTCAACCCGTCGAGCAGCGCCTGCGCGCCCCGCTCCGAGACGCCGGTCTTCTCGGCGACGCCCTTGGCGTGGGCCGCTCCGCTTTCCACCGCGTCGAATACGCCGTGGCGCGCCGCCGAGCCGAGGATCGCCGCGGCCCAGCCTCCCGTGATCAGCTGCATGATCTTGTCGGGCGTAGGAGCGGCGGTCACAGGCTTGGAGGAGGTTTGGGAAGGGGAGTGGGAGGTTTTCATGCCGCGATGCTAGCAAAAACCGTCCGAAGCGGGTTTTCGGGATTGGCCTCTACAAAACAGTCCGGGGGGCCGATCTGAGATCCTCCTGAAGTCGGCTCTGGCCCCGCAGCGCGGACACGGCCGCGGGCAGCGCTAGGGATCAACGCTGATCGGTCCGTAGCGCAACGGTCGGGCCGCTGACGCTCTCGTCGAGCTTGGCCACCAGCTCGTTGCTGGCGGCCGAGGTCGCCTCGAGCAGCAGCGGACGCAGCTTGGGGAAGTCGGCGACGTTGGCCCCGAGCGTTCCGATGCCCTTCTCCGACGTCTTGGAGACCATGTCGCTCCAGACGACCTCGCCGGAGCGGTCGTAAGCGGCGACGACGGCGTTCAGAGAGCCGTGGTGCTTTCCCGCGGCGATCAAGCCCGCAGCGGCGACGCCGTTGAAGGCGAAGCCGTAGTCGAGCTGGACGACGATCACCCCGTCCACCTTCAGCTTACGCGCCAACTCGGACAGCTTCTCCTTGTCTCCCAGATTGAAGTACTTGTAGCCCTTCGCGGGCTTGAACTTGAGGAACACTCCGTTAGGATCGTCGGGCTGCTCCTTGACGTAGGCCGGGTGCTGCGCGACGCGCTCATGCGGGAGCAAGCGGAAGCTGCGGCTCTGATGCAGCGCCTTCAGGACGATCTGCGTGCCGTCCTCGAGGACGGTCGAGACGTCGTCGGACGTCCCGGCGTCCTTCTTGGCCGCCTTCACGAGGCCCGAGACCGTGCCCATCCCTTGGGTGTTGCCGTGCGCCCTGATCTTGCGCTGAGCGTAGATCGAGACGACGGCGTAGGTCTTCGTCGTCCCGAACGAGTCCTTTCGCACCGTGTGATAGCTGCACGACGTCATCACCAGCGCGCCGCAGAGGAGGAGGAGCTTTCGCATGACGACGAGTGTAGGCTCGGGTCCCCGGCCCGGCAAGACCCGGGATGTCAGCCCCTGACAGGCTCGTCGTCAGCGAAACCGGCTTTTCAGTTTGCGCCCGAGGATCCAGGGCAGCTGGCGGGCGTAATGGTAGCTCTTTAGCCCCGTGCCCATGAGGAAGGCGCCCAGCACGGCCTTGAAGCCGCGCGGCTCGGAAGGATCGTAGAGGCGCCGGTCGTCGTTCGTCTCCGTGCCCGACGAGGGCGGGACGATCCCCACGGGGGCGTCGTGGCGCGGCTGCGCCAGGAGCGCGCCGTGGAAGGTGTTGGCCTGGGCGTCGCGCTGCGTCAGGGCGGGCAGGCCGAAGCGGTCCTGCAGGAACTTCAGGATCGAGGTGTGGTCGTAGGTCGTGTGATCGACGGCGCCCTTGGGAAGCCAAGGAGACACCAGGATCGTCGGCACGCGCACCCCCAGCCGCGTGTAGTCGAACGACGGGTGCTCGGACTTGCGGGCGTCGGGGGCGACCGCCGCGGGCGGGGCGACGTGGTCGTAGTAACCGCCGTGCTCGTCGTAGGTGATCACGAGGAGCGTCTTCTTCCAGACCTCCTCGTTCGAGCGCAGGATGTTGTAGACGTCGGCCACGAGGCGCTGGCCCTCGCGTACGTCGTGAGGGGCGTCGTCGTCGTTGGCCTTGTGAGTGGGCGTATTAATATAAGCCGGCTCGATCAGCGAGAAAGCCGGGAGCTTGCCCTTCGCCACGTCCTTGGCGAAGCGCTTGAAACGAACCACCTTCTCGGGATATTTCCGGACGCCGGGGATCAGGAAGGACCAGACGATGTCGTGGTAGTAGATCTTCCAGGCGCGGCGCGCCTTCTCGAGCAGATCGTAGATCGTGGGGCCGGCGTAGGTGTCGCCCAGGATCGCGTTCTTGAACTCGGGATCGCTGGTCGAGCCGGAGGAGTGCATCTGGCCGTTGGCGGTCCCCATCTGCAGGAAGGCGCGGTTCGGGAACGTGGACGTGGGCACGGAGGCGAACCAGCGGTCGGCGACGACGAACTCCTCGGCCAGCTTGGCGAAGACCGGGACCTGCTCGGGAGCGAAGCCGTCCATGATGTGCTTGGCGCCTCCCAACCGCTCCTCCGCCGTCCATTTGTCGGCCTGCGCGGCGTGATAGTCGGCGACGAAGCCGTCCATCCGGCCGCCGTTCAGCTGCCGCTCGACGCGGTCGGGCTCGTGGCCGGGATTGGCGTCGCCGAAGTAGCGCGCGCCGCGCGTCACGGCGATCGAGCCCTTCGAGGGATCCGAGGGATCGACCGGGTTCGACTCCTTGCCGGTCAGGCCGTCGATCTCCGGGTTGCGCTCCTTCAGGAAGCCCAGCATGTTGTCGAAGGATCGGTTCTCGAGCATCAGCACGACGACGTGCTCGATCTGCGCGGCCAAGCCCGTCCTCGCGGGCTCGGCGGGGGCGGCAGCCGCGCCCCGGCCGTATTTGTCGTAGAGCGAGTTCACGAACAGCTCGCCGGGATCGTACCTCCGCTTCGCGGCGAAGAATTCGTCGAGGTTCGGGTAGGCCCGCAGCATCTGCTCGCGGGTGTAGGGAAGCTGATAGGTCAGATAGAAGGTGCCGCCCACGTCCAGGGCGGCGTCGGCCACGGCGCGGTAGAAGAGCTCCATGCGCGCGGCCGTCGCCGGCTTCAGCTTCTCGTCGCGGTAGAGCACCAAGGACATCGAGTCCTCCTTCGCGAAGGGCAGGACGCTCGAGGCGTCCTTCTTCACGAAGCGGGTGCTCGCGTAGACGACGTTGGGGCCGTGCTCGCGCGCCAACGCGCGCACCTTGGCGACGAACTCGTTGTAGCGGCCGATCGGGACGAAGAGCTCCT
>CAZZGQ010000304.1:1592-4124 GCA_964653765.1 uncultured Elusimicrobia bacterium | reverse complement strand
TGCGAGAAATAGCTGTTGGCATCCGGCGTGCAGACGGCGGGCGCGAAGAAGGCCCACAGGAGCGCCGCGTGCGCGGCGATGACGGCGAGCGCGAGCGCCCGCGGACGCGAATCCGTCATTGCGCGCTCCAGGCCAACGCGGTCGCCGGAACGCCCAGCGCGCTCCCCACGCGACCCGCCAGCGCCTGCAGGGTCTTGTTTTCGTTGATCGTCTCCGTCGCCGCCGCGAGAAGGTCGGAGGGGACCTGGTCCATGGCCCCGGTGACGAACTCGAGCGCCAGCGCATGAGCGGCCGGATCGCGCGCGATCTGGCGCACGAGCGGCTCGAAGCTCGGCGCCTTCAGCAGTCCGTCGACGAAGCGAGCCAGGTCGCGATCGCGCATGTAGTCGTCGTTGAGCTTCTTCAGATCCGGGTATCGCAGCCACATCCGGCTGTACTCGCGCATGACGGGATGACGCTCGCGGAAGCGCGCCGTGAAGGTCGAGAGGCGCGCGCCGCCGTTGCGCGCCGCCGCGTCGAGCGTGGGGCCGCCGGGCGCCGCGGCCGCGGCGACGACGCCGGCGGACGGCGCGGCCAACCGAAGGGTTCCGTGCGAGACGAAGGCGAGGCTCGAGCGGACGTCGACCGGGATCGCAGAGGCGGGCGCCGAATGGGACGGGAAGGGCCGCGCCGGCGCCGCGACCGCGGACGAGATGAAGTCGAGGTCGAAGCCGCCGGCGCCGAGCGGCGGGCCGCTGGGCTCGGCGTCGAACGCTCCCGCCGCCATGCCGAGGGCGACCGCGATCCCCACAAAGGCCAAGAGCATCAGCGACATCTGCGGTGCGGCGCGCTGGTCGTCCATGCCGGCAGTATGGCGCGAACGGGCCGCCGCTCGCCTTTCAAGGGATTTTCAAGAAAAAAGCGCCGCTGGCGCCTATAGAAACGCGATAGGGGCGGTCGGCCTGGACGGCCGCTTGAGTCAGCCGAGGTAGCGAAAGCCCTTGCCGGGAACCGATTGGATGCGGTCCGAGAGCTCGGGGGGCAGCTTCTTGCGCAGGTTGCCGATATGAGTGTCCACGACGTGGTCCACGGCGACCGTCCGCCACAGGCAGGAGAGGATGTACTTGCGCGTGAGCGGCTTCGGGCGGCTGCGGACGAGGAAAGAGAAAAGCTCGAGCTCCTTGACCGTCAGGTCCGTGATGTCGGCGCCCTTGAACCGCACGACGTGCGCGGCGAGATCGACGGTCAGGTCGCCCGCCTCGATGCGATCGCCCGGCTCGAGCTCGGCCATCGCGCGGCGCAGCAGCGAGCGCACCCAGAGCACGAGCTCCTGCGGGTCGATCGGTTTGACCAAATAGTGGTCGGCGCCCGCGGAGAAGCCCGCCGTCTTGTCATCGAGCCTGCCCGCTCCGGTCAGCATGATGATAGGGGTGGCGGCGCGCGTCTTGTGCGCGCGGACAGCCTTGCAGAATTCGAGTCCCGTGCCGTCGGGGAGGTGCACGTCGAGCACGACGAGATCGGGCGACTGCCGGGTGAACAGGTGCTTGGCCGCTTCGATCGTGTCGGCCTCGAGGACGCGATAGCCGCTGGCCGCGAGGATGTCGCGCAACGGCTCGCGCGCGGTAGCGTCGTCCTCCACGAGCAGCAGCTTGGCGGACGTCATGGGCGCAGTGTAGTCGGCCTCGCCGCGGCGGTCAAGAGGGAGGGCTCGACTTCAGGCCGGTCCGGAGCCCACCACGACACCGGAAAAAAAGGCCGGCGCCGGCAGGCCTTTCTTCGTGAGAATTTCTTGACGAGCTTAAGGCACGCGGTAATCGCCATACTTGCGGCATGAACAAACCCACGGTGCTGTTGATCGACGACGATCCCGATTATCTCGAGATCGTCTCGCTCTATCTTTCGGCGAAGTATGACGTGCGGACGGCGTCGAGCGTGCGCGAGGCTCTCGCTGTCATGGACGCGGATGATCCTGACCTCGTTCTGCTCGACCTGATGATGCCGCTGCTTTCGGGGCTCGACTTCGTCGAGCGGCTGCGCGCGGAGCAACCTCGGCGCGCGGACACGCCGGTCGTGGCGCTGACCGCGGCGTCGTTGGGCCGGCTCAGGCCCGACGTCGCGGCCAAGGTCGACGGGCTCGCGGGCTTCATTGAGAAACCCTACGAGCTCTCGATCCTCGCGCAGCGCGTCGGCGAGATATTCGCCCGCTTGTGCCCCACGACGCGGTTCCCGCGATGGGCGAGCCTGTGACATGCCGGCAGTGGCGCCGGGGGCCGGCACTTATATATAGGAAGGCGTGGATCGCTATGACGTCCTCATCGTCGGCGCCGGCGCCGCCGGCTTGATGGCCTCGCGCCTGGCTCGGCATATGGGCAAGCGCGCGCTGACGCTCGAGGCGCGCGACCGCCTGGGCGGCCGCATGTGGACGGTCCCCGGCGGCGACGAAGCGTTCGCCATCGAGCTCGGCGCGGAATACGTGCACGGTCCCGCGCCCGTCACCGAGCGGCTCGCGCGCGACTTCGGCCTCTCGTTCGTGGAGGTCGCGGACCGGCACTT
>CAZZGQ010000304.1:0-1492 GCA_964653765.1 uncultured Elusimicrobia bacterium | reverse complement strand
CGGACGATTTTTTTCGCGGGCGAAGCGACGATCTCCGACGGAGAAAACGCGACGGTCGAGGGCGCGCTCGCGAGCGCGGAGCGCGCGATGAAAAAAATTTTTATTTAGCGCTTGCATCAAACGCGGATGTTGTGCTAATCTTTTCAGGTCGCTCGCGCTAGTAACACGCAAGCCGAACTGATCTTTGTAGCGCGCGAGAAGTGAGGAAGACGTCGAGAAAAATTTTCTCGAAAAAATTCCTTGACACAAAAACGGCCTGCGTGGTAAAATAGTAATCGTCAATCGATAGCGGTTGACGGCAAAGTAATTTGCCCCCGAGCTTCTTGAAGAAGCAAGTCAAGAGGCGCGGGACAAGTTTTTGCTCTTTGAAAAAAGTTTTGCAAGCAAATGAGCGCCCTGCGCTGCGGGTAGTTCGCAGCGAGGGTCACTAAGGAATTATAAGGTGTGCGGTTGTCGGGGTCATGCAGACCCGGCAACCAAACAAGGTAATGATAGAGAAGAGTCAATTCTTCTCCAGAAGATTTGAGTGGAAGTAGGGGGTCCTTAGCCCTCGAAAACCTCGCAAATTTAATGGAGAGTTTGATCCTGGCTCAGAATTAACGCTGGCAGAGTGCATAACACATGCAAGTCGAGCGGAACTATCTGCGATTACATCAAGGGTAGTTTAGCGGCAGACGAGTGAGTAACACGTAGATAACCTGCCCCCGAATGGCGAACAACCAGCCGAAAGGTTGGCTAATACGCCGTACTATCCTTGGAAGGCATCTTCCGAGGATGAGAGCCGCAAGGCGTTCGGGGAGGGATCTGCGTCCCATCAGCTAGTTGGCGGTGTAACGGACCACCAAGGCTATGACGGGTACCCGGCCTGAAAGGGCGGACGGGCACGAAGGCACTGAGACACGGGCCTTACTCCTACGGGAGGCAGCAGTGGGGAATTTTGGACAATGGGGGAAACCCTGATCCAGCAACTCTGCGTGAGGGACGAAGCCTTTCGGGGCGTAAACCTCTTTTATTTGGGACAAATACCCGCAAGGGTTTGATGGTACCAAGTGAATAAGCCACGGCTAACTATGTGCCAGCAGCCGCGGTAAGACATAGGTGGCGAGCGTTATTCGGAATTACTAGGCGTAAAGCGAGTGTAGGCGGGCGCTTAAGTCCGTTGTGAAATCTCCCGGCTTAACTGGGAGGGGTCAATGGATACTGGGCGTCTTGAGTGAGGTAGGGGGCAGTGGAATTCCCGGTGTAGCGGTGAAATGCGTAGATATCGGGAGGAACACCTATGGCGAAAGCAGCTGCCTGGGCCTTTACTGACGCTAAGACTCGAAAGCTAGGGGAGTAAACAGGATTAGATACCCTGGTAATCCTAGCTGTAAACGATGCTGACTAGGTGTGGGAGGTATCGACCCCTCCCGTGCCGCCGCTAACGCATTAAGTCATCCGCCTGGGGAGTACGGCCGCAAGGTTAAAACTCAAAGGAATTGACGGGGGCCCG
>CAZZGQ010000303.1:0-4133 GCA_964653765.1 uncultured Elusimicrobia bacterium | reverse complement strand
GACGTCGGCCTCGCCATCGGCCGGCGCTCGGCCGCCGACGCACCTCGGGACATGACATCGCCGCGCCGTTCCTCCGCGCCTCGCGAAAGCGAGCGCCCAGCGACGCTCCCGAACTCCGCCTCTGAGGGGCGTCTTCCGGCGCGCCTTCGGCAAAACGGCGCGCAGCGGAAGCCGAGCGAGGCTCAATGCCGAGCGTCCCCGAAGAGGCGGAGTTCGGGAGCGTCGCGGGCGCGAAGGCCGGATTACGGGTTCGCGGCGGCCGGCGGCTCGGCTTCGACCGGCACCATCTTCTTGTTGACGGTGTCGTAGCCGTAGCCGACGTAGCCCTTCCACGTCGTCTTCCCGCCGGCGTTCTCGAAGTACCAGGCCTCGCGGTAGATGCAGCCCGCCATGCAGTCGCCCCAGCCGTGGGTCAGCGTGATGCGCCACTCGCCGGCCGAGCCCTTTTCCACCTTCGGCATGCCCGCGCCGCCGATGAGCAGCATGTTCGAGCCCATGCCGCGCACGCCCGGCAGCGAAGAAAGGCGTTTGAGGATCTTGGCGAGATCGAGCTCTCGCCCGAGCTCCACGACGACCATTACGTCGCCCTGCTTGTAGACGGAGACCCTGTAGCTGCCGCCGAGAGAGGACACGGCCTGGTCGAGCTCGGAGAGCCCCAGAGCCTGGGGAGCGGCCTCCGCGTGCCAGTCTCCCTGGGCGATGGGATTGGCGGCGGCCACGGCTTTCTGCGCGTCGGGCGTGAGCGAGACGATCAGGCTCGTCCCCATCGGGACTCCGATGTCGAGCGTGTCGACCTCGGGATAGCGGGAGCGCAGATCGTTCAGGACGCCCACGAATTCCTGGACCGCGGTCGGATCGGCCTCGTACGTGGAGTCCGACGTCATGCCCAGCCGGAGCGCGATGGCCGTCGCTTCCTTCTCCACCGCCGCGGCCGTGCGCGGCGAGGCCGGCGCCTGCGCCTCTTTCGGGCGGGGCGGACGGCTCCACTCCACGTGGGCGATGCTGCTCTGGAACTGGCCGCGCTGCTGCGCCTGGCCCAGCGGATTCCAGTCGCCGGCGCGGGCGGCGACGCAAAGAGAGAGAAGGACGACGGGGGCGATCAGCTTGGTCACGAGGAAGCTCCTTTAGCGGACGATGTTTTTGGCTTGACGTTGATAGAGATAGCTCGGGATGAAGGCGACGGCGACGAATGCGGCGGCGACGGCGGCGGTCATCGCGGCGAAGACGGGCTCGCCGAGGATGAAGAACGAGACGGCCATGATGGCGGGCTGGACGCCGAACCCCGTCCCGAAGCCCCAGGCCAAGGCGCGCGCGATCGAAGCCTTCTCGTCGGCGGGCCGGCGCAGGAGGGCGACGGCAACGCCGAGCGCGACGGTGGCGATCAAGCCGACGAGCGGGGCGGTCGACAGAGCCACGATGGCGGCGAGGCTGAAGGCCCCGATCGACGCCGCGACGGCGGGATTGCGGCCGGCCTGACGGGTGGCGGCGGCGCCGTGGCCGTACGCCCACAAGAACGCGGCGATCGGCGCGATCAGCAGCGACAGGAGCGGGTCCGCCGAAAGGCCCGAATGCGGCATGCCGACCACGATCAGGCCGAAGGTGAAGTTGAAAAGGGTGGGCAGAGCCAGGACCCAGGCCGTGGTCCGCAGCAGGAGGGCCGCGCCGGCGTGGTCGAAGGCGCCGCGCCCGGCGCCGCGCCCGGCGTATCTGAGCAGCGGATACAGGCCGACGACAGCGAGGACGACGACCGCGGCAAGAGGCGAAGCCGAGGCCGCGGCGGCGAAAGCGGCGACGGCGGAAGCGACCGTGGCCGACAGGCCCGCCGCGCGGTGCGGGGCCGGCGGGACGGGCGGCGGCGGAGCGGACTCGCCGCGGCGCGCCTCTTCGTCCAGCTCCCGGTGGAGACGGGCGGTCCAGGCGGTCCGGGCCTCGCCGATGGCCTCGGGATTCATGTCCCAATCGCGGGTCTCGCGGCGGACGCGGTCGAGGGCGCGCTCGGTGGCGCCGAACTCGGAGTTGCGCGCGCGCTCGTCTTCGGGAGAAGGGGAGACGGCGTCCGCGGTCCGGGCGGACGGTGCGGGCAAGGCCTCCGCCTGAGCCGCCGGCGCCGCAACGGCGGCGCCGAGCGCGGCGGGAGCGTCGGCGGCGGGCGCGCTCGCGCCCGGCTCGGTCCCGCGCGCGAGGGTCTCGACGCCGGCGGGAGCCTGGAGGCTCGGCGCGTCGGGTTGGCCCGCATGGGCCGCGGAAGGCCCGACCAGGCCGACGGCGGGAACGCGCGAGACTTCCTCGGCGGCGAAGGCGGCCGCGGTCGACAGGATGAGCACGAGGCCGGCCAGAGACGAGAAGCGCGTATTCATCGGGCAGACAGTATAAGGGCGCCGCGCCTCGTCCCTATAAGATAAAAGGGCAATCGCCCGAAGACAATCGGCCTAGGCGGCAATAGGACTTGCTAGACTGCGGCCATGGAAGTCGTGGTGCTCGGCTCCGGCTCGGCGTTCAACGCGCGCCGGCAGCCGTCGGGCTACGCCGCGTCTTTCGACGGGCGGACGGCGCTCTTCGACCTGGGCTTCGGCAATCTGCGCCAGCTCGCGCGCGCCGGCCTCGAGCCGGCGTCGATCGCCGACGCATTCTTCACCCACCGCCATCCCGATCATGTGGGGGACCTGGCGGCGCTGCTGTTTCTTTTCCGCTACGAGGTGAAGCCCCGGTCGGGCGCGCTGCGGCTCTGGGGCCCGAAGGGCTTCGCCGACTTCGTGAGCCGGCTGCAGGCGGCTCATGCGCCGTGGTGCGAGGCGCGCGGCTACGCGCTGGAGATCGCCGAGCTGCCCGGCGGCGCCTGCGTCGAGCGCGACGGCTGGAGGCTCGAGGCCCTCGCCGTGCCGCACCCCACGCCCGCCTTGGCCTATCGCTTCCTCTATAAAAGGAAGACCCTGGTCTATTCCGGCGACACGGGCTTCTGCCCCGCCCTCGCCGATTTCGCCGCCGACGCGGACCTGTTCCTGCTCGAATGCGCGACCTCGGAAGCCGAGGCTTTCGAGGGGCATCTCACGCCGCGCCTGGCGCTGGCCACGCTCGAGGCGTCCCGCTGCCGGCGCGGCCTGTTGACGCACCTTTCGGAGGAGGCGCTCGGCGAGCTGGCCGGGCTGAGCAAGCCGCGCGGCGTCTCGCTGGCGCGCGACTTGCAGAGGGTGACTCTCTAGGGAGCCGACACGCGGCCTTCAAAAAGAAATCACGGAATTCTTGCACTTCCCCGCTTGAACCCATGCGCTACCCTTTCCTAATCTACGCGCGTCATCGAGCCGACACAAGCGGAGGCGCTTCATGAAGACCATGGCCAGGAAGACCCAGAGCAAGGAACAGGGAGCGCTCGAGGCGCCGCAGAGTTTGCTCGATCTCATCCGTCCGCTCCACGACAGCTTCGAGCCTCGCCGCCGCGCCTTGCTGGCCGCGCGCGAGAAGGTCCTCTCGGCGGCCCACGCGGGGGAAGACCCCGGCTATCTGCCTCCGTCGGAGGCCACGCGCGGCGACTGGAAAGTGAAGGTGCCGGAGTGGGCGCTCGACCAGCGCAACCAGATCACGGGCCCCGCCGACAACCCTAAGATCCTCGTCGGCATGTGCAACTCCTGCGATCCGGGCTGCATGCCGGACGGCGAGGATTCGATCACGACGGATTGGGCGAACGTCCGCGCGGCGCAGATCAACACGGCCGCGGCGATCCGCGGGACGCTGACGTACGAAGACCCGAAGACGGGGAAGAATGGCGCGATCAAGCCCTCCAAGCAGGTCCTGTTTTACCGGCCGCGCGGCTTGCATCTCGATGAGGTCAACGCCATCCCGGGCGCGACCCTCTCGGCGTCCCTGTTCGACCTGGCCGCGGTCTTCTTCGAGACGGCCGAGGAACGGCGCTCGGCGCTGAAGCGCCCCGAGCTCCAGCCCCGGCTCTGCTTCTATATCCCCAAGACGGAATCGCGGGAGGAGGCCGCCTGGTTCTCCGATCTGATCGCCGCCATGGAAGAGACGATCGGCGTCCCGGTCGGAACGACGAAAATCATGTTCCTGATCGAGTCGCTGCCGGCCGCGTATCAAGCGGAGGAGATCCTCCACGACGCGCGGCGCCACGTCATCGGCCTCAA
>CAZZGQ010000302.1:0-4154 GCA_964653765.1 uncultured Elusimicrobia bacterium | reverse complement strand
CCCGCGCCCGCCGCGCCGTCCGCCGAGGACGTCATGAAGCAGGACATGAAGGACATGGACGACATGGGCAAGGACATGGAGAACCAGATCCGCCAGCGCTCGGGGCACTAGCTTCTAGCGCGGCAGCAGCGAAGCGGCGGCGCGGTCGAGCAGCCAGAGCACGCGGCCGTTCGCGGGCCGGACGAGCTGCGCCGGCCTGGGCGGAGGGGCATCGCCCAGCACGTGCGCGACGGTCGACGCCTTGCCCGCGCCGGCGGCGAGGAAGAGCACCTCGGCCGCGTTGTTCAAGACCGGCAGCGTCAGGGTGACGCGCCAGGAATCGAGCTTCTCGACGTAGACGGCGACGGCGAGCTTGCGGGTCTCGGCGACCGCGGACGTCCCGGGAAAGAGCGAGGCCGTGTGGCCGTCGCCGCCCAGGCCTTGGACCATCAGATCGAAGCGGGGCACCGCTCCCGGGGGCAGGGAGAAGGCATGCCGGATGCCGCGGTCGTACGCCTCGGCCGCGGCCGCGGCATCGGGCGTCTCGGTATGGACTCGATAGACGCCGGCAGGCGGCACGGGCAGCTTGTCGAGCAGCATCTCCTTGGCGAGACGGAAGTTGCTGTCGGCGTGGTCGGGCGGGACCAGCCGCTCGTCGCCCCAGAAGAAGCGCACGCTGCGCCAGGGCGCCTCGTAGACGAGCGGGGGCCGCGTGAGCCGCTCGTAGAGAGCGCGCGGCGTCGAGCCGCCCGAGAGCGCCACGTCGAAGATCTTGCCGCCGCCCGCCGCCTCGCGCGCCGCCCGGACGAACTCCTCGGCGGCCCGTTGGGCCGCGGCGGCCAGATCGGGGAAGACCTCGACCTCGCGCTTCATGAGGCGCAGCGCCGCCAATGGCGGTCGCCCGACGTCATGATGGCCTCCGCCTCCGGCGGGCCCCAGGTGCCCGCGACGTAAGCCGGAGGCGGGGAGGAGGCGGACGTCCAGGCCGTCTGGATGGGCGCGACGAAGTCCCAGGCGGCCTCGATCATGTCGGCGCGCTGAAAGAGGGTGGCGTCGCCGAGCATGGCGTCGAGGAGCAGACGCTCGTAGCCCGTGCTCGGGCGCTGGCCGAAGTAGTCCTGATAGCGGAAGTCCATGTCGACCGTCTCGAGGCGCAGCGCCGGACCGGGCACCTTGGCCTCGAAGCTGAGCGCGATGCCCTCGTTGGGCTGGATGCGGATCACGAGCTGGTTGCGATGGACTCGCTCCACGTCCGTCTGCCGGAAAAGCGCGAAGGGCACGCGCTTGAACTGCACCACCACCTCGGTGCTCCGGCACGGGAGGCGCTTGCCCGTGCGGATGTAGAAGGGCACGTCGGCCCAGCGCCACGTGTCGATGAGCAGGCGCATCGCGACGAACGTCTCGGTCTTGGAATCGGCGGCGACGTCGGGCTCCTTGCGATAGCCCTCGTATTGCCCGCGGATCACGTCGCGCAGGGCGTCCTTCTCGCTCAGGCGCTGGAGAGCGTTGAGCACCTTCACCTGCTCGTCGTGCACCGCGTGCGCGTCGAAGGAGATCGGGGGCTCCATCGCCGTCAGCGTCACGAGCTGGAGCATGTGATTGGGGACCATGTCGCGCAGGGCGCCTGAGCGGTCGTAATAGCCGCCGCGGCCCTCCGTGCCCAACGACTCGGCCATCGTGATCTGCACGTGGTCCACGTAGCTGCGGTTCCAGAGCGGCTCGAAGATGCCGTTGGCGAAGCGCAGCGCCATGATGTTCTGCACGGTCTCCTTGCCCAGGTAATGATCGATGCGATAGATCTGCCGCTCATCGGCGACGCGCCTCAGGCGCTTGTTGAGCTCTCGGGCGGTGGCCGAGTCGCGCCCGAAGGGCTTCTCGACGACCAGGCGCCGCCAGCCCTTGTCCTGCTTGAGCAGTCCGGCCTTGGCCGAGAGCTCGGCGGTGGGAGCGAAGAGCTGGGGCGCCATGGCGAGATAGAGCAGCGCGTTTCCGCCGGTCTTATGCCGCTCGTCCAATTCCCTCAGGCGCGTGCCCAGGCCGGCATACATGCCTGGGTCTTGCGCGTCGCCGCGATAGTAGTAGACGCGCGAGAGCAGCGCCTCGGCGGTCCCGGCGTCGATCGGCTCTCCCGCCAGCTCCCCGAGCGAGTCCTTCATGTACGCGCGGAAGCCCTCGTCCGAGGCCTCCCTGCGCGCCACTCCTACGACGGCGAACGCCTCCGGCAGCAGCCGTTCCCTCTGCAGATGATAGAGCGCCGGCATGAGCTTACGCCGCGTGAGATCGCCGAACGCGCCGAAGATGACCAGGACGCAGGGGCCGGCCGGCCGGCCCGTCTCGCTCATTTGGGCGGGCGCTCGACGTGGCCGCCGAACTGGCGGCGCATCGCCGATAGCGCCTTGTCCGAGAAGGAGTCCTTCTCGCGCGAGCGGAACCGCGCGTAGAGCGCCGCCGTCATGACCGGGACGGGGACGCCCTGCTCGATGGCGGCTCGGATCGTCCAACGTCCCTCGCCGGAGTCCTCGACGTAACCCGAGAAGGCGGCCAGCTCCGGGTCTTTGGCCAGCGCCGCGGCGGTCAAGTCGAGAAGCCACGAGCCGATCACGCTGCCGCGTCTCCATACTTCGGAGACGGCGGCGAGGTCGAAGCGATACCCTTCCGGCGCGCCGCGCAGCACGGCGAGCCCTTCGGCGTACGCCTGCATCAGGCCGTACTCGATGCCGTTGTGCACCATCTTCACGAAATGGCCGGCGCCGGCTGGGCCGCAATGCAGATAGCCCTTCTCCGCGCTGCCGGAAGCGCCGGGCGTCCTCGGGATCGTGCCCATGCCGGGGGCGAGCGTCTCGAAGATCGGCGTCAGCAGCCGCACGGCCTCGCCGTCGCCGCCGATCATGAGGCTGTAGCCGCGCTCCAGGCCCCACACACCGCCGCTCGTGCCGACGTCCACGTAGCGGACGCCTTTCTCGGCCAGAGCGCGGGCGCGGCGGACGTCGTCGACATAGTGCGTGTTGCCGCCGTCGACGATCACGTCGCCCGCCGAAAGCATGGCGCCCAGGGCCTGCACGGCGCTCTCCGTCGCCTCGCCGGCCGGCAGCATGAGCCAGACGGCGCGGGGGGCGGAAAGCCGGGAGACGAGGTCTTCCAGCGACGAAGCGCCGACTCCGCCTTCCTTTACGATGCTCTCGACCGCCTCCCGCGTCCGGTTGTAGCCCACGCAGCGATGGCCGCCGCGCAGCAAGCGGCGCGCCATGTTACCTCCCATCCGGCCGAGGCCGATGATCCCGATCTCCATGCCGCGACTATAGCAAAGCTGCGCTCCGCCGGCCGTGGCCAAAACGTGACCCTGCCGTCACGGGTTTTGGAAAATCCGCGTATAGAATGATTTCTAATTCGTAGCTCGTGGAATCCACTATACACAGGAGAACACCCGCATGACCAGGATCGTGACGATCGAAGCCCACGTGAACATGGACTATCCCAAGGAGACCGAGGTCATCACCTCGCCCTTCTACACCCTGCGCTTCTCGGCCTCTAACGAGACGCACAGCGTGGAGGTCTCCATCGACGGCGGCCCGTGGCAGCCCTGCCGCCAAGCGGCCGGCCACTTCTGGTTCGACTGGGCCAACTACATGTCCGGCCGACATGAGATCGAGGTTCGCGCCCGGCTGCACGGCGGCCAGATCGACGAGGCGCCCGTGCGGCGCGTGCGCGTGGAGATCAAGAAGTAAGCTAAGCCATCGCCGTCCGTCCGAGGCCCCAGGCCCATCCTCCGGCCTGGGGCCTCGTTTCTTTTCACATTTCCCGATATAATTTCCCCGAGTCCCCATAGCTCAATGGATAGAGCCCCTGCCTTCTAAGCAGGTGATCGAGGTTCGATTCCTCGTGGGGACAATTTTGATAAAATGCCTGCCATGAACCACCTCGTGATCGCCGCTGCGCTATTTTTGGCCGCCGCGCCCGCCCGGGCGCAGTCCTGCCACCAAGTCTGCAGCAAGACCTGGGTGGGGCTGGAGAGCTGCCGCACCGAGTGCACGGCGGTGGCCGCGGTGCGCGGCGCGCGCGCCCTCAGCGAGGACGAAAAGAAGCTCGCCCAAGGCGACCCGGCGGCCTCCGCTCCCGCGGCGGCGGCGCTCCCTCCGCTCGCCACGCTCTCGCCCAAGGACATCTACGCCAAGGAC
>CAZZGQ010000301.1:0-4209 GCA_964653765.1 uncultured Elusimicrobia bacterium | reverse complement strand
CCTGGGCCTGGATGGGCGTGGGCTTGGTGAAGCCCAGCTCACGGACGGCGCGGGAGAGCGGCTCGCTGAGCTTCAGCTCGTCGAAGGACTGCACGTAGAGATGATACACGAGAAACGGCCGCGCGCCGCGACCGCGCCTATCTACTGCTCGTGCGGCTTCGTCCGCAGCTGCCGCGCCACCGGCTTCTCCCACTTGCCGATCAGCACGGCGCTGAGCCCGCGCAGCAGCTGCCGCTCCGTGGGCGCGGTGGAGCGCTCCACGGTGAAGGACTCCACGAAGCCCGGCAGCCTCTTGTAGCGGTAGGAGCCCACATAGTACAAGCCCGGGCCTTCCACGTGGAACGCGCCCAGCTTGGCCGGGATCGCCGCGGCGTACGGCTGGCCCGGCCAGATCGCCACCGGCCCCACGTACCACTTGCCGGGCGTCCCCTCCACGGCGGCGAGCTTGTAGTCCCCCGCCGGCAGCGCCTCGTTGTAGAACATCCCGCCGTGGGTCTCGAAGTACACGTCGCCCTCGCCCTCCGGCGCGCCCAGGCGCGCGGCGCGCAGGCGCTGCAGCGGGGCCGGGGCCTGCGACATGTCGATATAGCCGTAGACCAGGGCCACGTCGTCCTTGCGGTCGTCGGCGTAGGAGTGCCAGTACTTGGTGCGCACGAGCGCGCAGGCCGACAGCGCCCCGGCCGCGACGAGCAGGCCCAGGGCGCCGAGCGGCAGCGATCTCAGCATGACGCGAGTCTAGCAAGACCGTCGCCCGTTCGTCATTGGCCCCTTACGCGTCCGGAGGTAGAATCCCGGCATGATCCATCCGGACACGGAGCTGCGTCCCATCAGCCCCGAGGTCGGGTTCGGCATCGTGGCGACCAAGCGCATCCCTCGCGGGACGATCACCTGGGCCCTTTGCCTCTTCGACCTGGTCCTGACGCCGGAGCAGGCGCGCGCCATGCCGGAAGCCTACCGGCCCATCCTCGCGAAGTACGCCTACATCGACGCCGCCGGGCGGCTGATCCTCTGCTGGGACAACGCGCGCTACATGAACCACTCCTGCGAGGCCAACAGCCTGGGCGTGGGCGGCGACCTCGAGATCGCCGCGCGCGACATCGAGCCCGGCGAGCAGATCACGGGCGAGTACGGCACGCTCAATCTCCCGCGCGACCTGGAATGCCGCTGCGGCGCCTCGAGCTGCCGCGGCCTGATCCGGCGCGCGGACATGAAGCGGCTCGGGCCGCATTGGGACGCCGTGGTGCGCGCGGCGCTGCCGCAGGCGGCGAAGGTGCCCCAGCCGCTGCGCCCGTTCCTGCGCGACTCGGCGGCCTTCGACGACATGATCGCCGGCCGCCGCCCCGTCCCGCAGCACGCGGATTATCACTGCGAGGACCCGGCCCCGCTCGAGGCCCTGCGGTGACCCACCCGGACACCGTCGTGCGGCCGGTCCGCCGCGAGATCGGCGTGGGCGTGTTCGCGGCCAAGGACATCCCCCGCGGCACGATCGTGTGGGCGCGCGATCCGCTGGACCAGGTCGTCGCCGAGGCCCAGCTGGCCGGCTACCCCGCCCTCGGCCGCGCGCAGCTCGAGCGCTACGTCTACCGCGACGACGCGGGCCGGCTCATCCTCTGCTGGGACAACGCGCGCTTCATGAACCACTCCTGCCGGCCCAGCAACCTCATCACGCCCTTCGGCTTCTCGATCGCCCCACCTACCACCTTACGGCGGAAGAGACGTTCGACTGCTACTGCGGGCTGCCGGAGTGCCGGCGGCGCGTGGGGCCGGAGGACGTGGCGGCGCTTTCGGCCGACTGGCAGCGGCTGATCGGCGAGGCGCTGGACCTCGTCGACCGCGTGCCGCAGCCGCTGCGCGAGCTCATGGCCGGCGAGACGCTGGCCTGCACGCTGGCGGGCTACCGCGTCCCGGCCTGAGCGGCGGCCGGCTCCTCGACGACCAGGCGGCCGGCTGCGGCGAACAGGTTGAACACGTTGGCGAAGTGCCGCGCCTGCACCACGCCGCGGCTCGAATCGCTCATCAGGCTTCCCGGGAAGCTCGTCTGCTTCACGCGCCGCCCGCGCGCGTCGTACTCGACCTGATACTCGTCCGGCAAGCCCAGCACGTGGCCGAACTCGTGGGCGATCGTGCCCCAGGCCATGTTGCGCCGCGAGACGCCGATGCCGAGCCGGGTGCCGTAGTCGCCGTGGCCGGCGGTCTCAACCAGGCGCAGGTCCGCGGCCGCGAACGGCTCGCCCGGCGCCAGGCGGCGCACTGTCAGCTCCGCGCGGAACGGGATCACGTGGCCCTCGGCGTCCGACACCGACCCCCGCCAGTAATCCTCGATGGAGGCCTTCGCGTACGCGGCCAGCTCGGGCTCCTGGATGTCCGTCGTCAGCGTGGCGCGCAAGACGAGCCCGTCCTCGCCCAGGGTCAGCGACAGGTTGGGGTTCTCCGGCAGGTGCAGCGGCTTCCAGGCCGCCGGTCCGCGCGGCGGGTTGATGAACTGGTTGAGCAGGCGGTTGCCCGCGTAGGCGTCGAGCGCGTCGTCGAGCCAGCGCCGGTAGCGCTCGGCCGAGAGATACGCCCGCGTCAGGCGGCGGGCCTGCTTGCGGCGGAAGGCCTCGGAGAACCGCGGATCGTCCCGCGTCAGCGCGACGCGGCGCGACTGCCGCTCCAGACGGAACAGATCGTCCGCCGCGCGCTCGGAGAGCTCGCGCGGGCTCGTGTAGAGGACCTCGGGCTCGCCGGGACCCGAGACGCGCTCGCTCTCCGGAAGGCGCCTAGGGATGCGCCAGTCGCTCGAGCTCTCCGGGCGGGAGCGCGCCAGGCGCTCGCGCAGCTTCGGCGGCACTGGCGCGGCGTCGAGCGCGGCGCGCAACTCCCTCGCCTTGCCTCGGGCGGCGCGGACGTTGAAGAGCTCCTCTATCAGCGCGCCGCTCAGCAGCATGCGGTGCAGCGCGCGCCCGGCGACGGCGCGGTAGGGCGGGCTGCGCCCCGGTGAGCGCACGGCGCGCAGGAAGGCGGCGAGCTTGTCGCGCAGCGCCAGCGCGGTCGCGGCGCGCGCCGCGGCGGCGCCCGGCCCCTCCACGACGCCGCGCAGGGAGGCGAAAAGGTCGAACAGCGTACGGCTGAGGTTGCGCTCGCGCCGCAGCGCCTCGTCCGCCACGGGGCCGAGCCCGGGATCGGGCGTCAGCAGGATCTTTCCCAGCATGCCCGTCTCCGGGAAGATCGGCGGCCGCTCCTTGGGCGGCGTCAGCGCCAGGATCAGGCCGGCGTCGTCGAGACCGCCCGCGGGACCGGCGGGCGGCAGGTCGGCGGCGCGCGAGGCGGCGGCCGGCTCCGGGCGCTCGCGGCCCAGGCCGTCCATCACGCGGCCGGCCAGGCGCTCCACGTCCTCCGCCGGCATCGAGGCCAGTTGGTCCGGCTCGTAGCGGGACAGCTCCTTCTTGACGGCGGCCAGGGCGTGCGCCGCCTCCGCCGGAGAGGCCGCGGCAGCCTGCGGCCCGGGTCCGGAAGTGGAGAGCCCGGCCGAGCGCTGCAGGAAGACGGCCAGCCGCTCATCGAGGCCGCGCACGGGCGAGACGGAAGGCGCGGAGGCGGCCTCCGGGACGCAAAGCGCCGGGCGGGCGCAAAGCAGCAGCAGCGCGACGGCGAAAAGCCGCATCGCGCCAGGATAGCCGGAAAAGCGCCCGTCTCGGCTGGGCCGGACGGTCCCGTTGCTCCTTGGCAAAGGGCCCAGCCACGACTATACTGCGTTCCATGAAGCCCCTCGCCCTCTGCCTGCTCGCCCTGCTGCCAGCAGCGGCCCGCGCCCAAGGCGACGAGCGGGAGTACCCGATCGACATCATCTCCTCGATCGGACAGGATCCCTCCCAGATAGACCTGGACCCGCACGTCACCGACGCCGAGGAGCAGTTCCAGCGCGGCCTGCGCGCGCTCGAAGGCGAAGGCCGCGAGATGAACTACGCCGAGGCCGTGGCCTGGTTCCGCCGCGCCGCCGACCAAAAGCATCCGGCCGCGACGTATTACATCGGGAAGCTTTACGAGGAAGCCCCCGGCATGTCGAGAGACCACGAGGCCGCTCTGGGCTGGTGGTTCCGCGCCGCCGACCTGGGCAACGCACGGGCGCAGCGCGAGGTCGCCCTCCACTACGCCAGCGGCGACGTCGAGGGAAGGATCAAGCCCGACTTCGCGCGCGCCGTCTCCTGGTATCGGAAAGCCGCCGAGCAA
>CAZZGQ010000300.1:0-4212 GCA_964653765.1 uncultured Elusimicrobia bacterium | reverse complement strand
CTCTTCGGCGGCGCCGGCGTCGGCAAGACCGTCATCATCATGGAGCTGATCAACAACGTCGCCAAGGAGCACGGCGGCGTCTCCGTGTTCGGCGGCGTCGGCGAGCGCAGCCGCGAGGGCAACGACCTGCACCGCGAGATGGAGGAAGCCAAGCTCTCCGACGGCAACTCCGTGCTCTCCAAGACCGTGCTGGTCTACGGCCAGATGAACGAGCCGCCCGGCGCCCGCGCCCGCGTCGGCCTCACCGCTCTCACGCAGGCCGAGTACTTCCGCGACAAGGAAGGCGCGGATACCCTGCTCTTCGTCGACAACGTGTTCCGCTACGTGCTGGCGGGCGCCGAGGTGTCGGCCCTCCTGGGCCGCATGCCCAGCGCCGTCGGCTACCAGCCCACGCTGACCACCGAGGTCGGCGCGCTGCAGGAGCGCATCACGTCCACGAAGAAGGGCTCGATCACGTCGATCCAGGCCGTCTACGTCCCCGCCGACGACCTCACGGACCCCGGCGTGGCCACGACCTTCACCCACCTCGACGCGACGACCGTGCTCTCGCGCTCGATCGCCGAGCTGGGCATCTACCCCGCCGTCGACCCGCTCGAGTCCACGTCGCGCATCCTGGACCCGAAGATCGTCGGCGAGGAGCACTACAGCGTGGCGCGCTCGGTGCAGAAGGTGCTGCAGCGCTACCGCGACCTCCAGGACATCATCGCCATCCTGGGCATCGACGAGCTCTCCGACGAGGACAAGCTCATCGTGTCGCGCGCGCGCAAGGTGCAGAAGTTCCTGTCCCAGCCGTTCTTCGTCGCGCAGCAGTTCACCGGCATGCAGGGCAAGTACGTCAAGCTCAAGGACACGATCCAGTCGTTCAAGGACCTCGTGGCCGGCAAGTACGACCACCTGCCCGAGCAGGCGTTCTACATGGTCGGCGGCATCGACGAGGCCATCGCCAAGGCCGAGTCGCTGAAGGCGGTCGCCTAGCGCCATGGCCCACAAGACGCTGACGCTCGAATTGGTCACCCCTGAAAAGGTGGCCATGCAGGGCCAAGCGGACTTCGTCGTGCTGCCGGCGTTCGAAGGCGAGATGGGCGTCCTGCCGGGCCATGCTCCGTTCTTGGTCCAGCTGACGGCCGGCGAGGTGCGCGTCACCGAGCACAACGAGGTGCGCCGCTTCGCCGTCTCGGGCGGGTTCGCGGAGATCAAGAACGACACCGTGTCCTTGTTCGCCGAGACCGCCGAGATGGCCGATCAGATCGACGCCGAGCGCGCCGAGCAGGCGCTCGAGCGCGCGCGGGGCGAGCTGGTCCGCAAGGACATCGATCCGCTCACGCTGGCCGCGGCGGAAGCCGCGATGCGCCGCGCCCAGGTCCGCTTGCTCGTCGCTCAGCGCAAGCACGGCAGCGCGGCCAAGCCCGCCAGGCACGACTAGTCCCGTCGCTGCAAAGGGAGAGCCCCGGCCGCAAGGCCGGGGCTCTTTTTTTGGGGGGGAGGGACTAGGGCTCTTCTCTCTCTGTTCTAAGATCGGTAGACGGTCAGGTACTGCCGGTCGGCGTCCTCCAGCTCATCCTTCTCTCTCGCCGGATGCTGGAACCGGGCCAGGGCCGCCGCTACGAGCTCGATGTCTTCCATGCGATCAGCTTAGCTGACGTTCTCACCGAACGCCAGAAAAACCGCGGTAAATTGCGGGCAAGCGGACGGCAACGCCGCTTGGCTTTGGCTCGGCGTGCTCAACTGTGTCCGGACACAGTCGAGCACGGGGCGTGAGCAACTATGGTCGACCATAGTTGCCTACGCTGACCCACTGTGGTCGACCACAGTCGGTCAGCGCTGGGGCTGGCGCTTGTTCTCTGCGCCTAGCAGCGACTCGAGGAAGGTCTTCGCCAAGCCGTAGCCTTCGGCCCAGCGCGAGGCTCGCGGCCCGGCGACGTTGAGCGTCTCGGCGCCCGTTTCCTCCAGCCATCGCTTCGCCGCCTGCAGCGCGCCGCGCTCCCGTGGATCGAGCGCCAGCCACGGCTTCTTGAGCCGGCGCGCCAGCTGCGCCGTCAGCTGCGTGCCGCCCTCGAGCGGCAGCGGCGAGAGGATGAGCGTGGCGTCGGAGTCGCGGACGTTCCACTCCGTGCGCTCCGCGTACTCGGCCGTCGGCGTCTCGCGCAGCGGGTAGCTCGCCGACACGGGTCCGTCCTCGGCCAGGCGGCCGCGGGGGCACCAGCCGCCGCGCTCCAAGCCGGCCGCCCGCGCGGCGTCCAGCGCCGCCCGGTCGACGCCGGTCTGCCCGCCGGAAACGATCTTCGAGATAGCCATCGGAACGGGCTCTTATTATAAGATAGGCGCATGGCACACTCCCCCGAGTTCTTGAAGATCGTCAATCAGGCGAAGAAGAAGATCAAGGAGACCGACGTTCCCACCATCCAGAAGCGCCTGGCCGAGGGCGACAAGTTCATCCTCGTCGACGTGCGCGAGGACAACGAATGGGCCAAGGGCCGCATCAAGGGCGCCGTCCACATGGGCCGCGGCGTCATCGAGCGCGACATCGAGGCGCAGATCCCCGACAAGGCCGCCGAGATCGTCCTCTACTGCGGCGGCGGCTTCCGCTCGGCTCTTTCCGCCGACAACCTCCAGCAGATGGGCTACAAGAACGTGTTCTCGATGGACGGCGGTTGGCGCGGCTGGCTGGAGGCGGGCGGGGAGACCGAGAAGTGAGCCTTCTCGTCGCCCTGCTGCTGGCCGCCGCCCCGGCGCCGGCCGCCACCACCTCCACCACGGCCGTCCCGCCCGTGACGGTGCAGATCTCCAGCGAGGTCATCGACTGGCTTAAGGTCTATCCTCTCGCGCCCTATCACGAGACGTGGACGATGGACATCGAGGTAAAAGACTTCGACCGCGATTTCCCGCGCGTCATGGAGGCCATCGAGAAGCAGGGCGGCAGGCTGGCCGTGCCGCTGCAGAATTCCGTGGGCAGCCCCAGCGAAGGCTCGCGCCAGCTGGTCTATCAGCTGGATGAGAAGAGCGGCAAGGCGGCGCTGAAGGCGCTCAAGAAGGTCGGCAAGTACGAGCCGCCCTTGATCCGTCCGTCGGGCGAGAAACTGCCGATCCCCGAGATCAGCAAGAAGATCGCCTCCCTCACGCACGACAAGGACCTGCACGCCGCCGAGCTGGCCTCGATGCCCGCCGTCTCCTCACTCGTCGACGCCGTGCTCGCCCACCTCGTGACGGCGCGCAGCGTGTCGCAGAAGCTCGAGACGCAGGTCACCCTGGACCTGACGGTGAGGACCAAGGGCAAATGAAGCGCCTCGGCCTGGCCGCGCTGCTGCTCGTCTGCGGCTGCCAGACCGTGATCACGCCGCCCAAGGCGCCCAAGCCCGCGCCCGCTCCGCGTGACATGCCGCAGATCCCGCGCTCCTTCGCCGAGGAGCAGGACATCCAGCGCAAGGTGGACCACCTCAAGATGCGGGTCTACGACGTCGCCGAGGCCACGGCCCGCGGCTCCAAGGTCTCGAACATGAAGAGCTGGTCCTCCGAGGTTCCGCTCTCCGCGCCCGTCTTCCTCATCAACCACCCGACCCAGGGCCTGATCCTCTTCGGCGCCGGCCCGCGCCCCGCAAACTCGCCCAGCGGCCTTCCCATCTTCCAGCCGCGCAACGGCGGCCTCGTGGGGCAGCTCGCCACCGATCACGTCGACCTCACCAAGGTCCGCTGGATCGTCCTTCCCAATCTACGTCCCGAGTACGTCGGCAGCCTCGAATCCTTCCCCAACGCCACCATCCTCATCGACCAGCGCGAATGGAACGAGCAGCGCCAGCAGAACCTGGCCGGCGCCGGCGGCATCGACACGAGCAGCCTCGGCCAGCACCTGAAGGTCCAGCTCGTCGACGTCACCAAGGCCCCGTCCTACGGCTCCTTCGACCACGGCCTCGACTTCTTCAAGGACGGCACGATCTTCCTGATCGACCTCGCCGGCGCCACGCCCGGCACCATGGGCCTCTGGGCCAGCCTCGACGAAGGCCCGATCCTGCTCACCGGCGACGCCAGCTGGATCCTGGACAACCACCAAGACCTCGCCCTCCCGAACAAATCCTCCATCGAGAACCTCGACCACTACTGGCGCCGCCTCTACGAGATGAAGGCCGCCCAATCCGCCGTCCCCCGCCTCGTCATCTACCCCGCCCACGACCTCGAACCCCTCAAGCTCCAACCCCGCCCCGACGTCACCCGCGCGCC
>CAZZGQ010000299.1:0-4213 GCA_964653765.1 uncultured Elusimicrobia bacterium | reverse complement strand
ACGGCCAGCGCCGTCACCGACGGCGCGGCGGGGACGCATCCCGGCGGCGGAGGCGGCGGAGGCGGAGGCTCGGTGGTCCTGCGCGTGCCGGGCTCGCTGACCGTCTCCACCGGGGCGCGGCTGCAGGCCGACGGCGGCAAGGGCGCCAGCGTGGACACCGTGCTCGGCGGCACGCTCGATCCCGGAGGAGGCGGCGGCGCGGGCCGCATCCTGCTTTTCGCGAACTCCGCCGCTTACGGCTCGATCACGATCTCGACGGCGGCGGGAGCGGCGGGCGGCAAGGACAGCGGCTTCGGCGGCAGCGTCCGCGCCTCTCCGAACGAGCCGGATTCCGGCGGCGTCGGCTTCTCGACCTTCGGCGTCGTGGCGGGCGCGCCTTCCAACCTCGCCGTGCAGACCGTCAACGCCACCTCCATCGCCTATACCTGGAGCGCTCCCGGCAGCTTCGGAGACGCGCCGACGGTCGGCACCTACCGCGTCTACCCGGCGACGGACACGGCGCCCTTTGGCAACCCTGACGCCACGTCGGCCGGCGCCGGCGTCACGATCAACGGACTGGCGCCGAACACGACCTATTATCGGTTCGTGACGGCCTACACCGACTGGGGCGACAGCGCGCCTTCGAACGCCGTCTCCACGCACACGCTGGCCGCCGTCCCCGGCGCCGCCGCGGCCCCTTTCTCCTCGATGTCGGATACCTCCCTGAGCGCCAACTGGACCTCCGGCGCCGGCGGAAACCCGTCTTACACGACCTACGAGGTGGACCGCTCCAGCGACCCGGCGTTCGGCGTCTCCGTCACGACCAGCTTCGTGGTGGGCCTCTCCTCTTCGCCGGCGGGTCTGCTGCCGAACACCTCGTATTACTTCCGGATCCGCGCCATCAACCTCGACAACGTGCCCTCGGCGTACGCCGCGACGCTGACGACCGCCACGCTGGCTACGCCGCCCGCCTCGCCGGCGCTGGGCACGGTCTTCGTGACGAGCGTCTCCTTCACCTGGGCCCAGGGCGCCAATCCGGCGGACACGAAGTATCAGGCGCAGGTCTCGAGCGACAACTTCTTCTCCATCGCGGCGACTTCGACCACGCTGGGAGCCTCGGCCACCTTTTTCTCCCTGACGCCCGGCCTGCAGTACTACCTGCGCGTCTTCGCGTTCAACCGCGAGGGCCTGAGCACCGCTTTCTCGACGGTGATCTCGACGACCATCGGCAACGTCTCCAACCCGACGCCGCCGACCGACCCTGGAGCGCCCCAGGCGGACGTCCGCTTTTCTTACGACGGCAAGGCGACCTTCTCCTGGTCGCCTTCCGCGGCCGCCGTCGGCATCCTCGACTACAATCTGATCATCGGCAGCACCCCCGGCGGCAACGACTTCTTCGACGGCAGCGTCGCCGCCACGCAGTACGCGGCCACGGGATTGTCGACGGGCAGGACCTACTTCGCGCGGGTGCGCGCGCGCAGCAACGCGGGCGTCTACGGCAATTTCTCGAGCATCAGCGCGGGCCTGCCGGTCTTCATCGTCTCGCAGCAGTCGCCCTTCGCCAAGCCCATCAACTGGCCCAATCCGTTCGATCCCTCGCAGGGCCCGACGCAGATCGGCGTGTCGTTGGACGCGGCCGCCGACGTGAAGATCCGCGTCTTCACGCTGCAGGGACGGCTCGTGCACGAGCAGACGTTCAGCTTCGCGGCGGGGGGCAACCAGATCGTGACGTGGGACGGCGCCAACGACTCCGGCTCCCGCGTGGCGCCGGGCGGCTACATCACACTTGTCGAGAAGCATTACGGCGGGCATACTGAGACGCAGCGGCTGAAGATCGCCGTGCTCTACTAATGAACCCGTTCAAGTCGGTCGCCTTCAAGCTGTCGATGCTCACGAGCGTCTTCGTGCTCATGGTCATCGGGCTGATGGCGCGCTGGCTCTTCCGCGGCGTCGAGCAGGGCTTGATCGGCGAGATGACGGTGCGCGCGGAGTTCTTCGCGCGCTCGTCGCGGGAGGCGCTCTTCCCCAAGATCGATCCGTTCTCCCTGCACTTCCAGGTCGACCAGATGCTCAAGGAGAAGGCCGTCACCTACGCCGCCGTCCTCGACGACACCGGCCGGGTGCTCTCGCACTCGAACCCGGCGCTGATCGGCGACACGATGACGGACGCCTTCACCAAGAGCGCCTTGGCCTCGGACGGGGTCGTGCTGCAGCGCTTCGGGGGCCGCGGCGGAGGTCTCGCTTACGAGCTGGCCGCGCCGATCATGGTGGGCACGCGGCGCGTCGGGACGGCGCGCCTCGGCTTTGATCAGTCCTCCCTGCAGGAGGCGCTGCGGCAGCCGCGCCGGCTCATCATCCTGACCGCGGCGGCGGCGACGGCGGTGGCCATCCTGGGCACGATCCTCATCGTCGGCTGGATCACCCGCCCGCTGCCCCTGCTCGCCGAGGCCACCCGCGAGGTGGGGAAAGGCAACTTCCAGGTCCGCGTCGACTGGAGGAGCGACGACGAGATCGGCCGCCTGGCTCGAGCCTTCAACGACATGGCGATCGCCAACTCGCTGCTCTTCGCCACGATCAAGCAGGAGAAGGAGAAGATGGAGACCATCTTCGACAAGACGCGGGAAGGGATGGTCTGGACCGATCCCCGCGGCCGCGTGCTGCTGATCAACCCGGCCGCGCGCGCGCTGCTCGGCGCCAAGGACGCCGAGTCGCTCCAGAAGCTGACCCAAGGGGCGGGCATGTCCGCCAGGCCGGAGCTCGACTACATCTTGGGCGGAGCCGAGCGGCTGACGCCTTTCGAGCTCGACCGGCAGCAGCCGAAGCCGCTGATCCTCTCCGGCGTGGCCGATCGCCTGGGCACCACCGAGGACCCGGCGGGCTACCTGTTCATCTTCCACGACGCCACCCTCGAGAAGCGAGGCGAGACCCTGTCGCGCAACTTCCTCTCGCTCATGTCGCACAAGCTGCGCACGCCGCTGGCCGTCGCGCTGGGCTTTCTCGACATCCTCGCCGACGACAAGAACCTCAAGCCCTTCCACAAGAACGCGCTGGCGAAGATCCGCTCCGAGGACGACAAGCTGCGCGTGCACGTCGAGAAGCTGCTCATGTATACCGCCGCCCAGAGCCCGGAGTCGATCGTGCTGCACCCGGTGGAGAGCTCGCTGGCGGAGCTCGTCGACGCCGCCTTGAAAAACTTGGCGGAGCCCCTCAAGGGCGCGGAGGTGGCGTGGGACCGCGCCGAGGCCGAGACGTTGACGAAGATCAGCGTCGATCCGCTGATGATCCGCGACGCCGTCGCGGCCTTGGTCGAGAACGCCGTCAAGTTCAACAAGTCCGCGCCCAAGAAGGTCTCCATCGCCGCCGCAAAGGTCGGACGTACGCTGCGGCTGTCGGTCAGCGACAATGGAGTGGGGATACCGCACGAGGAAGTGCCCAAGCTCTTCCGCAAGTTCTACCAGATCGACCCGGACTTCACCGGGCAGATCCCCGGGCTGGGGCTGGGCCTGGCCTTCGTGAAGAACGTCGTCGAGGCGCACCGCGGGCAGGTCGGAGTCCTCTCGGAGCCCGGCAAAGGCAGCGAGTTCTGGCTCACGTTGTCTTTGTGATATGATATCCGCGTGACGGCACCCGCGGGGGCGCTTCTGCGCCTTGAGGGGATCTCCAAGTCGTTCTCGGGGAATCCCGTCCTCAAAAACGTCGATCTCTCCGTCGACCGCGCCGAGTTCCTGACGTTCCTCGGGCCGTCGGGCTGCGGCAAGACCACCACCCTGCGCATCATCGCCGGATTCGAGCAGGCCGACCACGGCCGCGTGCTCTTCCAGGGCGCCGATCTCAGCGGCCTGCCGCCCTACAAGCGCGATGTCCACACGGTCTTCCAGCACTACGCTCTCTTCCCGCACTACGACGTCTTCGAGAACGTCGCCTTCGGCCTGCGCCTGCGCAAGCGGCCGGAGGAGGAGATCGCGGAGCGCGTGCGCGAGGCGCTCAACCTCGTCAAGCTGGGCGGCTTCGAGAAGCGCCGCACGACGAGCCTCTCCGGGGGCCAGATGCAGCGCATCGCCCTGGCGCGCGCCATCGTCGGCCGCCCGCCGCTGCTGCTGCTGGATGAGCCGCTGGGCGCGCTCGACCTGAAGCTCCGCAAGGAGATGCAGCTCGAGCTCAAGAGCCTGCAGCGCAAGCTCGGCATCACCTTCATCTACGTCACGCACGACCAGGAGGAGGCGATGACGATGTC
>CAZZGQ010000298.1:0-4258 GCA_964653765.1 uncultured Elusimicrobia bacterium | reverse complement strand
AGAGACCGATGATCCTCGCGGCGCGGGGGTGGCTGGAAGACCAGGAGAAGGCCGGAACGGCGTCGAGGCTGTCGCCCTGCGGCGCGCGATCCCGCAACTCGCGCTGGAGCTCGAACGACCGGAGGATGCGATGGACGAAGATAGTCTGCGCGATCGCCGGGTTGCGCAGCGCGAACTCGAGCCAAAACCTCCGCGCGTCGATGACCGCGAAGACGTAGCCCCCGAGAGGCTCTCCCGTCCGCGGGCGGGCGACGAGGAAGACCGCCCGCGGGCTCTCCCGCGCGTAGTTCAGGAAGATCTCCAGGCTCCTCCGCGATACCTTCCTCATCCAATACGCCGGCGGCCGGGCGTCGATGAGCTCCAGGAGCTGCGGGCTGTCGTCCGCTGACGCCTGGCCGATCGTGAACGCTCCATCCGAGCCTATCATGGGCAAAGCATAGCGAAGGCTCATTGCATCGGCTTGCCCGCGGCGCAAGAGGTTCTTAGCGGTAATCCTAGAGGACGGTCTTGACAACATACCAACTAGTCGGTATAATCGTTTCATGACCGAAAAGGCCGCCGCCGATCAGAAGCTCCTCGAGGCCGCGTTGTCGCTCATCCGCGAGAAGGGCTACGAAGCGACCACCGTCGACGAGCTCTGCGCCCGCGCCGGCGTGACCAAGGGCGCGTTCTTCCATCACTTCGAGAGCAAGGAAGCTCTGGCCGTGGCGGCGGCGCGGCGTTGGTCGGCGATGACGGGGCAGCTCTTCGCCGGAGCGGCCTACCATAAGCACAAGGACCCGCTGGACCGGGTCCTCGGCTACATCGAGTTCCGCAAGGAGATCTTGAAGGGGGCGCTGCCCGAGTTCACCTGCCTGGTCGGCACGATGGTGCAGGAGACTTACGGCAGCCACTCCGCCATTCGGGACGCCTGCCGCGACAGCATCTTCGCCCACGCCGCCGAGCTCGCCAAGGACATCGAGCTGGCCAAGCGGCTGCATCGCCCGCGTGGGAGATGGAGCGCGATGAGCCTGGCTTTGCATACGCAAGCCGTCTTGCAGGGCGCCTTCATCCTCGCCAAGGCCGAAGGCGGCGCGAGGGTGGCGGCGGAGAGCGTGGATCATCTCAAGACCTACGTCGAGCTTCTCTTTCGTCGTGGTCAGGGCTGATATATAAGGAGGATCATGAGCATGGAAGGGAATCGCGAAGGCAAGGGCATGACGTGGACGGGGCGAGCGCTTTCGGCGTTGGCGATCGCGCCGTTCGTGATGGGCGCCGCGATGTCGTTCACGGGCAATCCGCAGGCCGTCGCGGGGCTGGCCCGCTACGGCTGGCCGGCGACGATGCTCGTGCCGGTCGCCCTCATCGAGGCCGTCTGCGTCCTGGTCTATCTTCTGCCGCCGGTCTCGGTCCTCGGCGCGATCCTGCTCACGGGCTATCTCGGCGGGGCTGTGGCCACGCATCTTCGCGTCGGCGAATCGCCGGCGACGCCGATCGTCGTCGGCGTTCTCGTCTGGCTCGGGCTCTTCCTCCGGGATCGGAAGGTGAGCGAGCTGCTTCCCGTGCGCGCGAAGGACTTCGCCTACGAGAGGAGCATCGTCGTCGACCGGGGGAGCGAAGAAGTCTTCGCTTATTTGCGCATGCTGCGAAACTTCCAGAACTGGAATCCGTTCCTGGCCAAGGATCCGAACCCAAAGCTCGAGTATCGCGGGACGGATGGAGAGCCCGGCTACGTCGCTTCGTGGGAGGGCAATAAGGAGCTAGGCGCGGGAGAGCAGGAGATTGCGCGCGTCCTCGACGGCAGGCGCGTGGAGTTCGAGCTGCGCTTCAAGAAGCCCTTCCGAGCGACGAACCAAGGATATTTCGCCGTCGAACCGCTGGACGGCGGCCGCTCTCGGGTGCGTTGGGGGATGTCCGGAAAGTCGCCGTTTCCGATGAACGTGATCGGGATGTTCATCGACTGCGAAGCGATGATCGGCAAGGAATTCGAGGCCGGCTTGGCCCGCCTCAAGGCGACGCTCGAGAAAAGCGCCGCCAGGAGCGCGGGCCGATGAGAAAGATCATCTCTCTTGCCCAAGTCACGGTGGACGGCGTCATGCAGTCGCCCGGCGGCCCCGAGGAGGATCCAAGGGGCGGGTTCACCCAGGGAGGTTGGGTCACGTCCTACTTCGACGACGTCCTGGGCAAGGCCCTGAGCGAGATCATGGCCGGCGAGTTCGACTTGCTCCTGGGACGACGGACTTACGAGATCTTCGCCGCTCACTGGCCGTACCAGGGCGACGACCCGATCGCGAAGACGTTCAACAAGGCGACGAAGTACGTCGTCACGCGCAGCCTCGAGCGCCTCAATTGGGAGAACTCCGTGAAGATAGGCGCGGATGTCGTCGGCGCGCTCCGCCGGCTGAAGGCGTCGGAAGGGGCGCCGCTGCACGTCTGGGGCAGCGGCGAATTGCTGCAGACGCTGATCGCCGCCGGGCTCGTCGACGAATATCGCATGTTGGTCTGTCCGTTGGTGCTCGGAAAAGGAAAGCGGCTGTTCGAGAGCGGCGTCCCGCCGCGCGGCCTCGCCCTGGTCGAGACGCGAAGCACGCCTAAGGGCGTCCTCATCAACACCTACCGGCCGGCTGGGCGCGTCAAACCAGGCTCTTTCGTCCCGGAGAATCCGTCCAAAGCGGAGCTGGTCCGGCGGAAGAAGCTGGCAACCGAAGGCGCCGGAGCTTGATAAGCGGAGAAAATATGGCCACCCGACCCAAGAAGATCAGTATCGCGCCGTGCCTTTGGTTCGACAAGAACGCGGAAGAGGCGGCGAAATTCTACGCCAGGACCTTCCCGAATAGTCGCGTCATCGCGGTGCGCAAAGCGCCGAGCGACTATCCCAACGGCAAGGCGGGCGACGTCTTGACCGTCGAGTTCACCGTGCTGGGCCAGCCTTTCGTCGGGCTCAACGGCGGGCCCGGATTCGCCTTCACCGAGGCCGTCTCGTTTCAAGTGTTCACCGACACGCAGAAGGAGACCGACCGTTACTGGAAGGCGATCGTGAAGAACGGCGGACAGGAGATCGCCTGCGGCTGGTGCAAGGATAAGTTCGGCTTGAGCTGGCAGATCGTGCCGCGGAAACTGATCGAGGCGATCAACGACTCGGACACCGCCTCCGCGAAGCGCGCCATGCAGGCGATGATGCAGATGGTCAAGATCGACATCGCCAAGATCGAGGCGGCTCGGCGCGGGCGGGCGTGATCCATGGGCTCCGCCCTGACGCGCTAGGCCCCATCACCAGCGCTTGGCGAGCGCCTTGACGATCCGATCGGCCGCCCGTTGGGCGGCGAGCGCCAGGCGCAGGTCCCGGTCGCGCCGCATCGGCTCCGGGAACGTCTTGAGGGCGCTCTTGTTCGAGAACGCGAACTCCCATTTGCGCCAGAGCGTGCGGCCGCCCCGGGTCAGACGCGCCTCGAGGGTCACCGGCGTGTAGGCGCGGCCGAAGAGATAGGAGCCGCCGCCGTATTCGATCGTCTCCTCGACGATCTCTTCCGTCGCCACCCCGACCGCCGGCCACACGCCTCCGATCTGGGCCACGAGCACGCCCTTCACCGTCCCCTCGATGACGCTGGTTCCGAGGATATAGGCCAGCCAGCGCGGCTTGATGCGGCCGTAGCTCGAGAGATCGAGCTCGAGGACGGCGTCCGGCGAATCGGTGGCGGCGACGACCTCGAACTTCCCCGAATCGGCGAGGCGCCGCGTCATGTCCAGCCGGATGGCCAGCGCCGCGCTCGAGATCTCCGCCGCGATCGCCGCCTTCTCGTCGGCCGGCTTCGCCTCCGAGGACAGGACGCTCCACTTCCTGATCCGGGCGGAGACCTTCACGGGCGCTACGGCGATGCGCGCCGGGCGGTTTTCCGGGACCTCGGCCCGACGGCGCAGCGAGGCCCGGCAGCCGCAGAGCGCTGCGGCGAGCGCGAGGGGTAGCCACGGCGTCGGGAGCCTGCTCACGCGTCTACATTAGCCTTTTACGGGATCGCGCTGGGATCGGCGAGCGGCGCCGGGCTACCATGGGGTCATGATACGGAAGCTGAAGTCCGGAAAATACCGCCTCTACTCGCGCAAGCGCAATCCGCGCACGGGACGCCGCCGGAACCTGGGCACGTTCCCGACGCGCGCGGGCGCGCAAAAACACGAGCGCGCCGTGCAGTTCTTCAAGCGGGGTTGAGGCCCGGTCGCGCCGAGATATGACGGACTCGTTACGCTCTCGACGGGGCCGGGAGCCGCGGCCGGATAATTTTCG
>CAZZGQ010000297.1:1614-4270 GCA_964653765.1 uncultured Elusimicrobia bacterium | reverse complement strand
CGCAGATCGACAAGATGCTTCTCAAGCTCGAGCAAGAGAAGCGCGACGAAAAGTAGTGTTAACTAGTCCCTGGGCGGGGATGCTGCTGGTCGACAAGCCGCAGGGCTACACCTCTCACGACGTCGTGGCCGTGCTGCGCAAGCGGCTGCCGCGGGGCACGAAGGTCGGCCACTGCGGAACCCTCGACCCGATGGCCACGGGGCTGCTCATGCTGCTCGTGGGCCCGTGGACCCGACTGCAGGCGCGCTTTCAAGGCCTGGACAAGGTCTACACCGGTCTCATCCGTCTCGGAGTGAAGACGGACACCGGAGATGTCACGGGGCAGGAGCTCGAGAGAAAGCCCGTGCCCGCGCTGACCCTTCCCCAGCTCCAGAAGTCGCTGGACAAGCGCCACGGCCGCGTCGAGTCGGCCGCGCCCGCCTATTCCGCGGTGAAGCACGAGGGCCGCAAGCTCTACGAGTATGCGCGCGCGGGCGAGGCAGTCCCGGTCAAGCCGCGGGTCTGCGAGGTCCGGGACTGGAAGGCCGTCGCCTACAACGCGCCCGACTTGTCGTTCCGTCTGAAGTGCTCCAGCGGCACCTACGTCCGCTCGCTGGCCGAGATCCTGGGCGAGGACCTGGGCTGCGGGGCCACCGTGGCGGCCCTGCGCCGAGAGTCCGTGGACCGCTACGATGTCGCCGGCGCGCTCGATGGAGAGCAGCTCAAGACGATCTCCGTCGAGGAGCTCAAGAAGCGCCTCGACGCCACGGCGCTGTGACCGTCGAAGGCGTGGTCGTGCGCGGCGACGGCCTGGGCGCCAAGCTCGGCTTTCCCACCGCGAACATCGCCTATCAGACGCCCCCCGCCGAGCGCGGCGTCTACCTCGTGGAGGTCGACGGCGCCGGCCCGAAGCCCCTGAAGGCGGTCTGCAACATCGGCACGCGGCCGACGGTAACGAGCGGCCCCAGGCTCGTCGTCGAGGTTCACATCCCCGGCTTCACCGGGGACCTTTACGGCAAGAAGCTGACGGTGCGCTTGGTGCGCAAGCTGCGCGACGAGAGGAAGTTCCCCTCGCTCGAAGCGCTCAAGGCGCAGATCGCCGCCGACGTCGCAGCGGCAGGCGCCTAGTTATCCACCGAGTTGCACCGGTGCAACTCCATCCCCACGGACGCTTTTAGGTTATCCACAAATGTTCAGCGCTGAAACTTTGTGGATAACTCCGGCTAGCGGGCCGCCGCGGCGCGCTCCAGCCAATACTTGGCCGGCTCGTAGCGCGAACCGCGGGTCTTAGCCAGCTCTTGCAGGCGCCGCACGACGTACTTCGGGTCCATCGCGCTGACGTACCGCATGAGGCCTCCCATCGAGGTAGGGAAGCCTGCTCCGGCCGTCAGCGCGATGTCGATGTCCTGAGCGGAGCTCGCCACGCCTTCGTCAAGGATGCGGCCGCCCTCGTTGGCCAGCAGCAAGAGCAGGCGCTCCTCGACCTCTTTGCCGGACGGGCCCTTCGACGGCCGCTTGATCCCCAGCTCGGAGAGAGCCGCGGTCACGCCGGCGTCGTTGGCCTTCCCTTCTTTATCGTGGAAGCCATCTTTCTTGGCGAGCAGGACGCCGCCGAGCTTGGACATGGCGCCCAGGTGCGGCAGCGTGCGCTCGAGGTAGGCGCCCACTTCCTGAGACAGCGGCAGGCCCACGAAGTCGGCCAGCTGCAGCGGGCCCATCGGGAAGCCGAGCTTCCGCATGGCGCCGTCGACCTGCTCGATCGTCGCCCCCTCCTCCAGCAAGCGCGCGCCCTCGTCGCCGTACGGCAGCAGCATGCGGTTGACGACGAAGCCCGGAGCGTCGTGGACGACGACGGCGATGCGGCCGGTCTTCTTCATGAAGGCCAGGGCGGTGGCCAGGGTCTGCTTGAAAGCGGCCTGCTGCTCGGCGGTAAAGCCGGCGGTGTCGGGCAGGACGATCTCGACGAGCGGCAGCTTGTGCGGCGGGTTGAAGTAGTGCAGGCCGACGAAGCGCTCCGGCCGGCCCGAGGCCTGGGCCAGCTTCGTGATCGAGAGCGCGGACGTATTGGACGCCAGGACCGTGCTCGGCGGCAGCGTCTTGCCCAGGTCCTGGAAGAGGGCCACCTTCAGGCTCTCCTTCTCCGGGATCGCCTCGACGACGATGGCGGGCGGGTCGGCGGCGAACTCGGGATAGCCGGTGAAGCCGGAGACGCGGGCCAGGCGCTCCTCGGCCTGATCGGGCGAGAGCGCCCCCTTCTTCACCATGGCGTCGAAAAGGCCCCGGACCCGGCCCAGACCGGCGGCCAGGAAGGTCTCATTGTGCTCCTTGACGCTGACCTTGAGGCCGGAGTTGGCGTCGAGCTGGACGAGCCCGGCGCCCATGACGCCCGCGCCCACGACGCCCACGCGCTCGACCGGCGAGGCTTGGATCTTGGCGTCGGTGACGCCGGCGATCTCGGGGCCGCCGATCTGGCGGCGCATGAGGGCGGTGATGAAGCGCGCCAGCGGGCGCACGGCCAGGGTTCCGAAGGAACGCGCCTCGACGGCGAGGCCGGCGGCCGGCCCGCGGCGGACGCCCGTGAGGGCGGCGTCCACGATCGCCATCAGATTGGTCAGGTACTCCGGATGGCCGGCCTTCACGGCGTCGTTGCGCACGCGGCGGCGGATCTCGAAGCCGT
>CAZZGQ010000297.1:0-1514 GCA_964653765.1 uncultured Elusimicrobia bacterium | reverse complement strand
GCGCCCTGCCGGGCGTCGGCGATCGTGCCGACCAGGGAGAGGTCCGCCCCGCCGCTGAAGGCGGGGCCGCGGCCGGTGATGACGACGGCCTTGATGGACGGGCTGTTGGCGACGCGGTTCAGCGTCCGGTCGAGCTCGCGCGCCATGGATTCCGTGAACGTGTTAGCCGAGCCCTGGTTCAAGGCGATCGTGGCGATGCCCTCGTTGACGTCCACCTGGATGCCGTCCTTCTTGCCCCAGGACGGGAAGCCGAAGACGCGCATGTCGTCGACGACGTGATCGAGGATCGTGTGCAGGCGCTCGCCGTAGCCGAAGCTCTCCTTGCGGAACTTAAGGTCCTCGGGGAACGAGGGAGCGGGAGTGTCGCCCAGCGCCGCGGCGCGGAGCACGAAGTAGCGGACGGACTCGTAGGCGGTCCCGTCCGGGAAGACGATCGGCGGCAAGCCGTTCAGCGTGTCGACGACCCTGTCGGCCATGGCGACGCTGGCGCCCCGCTTGATCATGCCGGCGCGGACGGAACTCTTGAACTCGTCGGTGAGGCCGTTGGGCTCGCGCGACAAGACCAGCGCCTGTCCCTCTCCCCCGCCGATGCAGGCCGCGACGAGGCCCCAGAGCCCGCCTTGCCGCCGCATCGCGTGCAGCGTGGTGGCGACGAGGCCGGCGCCCGAGGCGGCCAGCGGATGGCCGCGCGCGATCGCCCCGCCTTGCGGATTCACCTGGGAAGGCTTGAGCCCGAGCAGCTCGAGCACCGCCAGCGTCTGGGCGGCGAAGGCCTCGTTGATGTGGATGACGGCCATGTCGGAGAGCGACTTGCCGGCCTGCTTGAGCGCCAGCGGGATCGCGTACGCCGGGCCGAGGCCCATCGTCTCGGGCGCCACGCCGACGTCGGCGGAAGCCGAGAGATAGCCGAGCGGGACCAAGCCCAGCTCGCGGGCTTTGTCCTCGCGCATCATGACGACGGCGGAGGCGCCGTCGGTCATCTGCGAGGCGTTGGCGGCGGTGATGTCCTTGGTGCCGAGCACCGGCTTGAGCTTGGCGAGCCCGGCGCGCTTGTTGGCGAAACGGATGCCCCCGTCGACGTCGGCGGAGGGCAGCAGTTCGTCGGCGAACTGGCCCGACTTGGCGGCCGCGGCGGCCTTGCGCTGGCTGTCGAAGGCGAACCAATCCTGCCGTTCGCGCGAGATCTTGAACTGGTCCGACAGCGTCTGGGCCGTCCCGGCCATCGAGACGTCGCCGATCGCCAAGCCCTCCGTGATCGCGTAGCGCAGCGGCGTCGTCAGCCGGCGGTACTGATAGGAGACCCAGGCGATCGTCCGGGCGAGGCCGCGCGGCAGCACCTTGAGGCCCAGCGTGAGCTTCCTCAGCTCGGCGTCTTTGGTCCACTGCGGGAACTGGCTCATCGCCTCGGCCCCGCCGGCCACGACCACGTCGGCCGCGCCGGAGCGCAGGAGGCTTGCCCCCATCGCCACCGACTCCAGGCTCGTGCCGCAGTTCTTGCAGACGCCCGTGCCGGG
>CAZZGQ010000296.1:0-4271 GCA_964653765.1 uncultured Elusimicrobia bacterium | reverse complement strand
GCGAGCAGCCCCGTCGCCACGACCAAGTGACGCGGGCCCTCCTGTCGTTGTGCCTTTGGTTGGGCGCCGCGCCGGCGCGCGCCGGGGATGCCCCGCAGCCCCGGATCTATCCCCGGTCCACGTGGACGCGCCAGAAGGTGGGCAAGATTCCCGACGATCCGGTCAAGACGCGCATCGTCCTGCACCACACGGCCCACTTCGTCACCGAGGCCGAGAAGAGGCTCACCGGACGCGCGAGCTGGAACGCCGCCGTGGCCCACGCGCGCGGGGCCCTCAAGTTCCACACGCACATCCGGGGCTGGAAGGACGTCGGCTACCACTACATGATCGACTGGGAGGGCCGCATCCTCGAGGGGCGGCCCGTCGAGCTGCTGGGGGCGCACGTCGAGAAGCACAACACCGGCAGCATCGGCATCGTGCTGATGGGCGACCTCTCGAGGCAGCGCCCCACGGCCAAGCAGGTGGCCAGCCTCAAGGCGCTGCTGGCCTGGCTGATGGACGAGTACCACATCCCGCCCAGCCGGATCGGCGGGCACTATCAGATGAAGTACACGATCTGCCCGGGCACCTACCTCAACAACCTGTGGGACCCCGACGCCAAGCCGCTGGACTGGGTGCAGGTCGCCCCGCGGCCGAAGCGCTGACTACCAGAGCTTCTGCGCCGAGTAGTTCACCGAGAGGAAGAGGAAGCGCGGCTGCGGGCCGTCCATGCTGACGTAGCCGCGGCACACGTAAGGCTTGCCGTCGCAGGTCCACTTCTCCTCGAAGGGATAAGAGCCGAAGGCGTACGGCGGGTGCTCGTCCTCGGGGTCGCTCTCCAGGACGGGCTGCACGTGCGAGTAGTCGAGCGCGCAGCCGCCCTGCTGGATACGGTCCATGAAGCCGGCGACGACGTCGCCCGGCGTGTAGCGCCGGTCGAAGGCGGCGACGGAGCTCATGATGGGGCTGGGGGGCTGGCGCTGCTCGGTGGCCGAGACGGCGGCGGCCAGGACGAGCAGGACCAAGAAGAGACCGATGCGGGTGGCGATCACGGGACTACCTCCACTGCGGTGATGTGCCGACGGAGCCAGTCTAGCGTTTCGGTCCCCGGCGCTGAATCCTCCGCCCGTCACCCGTCGGTAAACCGCATATGACACGGGGACTTCCGAGCCGAAGACATTGTTGCCGGCAACAACATCTCGGCCGGTGCCAGACTTTAAGAATTGTGCCTGGGCACAAAAGTATGTCCGGGCCGACATAGCCCCCAACGGCCGCGAGTCGTAGACTGCCGCCATGAACATCGGATTCATCGGGCTGGGAAACATGGGCGCCGAGATGGCCCGGCGCCTGCTGAAGGCGGGGCACAAAGTGAAAGGGTGGAACCGCACGCCCGCCAAGGCGCAGGCGCTGGTCAAGGAGGGCCTGTCGCTCTGCTCCTCGCCCGCCGAAGCCGCGCGGGACGCGGCGGTCGTCGTCACGATGGTCAGCGACGACGAAGCCGCCGAGACGGTGACCTTCGGTCCGGGAGGCTTGGGCGAAGGCCTGGATCCCCATGCCACGCACGTCTCGATGAGCACGATCAGCCCCAGCCTCTCCGCCAGCCTCGCGCAGCGCCACCTCGTGAAGGGCCAGGGCTACCTCGCCGCGCCGGTCTTCGGAAGACCCGAGGCCGCGCGCGAGGGGAAGCTCTTCGTCGCCGCCGCCGGCCCGCTCGCCGCGCTCAAGGCTTGCGAGCCGCTCTTCTCCGCGATCGGCCAGCGCACCTTCATCGTCGGAGACAAGCCGCCGCAGGCCAACGTCGCCAAGCTCTGCGGCAACTTCCTGCTCGCTTCGATGATCGAAAGCCTGGGCGAGGCGGTGGCACTCGGGCGCGGCCACGGCATCGAGCCCCAGGCGCTCGTCGAGCTGCTGACGGGCTCGCTCTTCCCGGCGCCGGCGATCAAGAGCTACGCCGGGATGATCGCCCGGCAGGAGTACCGGCCCGCTTCCTTCAGCCTCAAGCTCGGCCTCAAGGACGTGCGCCTCGCCGACGAGGCCGCCGAGGAGCGCGGCGTCGACATGCCGATCGCGGAGTTGATCCGCCGCCGGATGGAGGCGCAGATCAGCGCCGGGCACGGCGACGACGACTGGGCGGCGCTGGGAGCCCTCGCGGGCAGACCAGGACGAGCCTAACGTATGGATACTGTTGACAGCAACAGTATCTTTCGGGCTATGCGCGAGCTCTCGGAGACCCGTCCGGCGGTGCCAGGCATTAAGTATTGTGCCTAGGCACAATACGAGCCCAAGGCGCCGTTCTTACCCGCCCGCTTCGTTGCTGTTCTTCTCGTCGCGCTTGCGCATCGACGCGTTGAGGATCTTCTTGCGCAGGCGGATGTTCTTCGGGGTCACCTCGACGAGCTCGGTGTCGTCGATGAACTCCAGGGCTTGCTCGAGGGTGAAGATTTTCGGCGGCTCGAGCTGGATGGCCTCATCGCTGGCCTTGGAGCGCATGTTGGTGAGCGCCTTGGCCTTGCAGGGATTGACCACCATGTCGGCCTGGCGGCTGTTGGAGCCGACGATCATGCCCTCGTAGACGTCGATGCCGGGCGGGACGAAGAAGGCGCTGCGCTCCTGGAGGTTGCTCAGGGCGTAGCCGGTCGTCGTGCCGGCCTCCTTGCAGATGAGCACGCCGTTGGCGCGCTTGGCCGGATCGGCGCCCTTGGGGCCGTAGCCCGCGAAGCTGTGGTGCATCATGCCCATGCCCTTGGACATGGTCATGAGCTCGCTCTTGAAGCCCATGAGGTTGCGCGAGGTGATCGTGTACTCCAGGCGCACGCGCGTCGTGCCCTCGGGGGTCATGTTGGTCATGTTGCCCGTGCGGCGGCCCAAGGCCTCGATGACCGTGCCCTGGAAGTCCGTGGGGACGTCGAGCACCAGGTTCTCCATCGGCTCGAGCGTGTTGCCCTTGTCGTCCGTGCGGAAGATGACCTCGGGGCGGGACACGGCGAGCTCGAAGCCCTCGCGGCGCATCGTCTCGATGAGCACCGAGAGGTGCAGCTCGCCGCGGCCGGAGACCTTGAAGTTGCCCTCGCCTTCCATCTGCTCGATCTTGAGGCCGACGTTGATCTGCTGCTCGCGCAGCAGGCGCTCCTTGATGTGGCGCGAGGTCACGAACTTGCCGTCCTTGCCCGCGAAGGGGGAGTTGTTGACCATGAACTCCATCGACAGCGTGGGCTCGTCGATCTCCAGCGGCGGCAGAGCCTGCGGGTTCTCGAGGGAGGCGACGGTGTCGCCGACGTTGATCGTCTCGAGCCCGGCGAGGGCGACGATGTCTCCGGCCTGCACGCGCTCCACGTCCTTGCGCTGGAGGCCGAAGTACTGCTGCAGCATCGTGATCTTGCCGGGGAGGACCTTGCCGTCGGGCTTCACGAGGCTGACCGTCTCGCTCTTCTTGATGGAGCCGTTCTGGATGCGGCCGATGCCGATCTTGCCGAGGTAATTCGAGTAGTCGAGCATCGTCACGAGCATCTGCAGGGGCTTCGCCTCGTCGACGAGCGGGCCAGGGACGCTCTTGAGCACGGTGTCGAGCAGGGGCGTGAGATCCTTGCCGGGCTTGTCCACTTCATAGGAGGCCCAGCCTTGCTTGCCGGCGGCGTAGACGACGGGGAAGTCCAGCTGCGGCTCCGTGGCGCCGAGGTCGATGAACAGGTCGAAGACCTTGTTGAGCGCCTCGGTGGGCCGGATGTGCGGCCGGTCCATCTTGTTGATGACGACGATCGGATGCAGGCCGAGCCCCAGGGCCTTGCGCGTGACGAAGCGCGTCTGCGGCATGGGGCCTTCAACGGCGTCGACGATGAGCAGGCAGCCGTCGACCATCTTGAGGATGCGCTCCACCTCGCTGCCGAAGTCCGCGTGGCCGGGGGTATCGACGATGTTGATCGTCGTGCCCTTATAGGGGACGGACGTGTTCTTGGCGAGGATCGTGATGCCGCGCTCGCGCTCGAGCGGGTTGGCGTCCAGGACCGCTTCCTGGGCCTCATCGGCCTTGACCTTGAATTCTCCGGTCAGCTTGAGCATGGCGTCGACGATGGTCGTCTTGCCGTGGTCGACGTGGGCGATGATGGCGATGTTGCGGACGTCGGTGCGGCGCTTGGTCTCGGTGGCGGTGGTCACTTTTTCCCTGGGGTTGCGGCGGCGGCGGTCGTGCGGCTGAAGCCCGAGTCGCGCAAGACCGCGAACGGGATCTGGACGCGCGAGGAATCCTCGCGCTCGAGGACGACGTGATCGGCGTTGAGCTCCACGACGACGCCGTG
>CAZZGQ010000295.1:0-4276 GCA_964653765.1 uncultured Elusimicrobia bacterium | reverse complement strand
ACGTTGCCGGCCGCGTACTCGATGAGCAGGTCCCAGCCGATGATCCAGGCGACGAGCTCGCCCATGGTGGCGTAGGCGTACGTGTAGGCCGAGCCCGCGATCGGGATCATGGAAGCCATCTCCGCGTAGCAGAGCGCCGAGAAGCCGCAGACCACGGCCGTGACGGCGAAGGAGAGGATGATGGCCGGGCCGGCGGCGAGACGGATCACCGCGCCGGTCTTGGGATCGAGCTGCCCCGCGGCCGCCGTGCCGACGGTCAGGAAGATGCCGGCTCCGATGATGGCCCCGATGCCCAGGGCGACGAGCTCGACGGGACCGAGGGACTTGGCCAAGCCGCTCGTCTCGCCGGCCTCTCGCGAAAGATCATTGAGGCCCTTACGCCGCCATAGGCGGCTCCACGAAGAGCTCGGCATCGCGAGATTGTACAAGAAAGCCCCGGGGGGACTGGCGCCGCGGCTCGCGGGGTGCTAAAGTGTCGGCCATGGCGAACATCCTCATCGTCGACGACGAGCCCCCCATCGTGGACCTCGTGCGCTTCGTGCTGCAGGCCGCGGGGCATCATGTCATCGAGGCCTACGACGGCCGGCAGGCGCTCAAGATCCTGGGCGTCGAGCCCTACGACGAATCGACGGCCCTTCCGGACCTGGTCCTACTCGACGTCATGATGCCCGGACTGGACGGCATCTCGGTCTTCAAGCGGCTGCGGGAGAACCCCCGCACCGCCAAGCTTCCCGTGGTGGTCCTGACGGCGAAGACGCAGACGAGCTCGCTCTTCGCGGAGCTCAACGTCGACGCCTTCTTTCAGAAGCCCTTCAACCCCGGCGAGCTGCGCGCCGCCGTCACGAAGGCGCTGCAGAGAGTCTAGTCCGTGACGTCGAAGCCGGGGAAGTAGACGAACTGATCCTTCGGCGGCGCCCAGGTGGCGTCGTCGCCGCCGTAGAAGGTGGAGAAGTAGAAGCGGTCGACGGCCACGCCCGAGCGATCGCGGAAGCGCAGCCCGTCCTTGGTCAGCGCCGGCTGCCCGTCGATCCAGGCTTCGACCCGCCCGTCGGCCTTGTCCGGCGCGTTCATCGTGACGCGCTCGGCCAGCTCGTGCCATTCGCCGGACGCCAGCCGTCCCACGTCGAAGGTGTCGCCGTACTTCCCCTTCTGATCCAGGTGATAGACGTAGAGGATCAGCCGTCCTCCGCCCTTCCAGACGAAGCGGGAGCTCCAGCCGTCCCCGGTGGGGCGCTTGCCGCCCGAGTTACACTTGCCGCCGCAGAGGCCGGGGAGCTTGCCGCCGCGCACGAATTCGAAGCCCTTGTCGTCGCCCAGCTTGACGCGGTAGCGGAGGTAGGCGCTGTCGCGCGGCTCGAGGGGGCAATAGAACTGCACCGAGGCCTCGGGGCCGATCTTCCCCGCCAAGTAGCGCACGCGCAGGGCGCGGCCCTGCCCGGCGTCGACGATCTCGCCGCGCCCCTCCTTCAGGCCCGTCGTCCAGGGCGCCCGGCAGGCCGTGGACTGTAAAGCGTCGTCGGACAGCGTGCCCGACGGCATCGAGGAGAAATCGAGACTGAGCAGCGGCGCGGCGCCGGCGCCGCGCGGCAAGGCAAGCGCCAAAGCGAGGAACAATCCTGTCATGCGCCGATTCTACCAGCGGCGTATGACGGCCGTGCCTCGGGGATGTCAGAGCCCCGGCTTGGTCATCTCTTCGGGCCGCACCCAGGCGTCGAACTGCTCGGGCTTGAGAAGGCCCAGCTTGATCGCGGCCTCGCGCAGCGTGGAGTCCTCGGCATGCGCGGTCTTGGCGATCTTGGCGGCGTTGTCGTAGCCGATGTGAGGGTTGAGCGCCGTGACTAGCATCAAGCTGCGCCGCATGAGCTGGTCGATGCGGCGGCGGTCCGCCTCGATGCCCCGCGCGCAATGCTCCTCGAAGCCGCGGATGCCCTCGGCGAGCAGCTTGGCGGAGTTGAGGAAGTTGTAGATGATCAGCGGCTTGTAGACGTTGAGCTCGAAGTTGCCGGAGGCGCCGCCGATGTTGATGGCGACGTCGTTGCCGAGCACTTGGCAGCAGATCATCGTCACCGCCTCGCTCTGCGTGGGATTGACCTTGCCTGGCATGATCGAGGACCCAGGCTCGTTCTCCGGGATGCGCAGCTCCGCCAGGCCGGCGCGAGGGCCTGAAGCCAGCCAGCGGACGTCGTTGGCGATCTTCATCATCGAGCAGGCGATGGTCTTGAGGGCGCCGTGGGCGAAGACCAGCGCGTCATGGCCGGCGAGCGCCTCGAACTTGTTGGGCGCCGTCTTGAAGGGCAGGCCGGTCAGCTTGGCGATGCGCACCGCCGCCTTCACGTCGAACTTGGGATGCGTGTTGAGGCCCGTGCCCACGGCGGTGCCCCCGATCGCCAGGTCGTAAAGCTGAGGCAGCACCTCGTCGACCCGCCGGACCCCGTTCTCGAGCATCTGCCGCCAGCCCGAGATCTCCTGGCCCACCGTCAGCGGCACGGCGTCCATGAGGTGGGTGCGCCCGATCTTCACGACGGAGCCGAACTCATTCTCCTTGGCCTTGAGCGTCTTGATCAAGACGAGCAGCGCCGGCCGCAGGTCGTGGACGAGCGTCTCCGCGGCGGCGATATGCATCGCCGTCGGAAAGGTATCGTTGGAGCTCTGGGACTTGTTGACGTCGTCGTTCGGATGGATCGGCTTCTTCGAGCCCATGACGCCGCCCGAGATCTCGATGGCCCGGTTGCTGATGACCTCGTTGGCGTTCATGTTGCTCTGCGTGCCGGACCCGGTCTGCCAGACCACGAGCGGGAAGTGCTTGTCGAGCTTGCCCTCGATGACCTCGTCGGCGGCGCGCGCGATCAGCTCGAGCTTGGCCTTGGGCAGCAGGCCGAGCTCCGCGTTAACGACGGCGGCCGCCTTCTTGAGGATGCCGAAAGCGCGGATCATCTCGCGCGGCATCGTGTCGTGCTTGAGGCCGGCCCGGAAATGGTGCAGGGAGCGCTGCGTCTGGGCGCCCCAGTAGCGCTCGACGGGCACGGCGATCTCGCCCATCGTATCCTTCTCGACGCGGGTCTTCTCGGAAGAGGTCATGGGCCGATCATATCAATATCCGCTATTATTCAGGAATGCGAACGTCACTGCTGCTCTGCTTGGCCGTCTCGCTGACCTCTTGCGCCGTCAAGCCCGTGCTCTATCCGAACCCGCACTTCAACGAGGTGGGCAAGGAGCAATCGCAGGCGGACATCAAGGACTGCGACAAGAAGGCCGACGAGTACGCGAGCAGCGAAGCCGGCAAGAAGGCCGCCCGGTCGACGGTCGAGGGCGCGGCCGTCGGCGCCGCCGCCGGAGCCGTGACCGGGGCCATCTTCGGCGATCTCGGGCGCGGCGTCGCCTCGGGCGGCGCGGCGGGAGCGGCCGTGGGCCTGGTCCACGGCCTGATCCACTGGCGCGACCCCTCCCCCGCCCACATCAACTTCGTCGACCGCTGCCTGCACGACCGCGGCTACGACGTGATCGGCTGGCAATAGCGCCTTTACACCGCCCTGACGACCGTCCGGGCTATCATGGGAGTGCCCCTCGGGAGGCGTCCCATGGACGTTCCAAAGACCGCGACGGAGATCGACGAGCGCATCGCCGAGCAGACGCAGCGCAACATCGCCTACTTCGCGCACAAGGGCCGCGAGCCCATCTCTCGGCGGCTGCGGGAGCTCGACGAAGAGTGGCAGATCGACAGGGTGGTGGAGACCCAGGCCGCGTCGCTCATCGTCGCCGGCTTGGTCCTGGGCGTCGTGTTCAGCCGCCGGTGGTTCTTCTTCTCCGCCGCCGTCGCCGGCTTCCTGCTGCAGCATGCCGTGCGAGGCTGGTACCCGATGACCCCGGTGCTGCGCCGCTTCGGCGTCCGCACGGCTCGCGAGATCGAGGACGAGCGCAACGCGTTGATCATGCGGCTGCATTCCTAAAGCCGGCCCAAATCCGCTAAGCTTGCCGGAAAATCTTGGCGGAGGTGGGTCATGGGCTCCCAAGCGGCTTTCGGCGTCGACGGCGGCACTAAATCGATCGGGTATCTCGCTCTACCGGCCGGCGGCAAGGGGCCGGGCGTGATCGTGATCCAGGAGTGGTGGGGCCTGGTCCACCACATCCAGCAGGTCTGCGACCGTTTCGCCGCGGAAGGCTTCGTCGCCCTGGCCCCCGACCTCTATCACGGCCAGACCACGAAGGGGCCCGACGAGGCCGGCCGCCTGATGATGGCGCTCGACATCGAGCGGGCCGCGCGCGACCTGCGCGGCGC
>CAZZGQ010000294.1:2887-4293 GCA_964653765.1 uncultured Elusimicrobia bacterium | reverse complement strand
TCGGTCGAGGAGACGATCCAGATCCTCTCCGGCCTGCGCGACAAGTACGAGGCGCACCACAAGGTCAAGTACGACGACACCGCCCTGCGCGCCGCCGCCGAGTTCTCCGACCGCTACATCAGCGAGCGCTTCCTCCCCGATAAGGCCATCGACCTCATCGACGAGGCCGGCTCGCGCGCCCGCCTGCAGACGTCGCAGGCGCCGCCCCAGTTCAAGGACAAGGAAGCCGAGATCGAGAAGACGGTCAAGGAGAAGTCCTCCGCCATCAGCGGCCAGGAGTACGAGAAGGCCGCCCGCTTGCGCGACAAGGAGAAGGAGCTCCGCAAGCAGCTCGAGGACATGAAGAAGAAGTGGCGTGAGAAGCGCGACCAGTCCATCCCGACGATCGCCGCCGAGGACGTGGCGGTGGTGGTCTCCAAGTGGACGGGCGTGCCCGTCACCTCGCTCACCGAGTCCGAGACCGAGAAGCTCGTGCACATGGAAGAGGCGCTCCACAAGCGCGTCATCGGCCAGCACGAGGCGATCAAGGTCATCTCCCAGGCGATCCGCCGCTCGCGCGCCGGCCTCAAGGACGCGAAGAAGCCCATCGGCTCCTTCCTGTTCCTCGGCCCGACGGGCGTCGGCAAGACCGAGCTCGCGCGCGCCCTCGCCGACTTCATGTTCGGCAACGAAGAGGCGATGATCCGCATCGACATGTCCGAGTACATGGAGAAGTTCGCGGTCAGCCGCCTGATCGGAGCGCCTCCGGGATACGTGGGCTACGAGGAGGGCGGCCAGCTGACGGAGGCCGTCCGCCGCAAGCCCTACTCGGTGGTGCTGCTCGACGAGATCGAGAAGGCTCACCCGGACGTCTTCAACATCCTGCTCCAGGTCATGGACGACGGCATGCTCAACGACAACCTGGGCCACAAGGTCAGCTTCAAGAACACGGTGGTCATCATGACCTCGAACGTGGGCGCGCGGCTGATCAGCAAGGGCAAGTCGCTGGGCTTCGTCGCCGCCAAGGAGACGCGCGAGCAGGAAGAGCGCGACTACAAGAAGATGAAGGAGACGGTGATGGACGAGGTGAAACGTGTCTTCAACCCCGAGTTCATCAACCGCATCAACGACGTCCTCGTCTTCCATCCCCTCAGCGAGGAGGAGATGCGCGACATCCTGAAGCTCATGCTCGATCGCGTCCGCGCGAAGATCGAGACGCAGAACTTCAAGATCGACTTCTCCGAGGAGACGTCGCAGTTCCTGATCAAGACCGGCTTCGATCAGAACTACGGCGCCCGGCCTCTGGCGCGCACGATCCAGCGCTCCGTCGAGGACCCGCTGTCGGAAGACATCCTCATGAAGAAGTTCGACCCGGGCGCGACGATCTACGTCGACGTCGACCCGTCGGGCGAGAAGCTGATCTTCTC
>CAZZGQ010000294.1:0-2787 GCA_964653765.1 uncultured Elusimicrobia bacterium | reverse complement strand
CGGGGTCCCGCTGTTATCCTCTGAGGGCCTTTTGCCGAGCGCATGGACCGCCTGACCCCGAAGCTGAAGATCAAGGTCGACCGCGTCGACGTCATGCTGGCGTGCTCGCTGGCCGTCGTCGTGGCGTCCTACGTCCTGGGCTACCGCCTCGACTGGAACCAGCTCGACCAGGCGGCCCCCGCGGAGGCCTCCGTTCCCGCGTCCCAGGCGCCCGCGCAGATCTTCGAGAAGCGGCCGCCCGAGGAGCCCGCCGTCGCCCCGGTGCCGCCGGCCCAGCCGGCCATCGTCCAGGCCCCCATCCCTCCGGCCCAGGCGAATCCGCCGCAGGTGGTCGCCGACGCGCGCGCGGAGGATTGGCAGATCATGACCGACGAGCTGGCCGCGCACGCCGCGCGCCACCCCGGCCGCGTCGCGATCTTCGTCGAGGACCTCAGGACGGGTAAGCAGTGGATGTACCATCCCGATGACCTGTTCCCTTCGGCGAGCCTCATCAAGGTGCCCGTGATGATCGGGGTGTTCCAGAAGATCCACGACGGGGAGCTGTCGCTCTCCGATAAGCTCGTCATGCGGCGGCACAACCGCATCGGCGGCTCGGGCTCGCTCAAGTGGAGCCCCGACGGCAGCAAGTTCACCGTGCGCGAGCTGCTCCAGCACATGATCAGCGAGTCCGACAACACGGCCACCAACATGCTCATCGAGCGCGTGGGCATGGGCTTCCTGCAGCAGGAGTTCCCGAAGATCGGGCTGCTCTATACCGGCATCTATCCCGACGGCATGAGCCTTAAGGGCGGGCGCGTGGCGCACGAGAACTACACCACGGCGCGCGAGATGGCGATGATGTTCGAGAAGATCTACCGCGGCGAGATGATCGGCCGCACCGAGAGCATGGTGATGCTCGAGATCCTGCGCCACAAGAAGGCCGTGGCCTCCCGCCTGGCCAAAGGCTTGCCGAAGCACTGGGAGATCGCCCACAAGACGGGCCTCCTGCGCAAGGCCTGCCACGACTCCGCCGTCATCTTCTCGCCGCAAGGGGACTACGTCGTCACGGTGCTGACCGGCCAGAACCCCGACTATACGTCGGCGAAGAACTTCATCAGCACGCTCGGCCGCATCACCTTCCGCCACTATGGCGGCACTCCCAACTACTACGCCAAAGCGAGCCGCCGCCATTACGTTTACCGCTAGCGTCGTCGCGCTGCTGTTGGCGGCCGCTCCCGTCCACGCCGCGGACAAGCTCGAGCCCATCCTGGCGCACCTGCGGCTGGGCTACAGCCTCAAGCAGGTCCAGACGATCCTGCGTCCCGCGTCGGGGCATACGTGGATCTCCAGCATCGAGCCGCGGGGACACATCGAGCGCTACCGCCTCGAGCGCAACGACCTGCGCAAGCCCGACCCGCGCATCGAGACCTGGTCGCTGGGCTTCAAGAAGGGCCGGCTCGTCGACATCCAGCTCATCTACGACGCCGCCAACACGCGCGCCGGCTCCGTCGACCAGCGCGCCTCGGAGTGGCAGACGATCTACGGCGATCCGCAGCGCGGCGACGACGGCTACTACTGGAGCGACGGAAGCACGGTGCTGCGCGTCTTCTCTTCCGAGAAAAAGGTCCTCGACGGCGACACGCCCAGCGTGGAGCTGCGCACGAGCGAGGAGCTCTACGAGCAGGGCGTGTTCGACGCCACGGATTAGGCCCAAAGACCGCCGCGCGTGAGGCCGAACGGCTCCTGTGGGATCGTCGCGGGAGTGTTAGTATCTCCGCATGGCTCGTTTTTCCATCTTAGCCCTTCCGTGTCTGCTCATGGCGGCGACGGCCGCCGCCGCGGGGCCGGAAGCGGCCAAGCTCAGCGACAGTCTCGCCGCTCTGGCCGCCCAGCCGACGTTGTCCTTGAGCCCCGAGCTCGGGGGCTTGGCGCGGGCGATCAGCGTAGATCCCACCTCCGACTTCTCGCAGATTCTGGCTTTTGCCGTGGCTTCGCAGCTCCCAGACGGCTTTGATCGCGAGCTGGGGGCGGCCTTGGCCAGCGGCGACCAGGCGGCGCTCGCCGAGGCGGTGGCCCGCTTGGAGCAAGAGGCCAGGCCGAAACGTCGCGATGATGGGCTCATGGTGGGCATGGGCGTGGGCGTGGAGAGGGCGGTCGCTGGCCTGCGCGGCTCGCTCCAGGCCGAGATCAATAAGGGCGATTACACGCGCCGGAACCTGCGGGCTCGCTTACGCGTCGCGGCGTCCGCCCTGGCGCCGTTGGCCATCTGGAGCGAGACGGCCAAGCGCCAGGCCGAGATCTTCGGCGAACTGGCGAACGCCGCCACGCTCGAGACGGCGAAGCGCTGGGCCAAGGGCCTTCCTCTCGAGCCGGACTCGGAGTGGTCGGAGGCCGTCGCCGTCCCAGTGACGGCGGCCGAGGCGCACGAGCGGATCGTCGAAGGCGCGTCCGAGGCGCGCGAGGCGAACCTCTACTCCATCGTCCGTGCCCTGCACGGCGTGGTGGAGGATAGCCGGGAAAGGTCCGCGGGCGACTTCATCACGATGGAGCTCGCATCGAATCGCGATGACGCCGTCGTCGCCTCCCTCCGCCTGCAGGGCGACGGCGACGGCGTGACGTTGTCCTGGTCGGGTCCCGTCGCCTCGCTGCCCGATGGCAGCTCGTCTCCCCTTTGGAAAGGGAAGATGCTGGACATCCCTCTCGCCCTGGCGCAGCGAGGCTGGGACGTCGATCGGATCGGCCCGTTACGGTATCACGTCCACAAGCAGTCGATCGAGCCTCGCGTCGCCGTCGCGAAGGCGCTGCGCA
>CAZZGQ010000293.1:0-4307 GCA_964653765.1 uncultured Elusimicrobia bacterium | reverse complement strand
ACGATTGCCCCACGACGATGGTCGAAATTTTGCTCACTTTTTCAGGAGCAACTAATTAGAACGCCTATTGGCCTCTTTTAGATCATTAACAGACTTCGCGGCTCAGGCCAAGGTGAAGCCGAGCGAGATCGAGCGCATCCGCGGACTTCTTCGGCCGCTCTAGATTATTACTCTATGCGCCCAGAGCGCCGATAGGGATGACCGCAACGCCGTCCGGGCGCACATAACCGTAGCCCGAACCGACGATCACCCCGAGTACGCTTGGCTTGCCGTACTTGGCGACATCCACGCGCTGCGAGAACTTGAGCAAGCTCGCAGCTCCGTCGTCGACCATGCCGGAGCCGAGCTTGATCTCGAAGGCGCCCCATCGGCCGTCCGCCGCCTCCACGACTGCATCGACCTCCAAGCCGGTATTGTCCCGATACTGGAGCACTTGCGTGTCGCAGGCTTGGGCATAGACTCGAAGATCCCGGATGACGAGAGACTCGTATAAGAAGCCCAGCAGATTGAGGTCCTTCAAGAGCTGATCAGGACTTGCTCGCAAAGCAGCCACGGCCAACGACGGATCTACGAATAGACGCTTCGGCGCGCTCCTGACTCGGGACTTCGAACGCAAATGAGGAGCCCAAGGAAGAAGTTCCTCGATGATCATCAGCCGTCCGAGCGCGCTTAGGTATTCGTGCGCCGTCTCCTCCTTGATCGGCCCCTCACCACCGCCCGTATCGGCCGCGAGCGTCGCGACCGAGGCGTAAGTCGCCTGATTTCTCGCCAGCGACCGCAATAGACGCCCCACCCTTTCGGGGTCGTGGGTACGCTTGCCCACGCGGCCCACGTCGACTCGGCAGACCTCTTCCAAGTAACCGCGCACGGCCTGCACGGACTCTTTCAGGCTGCGATCGAGCAGGCCGGGCCAGCCGCCCGCGGCGATGCGCTCGGCAAGGCCGCCGACCGTGAGGCCTGGATCCGGAGTCCGAACGGCCTTTCCCTGAAGCAAGTCCTTGAGCGAGATCTCGCCCGTGGAGTGGCCGGATTCGGCGAGGGACATGGGCCGCATTTGAAGGCGAGTCAATCGCCCCGCTCCCCCGTGTCGAGTGATTTCATCGGCCGGAACCGCCGAGCCGGTGAGAATGAACTGGCCTGGTTTGGCGCGATCGTCCACGGCCCTTCGGATGTGATTCCAGATCGCGGGCGCCACCTGCCACTCGTCGATAAGCCGTGGCGTCTTGCCTCCAAGCACCAGAGCGGGGTCAACGGAGATCGCTTGGCGCGCGGCCGCGTCCACATCGAGCAGCACCTCGCTGCCCGCGACTTGCCTGGCCGTGGCGGTCTTGCCGCAGGCCTTCGGTCCCTCGATGACGACCGCGCCCGTGGAAGCGAGTCTTCGAGCGAGTTCGGCTTCAACGATGCGCTTCTTGTAGGCCATATTCGACTGCCAATATGGTAACCGGAGATGGGGATATTTGCAACGTCTATGTAGGGGTATTTGCAATTTATCCATGGGGGCACATGCAATCGACTAGCTAGGCTTGACGCTCTCGCTTTTGAGTTAGAATGTGCTCGTGCGCCGCGCATCGCGTTTCTCTTCCGTCCTCGCTATCCTCTGCGCCTCGCCTCTTTGGGCCGCCGCCGGGCGTCCCATCGGGACGAACTTGGACAGCCTCGACTACTGGAACACGGAACTGCCATTCGTGGACGCCTTCAAGACTTCCGGCCCGTGGGTCTCCGGCACGGCCGAGACTTGGGACGACGGTAAGAAGCTCGACATCGACGCGCATGGCTGGGTGCGGAAGCTCGCGCCGGGGCAAGTCGCCAACATGGTGCTCTACTCCGACACCAACAAGTTCGACGGCACGCTGGAGTATAACGAGTTGGCCAGGCTCGTCGAGCGCGGAGACCACCGCGACATGATCGAGCTGGCGTCCGGGTCAGGCAATGCGGTGATCACGATATCCGCGACGGCGTTTCATGGCCTGGACTCTTGGACATAGCTGCCAATACGTCCAGTCGCGCTGGAGCGATCGTCCGCTGCCTCGCGACGCCCGATGGAACCTCAAGGGCGCTCCGCTGGAGGTGATGATCGCCCTCGCCAACACGACGGGCAAGGACCCGTGGTTCACGATCCCGCACGCCGCCGACGACGACTACGTGCGCCGCTTCGCGCAGACGGTCAAGAGCTCCCTTTCTCCCGAGCTCAAGATCTACCTGGAGTACTCCAACGAGGTGTGGAACCCGGATTACCCTCAGTTCGATTACGCGGCGAAGAAAGGGCAGTCCTTGGGCCTGGGCGACGACCTGCGCTCCGCGGCGGCGCGCTACCAGGCCAAGCGTTCGGTCGAGATCTTCAGAATCTGGGAGGGTGTTTTCGGCGCGGAGAGAAAGAGGAGGCTGGTGCGGGTCCTCAGCGGGCAGTCGGGAGGCGCCGACATCTCGGAGATCGCCTTGAGCTTCGAGGACACGCGCAAGCACCTCGACGCTCTGGCGACGGCCCCCTATTTCGGCTATTACTTGACGGAGGACGACGCGGCGGCGGCCAAAACCTCCAAGATGAGCCTGGATGAATTGATGCGCGAGCTCGAGACCGTCGCGCTGCCCAAGGCCAAGGCCGAGATGCGGGAGCAGGCCGCGATCGCGAAGAAATACCGGCTGCCGCTCATCGCGTATGAGGGCGGGCAGCATCTGGTCGACTTCCGGCCGGACGATCGTCATGATGCGGCCCTCGACGCCCTTTACGACGCCGCGAACCGGGACCCGCGCATGGGCCGGCTCTACGACCGCTACCTCCAAGACTGGGTGGATTCGGGCGGCGGCCTGTTCATGCAACTGCTCGATTGCGGGCCGTTCAGCCCGCACGGCCGCTGGGGCGCGAAGGAATACCTGGCCCAACCCCGGTCCAAGGCGCCGAAGTTCGACGCGCTCCAACGTTTCATGGAAGGGAAATGAAAACAGCCAAGGTCCTGCTAGCGATAGCCGTCTTGGCTTTGGGCTCCGCTTCGGAGGCTGGAGCGGCGATCACGAAATTCTCGCTATGGACCGGCGGCACGAAGCTGCGCGGCGCCAATATCTGGATCTCGCGCTCCTATGACGGGAAGGAATCGTCCATCGGGCCGGTGGCGGTGGGGCCGGCTTACACCCAGGCTGATTTCGACAGGCTGGCGGCGCTGGGAGCCAATTACGTGAACATTTCCCATGCCGGGATCTTCACCGAGAAAGCTCCGTTCAAGGCGGATCCCGACGCCCTTGCGCGCCTGGACGGGATCTTGGCCATGATCGCCAAGGCGGACATGTTCGCTGTCATCTCTTTTCGAAGCGGGCCGGGGCGCAGCGAATTCACCTTCAACCGCGAGCACGTCGGCGAATGGTTCACGGCGGATGACGTGGACGAGACGCTCTGGACCGATGGAGCCAAGCAGGATGCGTGGGTGGACATGTGGCGCTATGCGACCGAGCGGTATAGGACGAACCCCATCGTCGTCGGTTACGACCTCATCGTCGAGCCCAATGCCAACGCTCTGCTTCCAGGGGTGGACGAGCCGAAGGATTTTTATCCCAAATACGCCGGCTCGCTCTATGACCCGAACCAGCTCTACGATCGGCTGGTGCCCGTCATTCGCCGAGTGGACAAGCAGACGCCGATCTTGCTCCAGGGGGCGGGCTGGGGCGGCTTGGCGTGGTTGCCTTTCTTGAAGAAGAGGCGCGAGGCGCGCATCGTCTATGCCGTCCACAACTACGAGCCGCAGGAGAGCTATACTCACCAGGCTCCCTCCGGCAAGCATTCCTATCCCGGGACCTACGACCTCGGCGGTGGCGAGCCGGAAAGGTTCGACAAGCGATGGATCGACGAGCTGCTCAAGACGGCGGACGCCTACTCCGCCGACGGAAGCGCCATCGCGGTCAACGAGTTCGGGGTCCAGCGCTGGGTTGCCCACGGAGCCGCTTACATACGCGACAGCATGGCCCTCATGGAGAAACGCGGGTGGAACCACGCTCTCTGGGACTGGCACTCCGTCTCGATGGCGATGGCGGTTGACTGGTCGGAGCCGCACTCCTGGGATTACGACGCTTTCGATTTCATGCATGGCCCCGATCCCGCTAAGCATACCGACGTGAAGGCCAGCGCCCTGCTGAGCGTCATCAAGGCGGACTGGGCCCAGAACAAGCTGCGGCCATCGAACGTCGCGTTTATCGTTGGAGAGTGAACCGACCGGGCCGCCAGGGCCGTCGCGCTCGACGAGCATAACTGCTAAGATATCCGAAGCTCCCGCCTATGCTGCTCGATTATCGTAGCCAGTTGGACCCACAGGCCCGCG
>CAZZGQ010000292.1:0-4316 GCA_964653765.1 uncultured Elusimicrobia bacterium | reverse complement strand
AACGTGCGAGCGCCGGCCGGAGGAGACGCGGCGAAGATACCGCCGAGTATACCCCGTCGCGTCGGGTGCGGCACGGCGCCCGCGAAATCGGCGACGGGAGCCGCCGAACCCATACCGCCGAGTATATGACCCGACGGCCCCCGTCAAATCGGTACGGACCGGCGGGGCCCGCCGCGCTGGATACCGCCGAGTATATCAGCGCGACGGGCGCCCGCCTAAATCGTCATCGGCTGCGCTTGGCGCGCAGGAAGATCCTCCTCCAGATGTACGTCGACGGATGGTCGTCGGACGACGACAGGGAGATGGCCTGCTTGCGATTCGTCAGGAACCCCACCGAGGTGTCGACTCTCATGATGCGCGACTCGTTGCTCTTCATCATTGTTTCTCCACTACGCGCAGCTTGGCGCTGCGCGCTCTCGGATTACGCTCGACCTCTTCGGCCGAGGGCTTGATCGCCCCCGTGCCGCCCTTCACGACCCGGCAGACGCCCTCGTTCACGAACGAGGAGAACAGCGTCTTCACGATGCGGTCCTCGATCGAATGGAACGTGATGACGGCCAGGCGCGCGCCGTGCCCCAGGTAGGGCAAGACGCTCTCGAGGCCGCGGGTGAGGTTCTCGAGCTCCGCGTTGACGGCGATGCGCAGGGCCATGAACGTCTTGGTGGCTTGGTGCGACTTGCCGATGCGCGGCAGGATCTTCTCGAGGTGAGCGGCGAGATCGGTGGTGCTCTTGAACGGCTGCTTCTCCCGTCTCTGGCAGATCGAGCGCGCGATCTTGCGGGCCGCGGGCTCCTCGCCGTACTCGCGGATCAGCAGAGCGATCTGTTCTTCGGGCCAGCGGTTGACGATGGCGTCCGCCGTGAGCGGGTTGTCGGGAGAGAGCCGCATGTCGAGCGGGCCTTCCTTGCTGAAGGAGAAGCCGCGCTCGGGCTTGTCGAAATGCAGCGAGCTGACGCCGAGGTCGAACAGCGCCCCGGTCAGCGGGAAGAAGCGGCTCTCCTCGAGAGCCCGCGCGACGTCGCGGAAGTTGGAGCGCACGGCCGTGAAGTTCTGGAACTCGTGGAGCCGGCGCGTCGCCAGGTGCAGCGACTCGGGGTCCATGTCCAGGCCCGTCAGCTTCCCTTTAGGCGAGATGGCGCGGAGGATGGCCTCGGAGTGGCCTCCCAACCCCAACGTGGCGTCGAGGTAGAGGCCGCCCGGGTCGGTAATCAGCAGGTCCAGCACCTCCGCGAGCAGGACCGGCTGGTGCTCGTAATCGGTCATCGGCGCCGTCTCATCAAGATCGAGGACAAGGGGTACCATCTAGATCTCTAGGCTCTTGCTGACGAGCTTGTAGGCCGGCTCCACCTTGGCCTTGGTGTACGCGTCCCAGCGCTTGGCGTCCCAGATCTCCGCGCGCTTGCCCGCGCCCTGCACGAGCACGGTCGCCTTGAGGCCGGCGTGCTCCTTCAGAAAAGCCGGGATGAGGACGCGGCCCGCGCTGTCGAGCTCCACGTCCGTCGCCTCCGCGAAGAACTTCCGCTTGAAGGCGCGCTCCTGCTCCTTGTTGGGCATCGAGAACGCCTGCAGATCGTTGTCCAAGAGCTTGGTCCACTGCGAGGGCAAGAAGAGATACAGGCAGCCTTCGAGACCGCTGGTGAGATAAAGGCGGTCGCCCTTCTCCTGCTCCAACGCCTCGCGATACTTGGGCGGGATGGACAAACGGTTCTTCGCATCGAGAGAGTACTCGTAGCGCCCGATCAGCAGCGTCATGGCCGAGTTCCCCACTCTTTTGCACTAGTCTGTCCTTCTCTCCCACTTTTCCCCACCGAAGTGCGGCGAGTATAGAGGTTGTGCTCGATGTTGTCAAGGGCGAATTTTTCGCGCGCGGGCGCGCTCGACGGAGGAAGGGCTAAAAAATCCGCGTCAGAACTGCGCGGTCAGGAAGAGTCCGAACGCCTGCCAGTCGATCGCCGCGAGGCGGTCGGTCCCCTTGAAGCGCGGGAAGCCCTCGTAACGCGGGCCGAATCCGAGCGTCGCCAGCTCGAACGAGCGGGAGATGTTCAAGCCGAAGCCCCACGTGAAGCCGATCCAGTCTTTGCTGGTCGTGTCGACGTTGCCGGCGCATGAAAGCGAGCCCGAGGAGTTGCAGCTCTGGTTGACGTGGCCGAAGCCGACGCCGAGCGCCGACTCGAGCGAGCCGGACCACGGGCCGCGGTCGAGCATCCGTACGCTGGTCTGGGCGAGGGCGCGCACGTACGTGGCCGAGCGGTTCACGGTCAGCCCGCCGTTGCCGTTGGCCGAGCTCGTCGCCGAGAAGTTTGCGTTCATGGTCGGCCCGAGGATATAGCCGAGGCTGCCGCCGATCTGCGTCCGGCCGTCGAGCCGGCGCATCGCGCCGATCCGGCTGCCCGACCCGCCGTTGGCCGAGATGCCCAGGGCCGTCGTGTCGGCGGACCCGGACGCCACGAGGTCCTGGGACAAGGCGTGCAGCTGGTCCTGAAGGCCGGTCTTCGAGTTCGCGGGGACGAAGTAGTCGTATTGGACGAACACGCGCCACGGCGACGGCTCCGCCTCGAACGAGGGCAGCAAGCCCAACGCCGATTCCGCCGCGGCTTGCGGCAGCCGGGCCAGGGTCGTCGCCAGGACCGCTAGCAGCCAGATCAGGAGGGAGCGGGCCATGGTCAGAACGGGTAGTCCAGGCCGACGTAGGCGACCATCCCGTCCTTGCCGTAGGCGACGTCCAGCCGTCCGGCGATGTTCGGCCGTGCGAGCAGGCGCAGGCCTCCCCCGGGGTTGACTTGCGCTCTTTGGACGAGGTTCTGGGAGAAGAAGCTACGGCCGACGCGGCCGATGTCGACGAAAGGGGCGATCTCCAGTTCGATCATGTTGCCCATGATCGAGCGGCGCAGTATGCTGATCCGCTCCTCGAGGTTGATCAGCCACGCCGTGTTGCTCACGAAGCGGCCGCGGCCGTAGCCGCGCAGCGTCGTCTCTCCCCCCAACGTCGGCCGCTCGAAGAAGGGAACGCCGCGCCGCACCAGGCGCTTGGAGATGATCGGCTGGAGGATGGGGTTGCCGAAGGCGTCGACTTGGCCGGTGTCTTGCTCGACCGTGTCTTCCAGGCTGCTGTTCTCGTCTTGACCCACCACGGCGTCCGCCATCGCGTGCCAGACGAAGATCATGCGGTCGTCCGCGTGCGGATAGAAGCGGCGAGCCTCCGCCGTGATCCTCCACCAGTGATTGCGCTCGCTGAACTTGAGGTTCTGATCGTACTCGATGAGGCCCGTCGCGAAGGTGCCGCGCAACGGCGTGAGATCGTTGTCCCGCGTGTCATAGGAGAGCAGCAGGCCCTGGCCCACGACGGCGGCGCCGTCGATGCCTGGTATGTCGGGATACGCTTGGAGCGTCTGCGGGAGCGTGTGAGAGGCGCCGTTCTCGATCCCGACCGAACGGTACCGTTGGCGGGCGATGAGCGTCGTCGACTTGGCGAGGTTCAAGCCCCCCCCGATGACCAGGTTGGCGTCGCCCATCGTGTACTGGGTCTCGAGCTGGTCGGCGGTCCTGTTGCCGAAGCCGAAGAAGCGGTTGAAGGCGCTCTTGCCGGAGTTCGTCTGGAGCACTATGAGATAGCGGCCGTCTCTCAGCGCCGTGTTCTTATAGCTGACGTCCACGGTCCGCTCGATCTTCGTCGCGTGCGAGATGACCACGTGGTACTGCGTATTGTGCCGCCGATACCCGAAGTAGTTGAAGGTGAAGGTCTCGCCGATGAGCGCGTTATGAAGATAGAGCGGCGCGAAGATGTCCTCGACCTCGCCTTGGTTGTTGGCGCGGAAGATCGGCGTCAGCCCGCCGATCCAGGTGCCCTCGTTGCGGTTGTACGTGAACGCGGGAAGAGGGATCACGGTGAACCCGGGGCCGACGGCGGATTTTGTCAGCGACGCGTCCTTGAGCACGGGCTGATCCGCCTCGGGCTGGAGGCGGTTGATCTGCTCCGCCGAACGCGGCTGCTCCGCGGCGGACGCGCCCGCGACGAGGAAGAGAGCGATGATCCAGGTCAAGCCTTAGGATTTAGCAGGTCCTACGCGGTTTCGTCAAGCCTTCGAGTCAGCGTTGGGAGGAGAGCCGCGACAAAGAGCTGCTGGCCAGCTCATAGCGCCAGGCGTACTCGAGCGCCTTGAGGCGGTTGTACGGCATGCCGTAGGCGCGATAGAGAGCCTGCGTCGTGTCCTTGCCTTCGCGCAGGTACTGCGAGAACTTGTAGAAGCTGCCCTTCGATTGAGCGCGGATCATGAAGCGCACGGTGCTGTAGGCCTGCGCGTACCAGAGGCGCACCT
>CAZZGQ010000291.1:0-4348 GCA_964653765.1 uncultured Elusimicrobia bacterium | reverse complement strand
TGCGCGGCCTCGAGGCCAAGGACCTGTCGCTGACGACGTCGATGATCCCGCTCGGCTCGTGCACGATGAAGCTGAACGCCTCCGCCGAGATGCTGCCGATCACGTGGCCCGGGTTCTCGCGCCTGCATCCCTTCGCGCCGTCGGAGCAGACGCAGGGCTATCGCGCCCTCTTCAACGACCTCGAGAGCTGGCTGGCCGAGATCACCGGCTTTGCCGCCGTCTCGCTGCAGCCCAACGCCGGCTCCCAGGGCGAGTACGCGGGCCTGCTGGCCATCCGCCGCTATCACGAGTCGCGCGGCGAGGGCCGCCGCAACGTCTGCCTGATCCCGGCTTCCGCTCACGGCACCAACCCCGCCTCGGCGGCGATGGCCGGCATGCGCGTCGTCGCCGTCGCCACGGCTCCGGGCGGCGACATCGATCTGCAGGACCTGAAGGCGAAGGCGAAGGAGCACGCGGCCGAGCTGTCCTGCTTGATGGCCACCTACCCGTCGACGCACGGCGTCTTCGAGGAAGGCATCCGCGAGATCTGCGCCGCCGTCCACGAGCACGGCGGCCTGGTCTACATGGACGGCGCCAACATGAACGCCCAGGTCGGCCTCTGCCGGCCGGGCGACATCGGCGCCGACGTCTGCCACCTCAATCTCCACAAGACGTTCTGCATCCCGCACGGCGGCGGCGGCCCCGGCATGGGCCCGATCGGCGTCACGGCGGCGCTGGCGCCTTTCCTGCCGGGCCACGCCGTGGTCAACGCCGGCGTCGGCGCGCACGGCGCCGTCTCGGCCGCGCCGTGGGGCTCGGCCGCGATCCTGCCGATCTCCTGGGCGTACATCGCCATGATGGGGCCCGAGGGCCTCAAGAAGGCCACGGAGACGGCGATCCTGAACGCGAACTACGTCGCCAAGCGCCTCTCGGCGCACTATCCGCTCCTGTTCTCGGGCCGCGGCGGCCTGGTGGCGCATGAGTGCATCCTCGACTGCCGGCCGTTCAAGGACTCGGCCGACGTCGCCGTCGAGGACATCGCCAAGCGCCTCATGGACTACGGCTTCCACGCCCCGACCGTCTCGTTCCCGGTGCCCGGCACGCTCATGATCGAGCCCACGGAGAGCGAGGACAAGGCCGAGATCGACCGTTTCTGCGACGCCATGATCGCCATCCGCGCGGAGATCGCCGAGATCGAGAAAGGCCGCGCCGACAAGGCCGACAACGTCCTCAAGAACGCGCCGCACACGGCCGACGCCGTCTGCGCCGACGCCTGGAAGCGGCCGTACTCGCGCGAGAAGGCGGCGTTCCCCGCGCCTTGGACGCGCGCGCGCAAGTTCTGGCCGGCGGTGGCGCGCATCGACGCCGCCTTCGGCGACCGCAACTTTTTCTGCTCCTGCGTCCCATGGAGCTAGTCTCCGTCGAGGCGCCTGCCCTGGACGCGGCGGGTCACATGGGCCTGGACGAGGCGCTGCTGGGCAGCCGTCTGGAAGGCCGCGCCATCCTCCGGTTCTACCGCTGGCTGCGCCCGGGCGTGACCTTCGGCTACGGCCAGCGCTTCGCGCTGGCGCGCGAGTTGGCCGCCTCCCGCGGCATGGGCGCGGCCGATCTCGTGCGCCGCGCCACCGGCGGCGGCGTGGTCTTCCACGACGGCGACGTCACCTTCTCGCTGGTGTTCCCCTGGGAGCGGCTGTGCGCGCCCGGCCTCTGCTACAAGAACATCCACCGCGGGGTGCATACAGGCCTAAAAGCGGCTCGCGTCATCAATTCCATCTGGACGGGCGAGCCGCGTGCCGCCGCGGGGGGGGCGCTGGAGAAGGCGTGCTTCGCCGGCGTCCCTGAATTGATGGACCTGGTCCGCGGCGACGGCTTGAAGATCCTCGGAGGGGCGCTGCGTCGCCGCGGAACCGTGGGTTTATATCAGGGTTCCTTTCGCCCCGATCTGGTCGCCGTTTCGATCCCCACCATCCAACGCGCGATCGCCGACGGCCTGTCGACGGAATTCAGTTCTCTGACTTTCGACATCGCCCCGGAGACCTACGCCGAGGGCGAGCGCTTGGCCGAGCGCTACCGCTCGGACCGCTGGACCAAGAAGCGATGAAAGCGTTCGTGCTCGCCAAACTGGCGCCGGGCAAGGAGCAGAAGGCCGTCCAGCGCATCCGCTCGATCGAGGGCGTCACCGAGGTCTTCATGACCTTCGGCGGCTGGGACGTGATCTGCGCCGCCGAGGCCGACACGATCGACAAGCTGAGCGGCCTGATCGTCGCCCAGATCCGCGCCGTCGACGGCGTCTCGGGCACCGAGACGCTCGTCACCACCAACCTCTAGCGCGGCGGAAGGCCCGGGTGTTCCTGGGTCTCTCGTGCTCGGCGCTCAGGGTCCTTCGACTCTAGGGAAGCGCTCCTCGGGCGTGATAGACTGCCCGCCATGATCCTGCCTTTGGCCTTCGCCGTCCTGTTGTCGGCGCCCGCGCGCGCCGCCGTCGACGAGGGGGAGGTCCGCCTCCTCTCCCGCGCCGCCGCGATCGCCTGGACGCCCGAGTCGACGGCCCGCTTCATCGCCGCCATGCCGAAGGTCGAAACGCACCTGCACCTCGACGGCTCCCTCACGCAGGAGCGTCTCGCCGAGCTGGCGCGCGAGCAGGACTACGCTCCGCTGGCGGGCAAGAACGCCGATGAGATCCGGGCCGCGACCATGGTGACGACGCCGCGCGGCTCGCTCGCGGACGTCCTATCGGCGTTCTACAGTTTCTACCCCCTGCTGCAGTCGCCGCGGGCCATGGAGGCGGCCGCCGAGGACGTGATGGCGGCGGCGCGGCGCGAGAACGTCCGCTACGTCGAGGTGCGTTTCGCGCCGGCGCTGCAGGCGACGCCTTCGTTCCCGATGGAAGAGGTGCTGAAATCCGTCCTGCGCGGCCTCGACGTCGGGGCGCGGGCCTCGGGCGGCCGCGCGGGCGTCATCATCTGCCTCTTTCGGCCGCTGCCGCGCGCCCAAAACGAGTCGATGTTCGAGCTCGCGGCCAAATACGCCGGCAGGGGCGTGGTCGGCATCGACCTGGCCGGCGACGAAGCCAAGAACCCACTCTCGCAGTTCGCCGATTTCTACGAGCGCGCCAAGGCGCTGGGGCTCCATACGACGGTCCACGCCGGAGAAGTCGCCGGCAGCGGCGACCTGGAGCTCGCGTTGAAGCTGGGCGTCGACCGGATCAGCCACGCCACTTTGCTGGCCCAGAAGCCGGACCTGGTCGCCGAGATCGCTCGTCGGGGACTGCCCATCGAGGTGAACCTCACATCCAACCTTCGCACGGGGGCGGTCAGGGATTACGCCTCGCACCCGGCCAAGGGCCTGTTCGAAGCCGGCGTGCCGATCACGCTCAGCACCGACGATCCCGGCGTCTTCGGCAACACGCTCAGCGGCGAGTATCAGATCCTCGCCGACGAGCTGGGCTTCTCTCCGGCCGAGATCATCGCCGTCGATCTGGAGGGCGTGAACGCGTTGTTCCTGCCGGACGCCGACAAGGCTTCCCTCCGCGCTCAGTTCGAGTCCGAGATCGGCGGGCTGCTCGGAGCGCCTTAGCCTAGCGGCGCCGCTCGAGCTCCCGCTTCATCTCCGCGAGGTCGCGCGCCATCTGCTCCTGCGCGTTGCGCGCGCTCTGCTCCTTGGCGGCCTCGATGGCCTGCAGGGCCGCGCAGACGCCGTCGCACCGCTGGGCCGCGGCTCTCTCGCGGCGCCGGCGGCGCTGGCGCTCGATCCTCTCGATATTCCGCTGGAGGGCGGCCTTGCGGTTGGAGTAGACGTTCTCCCAGGCGGCGGCGAAGGCGCGCTTCTGCGCGGCGAGGTCGGGGGAGTTCGCCTGCTCGGCGCGGCCGACGGCGTAGGACAGGGCGTCGAGAGTGGAGATCTCGTTGGTCATGGCGGGATCGCCGCTCATGGCCAGCCAGGCGGCGCGGCTCATCGACGTCGCCGTGCACGCGTAGACGCTGCCGCCGTCGCGCCACCCGTCAACGGCCTGCTGATCGAGGCCGCGGCTGACGGTCCTCATGCCGCCGTCGGGCAGCGTCGTCTTGGTCGCGCGGGTCAGGGGGCGGCCTTTCGCTCCGTTCTCCCAGAGGTAGAGGGTCGCCTGGCCGCCGGCGTCGAGCTCGCTGTAGGTGTCGCGGTGGACGGGGACGTCTTGGAAGCCGCCGCCGGGCAGGCGCATGAGCATGCGCGCCTCCGTGGCGCTCAGGGTGCCCGCGCCCTCCGGGCTCTCCGTCGACACGAGCTGCCCGAGAAGGGGGGTGGGCTGCGAGACGGCCGCAGGAGAATAATAGTAGACCAGGTCGTAGCGTCGGCCCGCCACGAGCCAAGAGCTGGAGGTCTCGAGGCT
>CAZZGQ010000290.1:0-4363 GCA_964653765.1 uncultured Elusimicrobia bacterium | reverse complement strand
GTGAAAGCCGCTTCGGGATCGAGGGCCTCGACGCGGAAACCCTCGGCGTCGGCCGCCACCTTCAAATGGTGCGCTGAGAGCCCCTCCAGCACGACGTCGTTGTCGGCGGCCGAACCCACGGCCAGCGCGGATTTCCCGCCGAAGTCCACGCGCTTGACGGCGGCCAGATATGACTGCGGGTCGGACTTCAGCCAGCGCAGGGCCTGGGAGCGTTCCACGTCGATGGCTTTGCGGATCGCGGCGGGGTCTTGCGGCGGCGCGGGGGCGGCGGAGCACGAGGCAGCCAGACAAAAAGCGAGAAGGGCGGTCATGGGGCCCAGTCTAGCGAACTTTGGAGCGGCCGTTACGTATTATTAAGGTCGTCGAACTTTAGGAGGAAGCCAATGACCAAGAACCTCGTCGTCGCGTTGGGCTTGCTGTGCGTGCTGTCGGCCGGGGCGCATGCCGGTGAGAGGAATTGGAAAGAGAAGCACCCTCGCCGCGCCGAGGTGAACGGCCGGCTGAAGAACCAGGACAAGCGCATCCACGACGGCGTCGAGGACGGCCAACTCGACAAGAAGCAGGCCGCCCAACTGCACAAGGAAGACCGCCGCATCCGCCGCGAGGAGCGCCGCATGGCCGCCAAGGACGGAGGCCACATCACCAAGGGTGAGCAAGCCAAGCTCAACCGGCAGGAAAACCGCGTGAGCAGGCAGATCTATAACGAGCGCCACGAAGGCCAGGGCGTCCAGAACGGCCAGGGTCAGAGCGGCCAGCCGGCCGCCGCGCCCACCACCGGCCAGTAAGCCGGTCGGGCCGCAAAGCAGAGGCCTCGAGGGGAAAACCCCTCGAGGCCTCTTGTTTTACCGTCGCTGAGCTGGAGGACCGTGACCGACGAAATTAGAACTTTCCTGCTGCCGGGTCGACTCTCATCCGATCCTCTGATCCGGGCTCATTTCAGGGCCAAGGCGAGTCCAGGGGTTATGCTATCGCGCGGCGGTCTTCAGCCGCGGCACAGCCCTAGAAATGATTCGGCCTCGAAGCCGGGGAAGACCCTCGCGAGTTGGGGATCACCCAAGCGGCGGGTCACAATCTCTCCTAGGACGGCGCGGTAATCGGTCGTGACCGCGAGATCGACCTGGTTGTCCAACTGCTCGACGGCTAGCCCCGGCCAACGCCCGTACATGCGTCCGCCATTTATTCCGCCCCCTAGCACGAGCATGACGTTGCCGTGCCCGTGGTCGGTGCCGTTGCTCTCGCTGGCCTTCAGACGCCGTCCGAACTCGCTCATGACCACGACCGTCAGGCGGCGGCGGTAGCGGCTGAGATCGTCATAGAAGCCGGCCAGGGCGCGCGAAAGCTCGGCGACGAGCGCCGGGAAACGGTCTCCCTGCGCCTGGTGCGTGTCCCAGCCGCCGAAGTCCACGGCCGCGACGTGCAGCCCCACGTCGAGCTTGACCAGGCGGGCGACCAGGCGCAAGGCGTCGGCCAGCTCCCCCGAGCCGTACTTGGCCTTGGTCGAATAGGGCTTGAGCGCGCCTTGAGCGTCGCGCGGAACGAGGCCGGCCGCCGTGTCGAGAGCGCGGAACGCCCCGCGGGACGCCCCCGAGAACGCCGCCGCGCTGGGGGCCGCGTAAAGCTTGCGCAGGGATGCCAGAAGTTCCGGGCCGCCCCCATACGCCAGACCGTCGAGATCGGGGACGTCGAAGGCGGCGGGGGCGCCGAGAAGGGAATCCGGCAGGCCGTTCTGCGGCGCGACGGCCGACAACGCGCCGCGCGAGCCGACGACCTCGAGATGGCGGGCCAGCCAGCCGGACGACAAGCTCTTGAACTTGTCTTGCGCCACGCCGCGGTCCATCAGGTCCATGGCGTCGAAGTGGCTGCGCGTGCCGTTGGGGTTGCCGCAGGCATGGACGATCGCCAGGTCCCCGGCGTCGTAGAGCTCCTTGAGCGGGGAGGCGGCCGGGTGCAGGCGGAAGTCGAGCTTGGCAAGGCCCTGTCCGAGCGGTAGGCCCGCCTGCGGCCCGTGTTCCTGCAGGCGCGTGGCCTCCGTGCGCGCGGCGACGTACTCGCGGTCGTCGACGGGAGCGACCAGATTGAGCCCATCGCAACCACCCCGCAGGAACAACGACAAGAAGAGAGGGCCGTCCGGGCCCGCGCCCGCCGCGGCCTCGGCCGCTTGGGCCAGGCCGACGATGCGGGCTCCAGCGAGCGCCCCGGCCGCGCCGCAGCAGCCTTGGAGGAACTGCCGTCGCGTGAGCTTCATCAGCGGACCTGGAAGGCTGGCGCCGACGCGAGCAGCCCGAGGAGGGCTCGAAGAGAGGCGCCGCCCTCCTCGCCCTCTTCGAGCGTCGCGCTCGGGTCGTCGCCCAGGAACCAGCGGCGGGCCGGCTCCTCCGACGGCCCGGCCGCGCGGCCGAAGAGGCGTCGCGCGCAGGCCTCGAACGCGCGAGCTCGCGTCGTCGCGCGGGGCAAGCCCGCGCGCGGATCGAAGCTCAGGACGGCGCCCAGCCCGTCGCCTTCACCCGTCAGCGCTATGAGGGTGTTCCAGCGCCGCAGGAACGCGCCTGGCTGCAGCCAGGCGTTCGCGGTGTCCGGGTGGCCGTTGGGCGTCGGCCATTCGAAGAGCCGTTGGCCCATGGAGGCCAGCGAGGCGATCAGGTCGTCGTTGACCTGGACTTCAGCCTCGAGCGCGCGCGCCAGAGCGGCGAAGAGCTCGAGGGGACGGCGGATCTTGCGGCCGGCTGAGCCCTGAAAGTCCTCGGAGAGGACGATGGCGCGGACCACGTCGGCGATCTGCGTGGGGCTCTCCCGGCGATCGACCCAGACGCTGGCCGCGCGCTCCACCAAGCCGGCGGGAGGGTCGTCGCTGACGAGCCGCCGGCAGAGCTTGCGGCAGAGATGTCGCGCCGTGCCTGGGTGGGAGGCCACGAGATCGAGGACTCGACGTCCATCCCGAAGCGGCGGGCCGTGGGGTTCGAGCTCGACAGCCAAGACTCGCTTCTGGTAATCGTCGTGCCAGCCGTCAAAATAATGGAATGCGCCGGTCTGAGGCAGGATCGTGCCGCGGCCGGTATCCGTGCCGTCGGCGATCGTCCAACCGGTGAACGCGCGCGCGGCCTCGTAAACGTCCTGGTCGATGTAGCCGATGGGCCGGCCCTCCGGCGCGCCGGGGACGTCGCGCCACCGATTGTAAAGGGAGTTGAGGTAGCTCTCCGCGCCGAGCGTGTGCAGTTCGAAGAGCTCGCGAGCGTAGTTCTCGTTGGCGGGGCTGGCGCGGCTCTCGACGTTGTTGAGATAGTAGCCCATCGGCGCGCTCCTGGCCACCAGCTCGAGCAGCTCTCGGAAGTTCCCGAAACAGCGTGCGCGGATGACGTCGCGGTCGTACGCCGGGAAAACGGCCGAGATCTTCTCGTCGGCGAAGGCGTTGACGTTGAAGTGATTGTGCCAGAAGTCGACGAGCAGCTCGCGCAGCTGCCAGCGGCTGTGCACGGCGCGCAGGATCGCCACCGCGCGCAGCTCCATGGCCGGGCGCACCCGCTCCTCCCATGCGAGAGGGTTGCGGTCGTCCGCCAAGGGCCAGAGCTCGGGAACGGTCTTGTTGAGCGATTCCAGCGGGCGCCTTTCCTTACGGCCCGCGTAGCGGCGTCCGTCGCTCTCGCCGCCCTCGTACTCGATGGGCAGGCGAGCGGCGCCGAGGATACGCCGAGTCTCTGGGTCGTCCGCGGCCGGAGCGGCGAGCTGCTCATCGAGGAACGCCGCCAGCGGCCGAGCCGCGAGCCTAGCCGCGTCGCCCGGCCTGGGGCCGAATGTCAGCCGGTTGGCGACATGCAGGGCTAGTTCCTCGCGCATTGCGTCAAACTCTGCTGATCAAATCGGAGGTGCGAGCGGGATTCGAACCCGCGAATAACGGTTTTGCAGACCGTCCCCTTGGACCACTTGGGTATCGCACCGCAAAGGGAAGCGCCGAGACGATCCTACCATTTTTGGAGATCGACGGCCTCGGCCATGGCCCGATAGCCGGCGTCATCGAGGTGAGTGTGGTCGCCCGGGTCGAAGGCCGGGCGCAAGCGCGCGGGATGGAGCGGATCGCGCACGGCCGCGTCGAAGTCGACGACGCCGTCGAAGGCGCGGCTCGAGCGGATCCAGGCGTTGACCGCTTGGCGCAGCGCCTCCTTGGCCGGGCTGTCAAAGCCGAAGGTGCTCCCTTCGAACGGCAGCAGCGTGCCGGCGTAGACGCGGAGCCCGCGGGCGTGGGCTTGCCCGATCAGGGTCTTATAGCCGGCGATCAGTTGGTCGGCGGTCACCGCCTCGGCCGCGGGCGCGGAAGCTCCGGGCCGGCCGATGTCGTTGGTGCCCAGCAGGACGACGACGGCGGCGAGTC
>CAZZGQ010000289.1:0-4402 GCA_964653765.1 uncultured Elusimicrobia bacterium | reverse complement strand
CGCGGCGGACTTCGACGGGCGCGCGGGCATCGCTGTTCCTCCGCTGGCGATGAGCGCTTTCCAGCTGCACGCCATGGCCCAGCCGGCGGACGAGGCCTTCGGCCCCGAGGACGTGAAGATGCTGCGGGAGTTGGCCGGCGTCCTCGCCGAAAAGGCCGAAGCCGCGGTCTTGGCCGAGATGCAGGGCCGCCATCTTTGCTTCTCGACTTATTGGCGCGTCGAGGACTTCGCGCTGCACATGGACTGCGCCCTCCCGAACGAGATCGTCGACTACCCCATGTCCTCCGTGTTCAGGGGCAGCCGCTTCGCGACGGTCGGCTACAACGGCGTGGGCTATCTCGTCTACGTCCCGCGTCTTCCGGCGTTCGTGGCGTCCAAGGCCGACGCCGAGCGGGCGGCCGTGCCGCCGGACCTCTTCTGGGCCGCCGTCGGCGCCGCGCGGCGCCTGCAGGAGCAGCGGGCCATCAGCCGGCTCTCTCCCTAGATAAGTCCCCGCCTGCGTAACACAGCCGCAATACTTCCGTAACGGTCGCGGGCTAAATTTGCGGGGATGCTCGCTCTCGTCTTGGCCGCCGCCTTGGTCCCGGCTCAGACCGGCCAACACGCGTCCTCCATCGACGCCGCCGCGCTGGGCAAGCGCGCCGTGGCCGTCCTGACCCGCTATTCTTTCGAGGGGGACGCCGAGGCGCGCGCCATCGTCGCCGCGGCCTGGGGCCAGATCGGCAATCCGGCGGCGCTGCCGCTGCTGCGCAAGGCGCTCAAGGACCGCAACGTCGCCGTCCGCATCGAGGCCGCCACCAGCCTGCACAAGCTCGGCGACGATCCCTCGGCCAAGACCGCGCTGGAGGCGATCATCCTGAAGACGAGCACCGAGCCCGCCCATTCCGCCCGCGAGCAGTTCCGCGACATCGCCCGCGACAAGGCGCGCGCCCGCGCCATCCTGCGCTTGGCCGACTTCGGGGGCGAGGAGGCGGCCGGCCTCTTCGAGAAGACGATCGAGGACCCCTCCCCGGCGGTGCGCGACGCCACCAACCTGGCGCTCGCCCACATGGGCCTCGACGAGTTCGCGGCGCCCTTTCTCGAGGCGGCGCACTCCACCGACGAGGGGGTGCGCGCCGCCGCCGCCCGCTCGCTCGGCGCCATCGGCCGCACCGAGTACGTGGGCGCCCTCAAGGAGCTGGCCGGCGACAGTTCCGCCGACGTCCGCCTGGCCGCGATCGAGGCCCTCTCCAATTTCGACGGCTCGCTGACGGCGGCCTCCTTCGCCGACGCGCTGCGCGACGCCGACACCCGCGTGCGCGCCAAGGCGCTGTGGGCTCTCTCGCGCATCGCCGATCCGGACACCAAGGACCTTCTTCAGAAGACGCTCAACGACACGACGGCCGCCGACGTCATTCTCGAGTGCGAGGCGGGCCTGGCGCTGCGCGGCGCGAAGGTCGACCTCGATCCGGCCGACCGCGCGCTGGCCCTGAAGGACGCCGACCTCAAGGAGCTGGCCCTGGAGGTGCTCAAGGCCGCCTCGGGCGACGCCGCCACCGCGATGCTCCAGCGCGAGATGGAGAGCGACCGCGACACGCGCCTGCGCTTGTGGGCGGCCACGGCCTTGGTCAAGCGGCTGCAGAGGAGGGGCGCTTGAGGCTCTCGCTCTTGCTGGCGCTGCTGGCTCTCGCCGCTCCCGCCGGCGCCGTGCTCGGCACGCGCCAGGGCCGCGCCAACGCCCAGCGCTTCGGCGCGCGTTCCACGCTGCCGACGGCCACCGCCGGCCAGGAGCTATTCGACGGCGCCGCGCGCGAATACAACCGCAAGCCGGGGCGTCCCGGCGATTCCGGCCGCTTCGAGCCGGAGCGGGCGGCCAACGCTTTCCTTTCCGACGCCCAGTCCAAGCTCGGCGTCGACCCGGCCCAGCTCGTCGTGCTCAGCCGGACCAACGGCAAGGGCCACCAGCACGTCCTCTATCAGCAGACCTACAAGGGTCTGCCCGTGGAGTTCTCGCGGGTGAAGGTCCATCTCGATCCCTCGGGCAACGTCCTGGGCGCGCAGTCGAGCTACCAGACCCGACTCGACGTGGACGTCCGCCCGTCGGTCGCCGCCTCGGTGGCGGCGTACGCGGTCAAGCGCGACGCCGGCCAGGAGCCCCGCTCGGACGGCCAGCTCGTGATCTTCCCCGATCCCCAGACGGGTGTCGCCCACCTGGCGTGGAAGTTCACCGTGCTGGCCAGGGGCCTGTGGCGCTACTACGTCGACGCCCACTCCGGGGAGCTGCTCTTCCGCTACGATGACCGGCACTACGCCTGCAGCTGCGGCGGCGCCAGCCCGACCTGCGGGACGATCCGCGGCCAAGTCTATACGCTCGACCCACGCAACCCTCCCACGCTCAAGCCCTTCGCCCACGAGCGCGTCTACATCGGGGGCCCGAACACCTGGGTCGACACCGACGTCAACGGCCAATTCTGCTCGACGGCGACGGGCAAGATCTTCACCCAGCTCCAGGGGCCCTACGTGAAGGTGTCCAACTTCCGCGGACCGAGCGCCTCCTACGACAACTCCCTCGGCACGTGGAGCACGATCTCCACGCCGGTCAGCTCGCCGCATCCTTATCCCAACAACGCCGATCTCATGAGCCCGCTGGTCACGGTGTCCGATCCCAATGCCGTCAAGGTGCTGCCCGTCTTCTCGAGCTTCAACGTGGGTTTCTTCGACAGCGGCACGGCCACGGGCGAGGGCAGCGGCGACATCATCGACGACGACGAGCTCCAGATCATCGACTCCTCGGGGAACACGGTCGCCTCCTACGTGGGCGCTCGCGGCGCCTTCAACGGAGCGGCCGTCCCCGGCCCCTCATATCGCCTGCGCCTGCGCAGCAACGCCTCGGGCACTCAGAACGGCTACGACGTGCTCGTCTCGAGCTACCTCGTGCTCAACAGCCCGGGCACGCTCGGCTCGGCGGCGCCCAACGCGGCCACGGCAGACTCCGGCAGCTTCGATTGGTGGCCGTCCTCTTATAACGCCCTGGGCATGCGCAGCGAGTACAGCCTGTTCTACCACCTCAACGCCATGCACGACTACTTCACGAACGGGCCCGACTCCGGAGGCCAGGCCGCCCTGACGCCGATCGACGCCATGGCTTACGTCGGCCCTAACTTGGTCAACGCCTTCTACGACCCGGACTACGACACGCTCTTCTTCGGCGACAACATCAGCGCGACGCCTTCCGACTTGTTCACCGACGACGCCACCGTCTCCCATCACGAGTACACCCACTACGTCGTCGAGAAGATCTGGCCCATCCAGAACTTCGGGCAAGCGGGAGCGATCTCCGAGGCCAACGCCGACTACTTCTCGGCCAGCTCTCTCAACGATCCTGACATCGGCCAGTCGGCGGTGGGCGGCTTGGGGGGGACGGGCCCGCTGCGCGAGCTCGACTGCGTGGGACATCCGCCCTGCAAGATCCTGGGCAACGGCACGGGCGGGACCACGGCGTGGGTGGGCGAGATCCACGACGACAGCGTCTTCCTCAGCCAGGCCTTGTGGGAGATCCGGCAGAACCCCTCGGTCGGCCAGACCTGCGCCGACAACGCCGAGTTCCAGGCCCTGCTCTATTTCCCCGAGAGCTTCGCCGAGCTGCTGACGGCCCTCAATCAGGTCGTCAGCCTCGGGGCGGCCGCGGGATGCGGCGCGCCCGCGACGGTCAACGGCGTCATCAACGCAGCGTTCGCTCACCACGCCATCCCCAACGGCACGGGCTCCAACGACCCCTACGACACCGCTTCCCGCCATAACGACGGCTTCGAGACCGCCGTCGACATCTCCACCCTGGGCCCGGTCAGCGCCACGATCTTCCCGCAGGCGGACGTCGACTTCTACACGTTCGGCGCCGGCCCGGGCTGGGTGACCCTCACGTTGAACCTGCCGCCCAACGGCTTCTTCTACAAGGGCTACATGCTGACGGTCTTCGACCGCAACCACAGGCAAGTGGCGCAAGCCATGCCGATTTTCGACGGCATCAACACCGACAGCGGCTACTGCACGCACACGGACTGCAACACCACGCAGGGCGCGGTCGTGGCGAAGCTCTTCAACGCCTCCTCGAACCAGTACTTCGTGGAGGTCTCCGGAGGCCTGACCGTCGACGGCAACTCCAACAGCGGCGTCAACTCCACCGTCCCCTACACGTTGACGGCGAGCTTTTCGCGCCTGGGGGCGGTGGGCGGCTCCATCGTGTCGGCGCAGGTCGACGGGGACGTCATCAGCTTCTCGGTGCGGGTGACCTCCTACCCCCGCACCCAGGACTACAACTTCGCCTACGCTCAACTGCGCGATCACGCGCAGAACCTGGTGCCCAACACCGTCACGCACGTGCCCGGCCAGGCGGGGGACTACCTGCTCTTCGTCAGCTCCGTCA
>CAZZGQ010000288.1:2712-4415 GCA_964653765.1 uncultured Elusimicrobia bacterium | reverse complement strand
CGAAGAGGTTGTTGATCGTGGTCTGGCCCAGCAGAGCCACGCGGTCCATGCGCTGGTTCTCCGCGTCCGTGAAGAAGCTGCCGTAGTAGGGCTGGGCGTTGCGCATGGGGGCGTACACCGGCAGGGCGCCGGTGACCTGCGTGCTCGTGTTCTGGTCGCCGTAGACGACCTGGGCGCCCCCGTTCACGTTGCCGTCCACGCGCACGACGTGAGGCAGCTTCTGGATCGCCTTGACGTCCTCCAAGGTGAAGCGGCTGTAGCTTCCGGCGCCGCCGCGCACCCCGCCGATGTTGGTCTGGCCCGGGATCAGCATGACGAGGTTGGAGCCCAAGCTTGCCAAGCGAGCCTCGATCGCGGCTTGGGCGCCTCGGCCCACCGCCAGCATGGCGATGACGGCCGCCACGCCGATCAGGATGCCCAGCATCGAGAGCGCGCTGCGCACCTTGTTGGCCGCCATGGCGCGCATCGCGGAGGCCGCGTACTCGCGGACTTCGGCGACGTTGAGCTCCGGATTGGCGAGCTCGACGCGGGCGTGGGGGGCGGCCTTGGCGGCGGCGAGGTCCAGGGTGGCGCTCTTTGCGCCGGCTTTCTCGGGGCGGCGGTTCAGCTCGTCGGAGACGATCAGGCCGTCCTTGATGCGGATCACGCGCTTGGCGTGGGCGGCGATATCGGGCTCATGGGTCACCATGATGACGGTGATGCCGGCGTCGTTGAGCTGGCCCAGCTGGCGCAGGATCTCCTCGGCCTGGTCGGAGGCCAAGTTGCCGGTGGGCTCGTCGGCGAAGAGGATCTTGGGGTCGTTGACCAGGGCGCGGGCGATCGCCACGCGCTGCTGCTGGCCGCCGGAGAGCTCGTTGGGCTTGTGGTCGAAGCGGTCGCCCAACCCCACCAGCTTGAGGAGCTTCTTCGACTTCTCCTCGCGGTTGCGCGCGCCGGCGTAGATCATGGGCAGCGCCACGTTGTCCACGCAGGTCGTGCGCGCCAGCAGGTTGAACATCTGGAAGATGAAGCCGATCGTGCGCGAGCGCAGCGCCGCGCCCTCGTCGTCGCTCAGGCGGGAGACGTCGCGGCCGACGAGCAAATACTTGCCGCCGGTGGGCCGGTCCAGCAGCCCCAAGATCTGCATCAGCGTGGACTTGCCGGAGCCCGAGGGGCCCATGATGGCGACGAACTCGCCTTCCTCGATCGTGAGATCGATGCCCTTGAGCACCTTGAGCTCGCCGCCGCCCACCTGGTAGGACCGGGTGATGCCGCGCAGCTCGATCAAGGCCATGCTACGACCCCTTGCGCGCCTTGGGCGCCTGCCCGGTCGGACCGGAGGGACGGCCGCCCATCATGAGCGGGCTCGTCTGCGGGCCCTGCTGCGGAACGTACTTGGAATGCGCCACGAGGACCTTGTCGCCGGCCTCCAGGCCCTCGAGCACCTCGATGCTCTCGCCCGACTCGACGCCGGTCTTGATCTCGCGCGTCACGGGACCCTCGCCCTCGGCGCCGGGGACCATGACCACCTTGCCGCCGGTCGGCTCGTCCTTGACGGCGCTGGCCGGGATCAAGAGGGCGTTCGGCTTGCGCTGGACGATGAAGCTGATGTTGGCCGTCATCTGCGACCGGTAGTAGGCCGGCACAGGCGTGATGGCGACCTTGACGCCGTACTGGATGACGTTCGAGACGTTCTTGCCCTCGTAGAGGATGTCGAAGACCTT
>CAZZGQ010000288.1:0-2612 GCA_964653765.1 uncultured Elusimicrobia bacterium | reverse complement strand
GGACCCTGGGCGCGGGCCGCGTCGAGGATGGCGGCGCGGTCGCTGGAGCTCATCCAGGCCAGCACGTCTCCGGCCTTGACCTTGTCGCCTTCGTCGACCATCAGCCGCTCGATGCGCCCGGAGATGGGCGGCTTGATCTCGACGCGATTGAGGGGAGAGACCGAGCCCGTGGCGTCGACCGTGTTCTCGATGGGGCCTTCCCTGACGGCGACCACGTCGGCCGGCCGCTGCTTGGGCTTGCGGACGACGGCCGCGAGCTTCCAACCCGCGAATCCGAGGATCAGGACCGCCGCCACGACTGCTACGACGCGTTTGACGCTCATTCTCTATTCACCCAGCCCTTTGCCGGTCGCCCGCTCCCAGCCGGCTTGATCGACGGCGGCGCTGAAGTCGGCCGTCACCGTCTGGCGCTCTTGGTTGATGCGGTCGGTGGCGATGATCTCCCAGTTATCGTAAGTGAGCAGGCCGCTCGCGTAGCGGATATCGGCCTCGTCGTTTCGCTGCCGCGCCGCGTCGAGAAGCTGATGCTGCACGGCCACTTGGTCGTAGGCGCCGGCATAGGTGGCCCAGGTCGTCTCCAGGTCGACGATCGCCTGGTCGCGCACCGAGCGCAGGTCCTGCTCCGCCTTGTCCATGCCGCGGTCCGCCGCCTTGACGGCGTAATACGTGGACGTCGGACCGCCGCCGAAGAGAGGATAGCTCAGCGTCAGCGCCCCGATCCAGCTGTACCCGCTGCTCGGGAACTCGTCGCGCCCCAGCCGGCCGCGCGTGTAGTTGCCGCTGAGCGTGGGCCACAAGGTGCTGCGCGCGGCGCTCAGAGAGGCCCGCGCGCTCTCCACGGCGGCTTGCTGGACGGCCACGTCCGGACGCTGGGCGAGCAGCGCGGCGGCGCTGGCGGGGAAAGCCGGCGGCGGAACGGCGGCCAGCGTCCCGGTGGCCTCGACCTGGGCGAAATCGTCGAGGCCGAGCTGCCGGTCCAGGGCCGTCTGATCGGCGCGCAGGGTCCGCTGCGCTTGAGCGAGGTCCGCCTCCGCCTGCTTGAGCTGGGCGACGGCGCGCATCATGTTGCCCTTCGACTCGCGGCCGGAATCGTAGCGCAGCGTGACGAGCTTGGAGTCGTTGGCCCGCATGTCCCGGATGTTGCGCGAGACCTCGATGTTGCGCTCGGCGAAAAGGACCTGCATGAAGGCCTGCCAGAGGCTGAAACGCACGCTGGCCGAGGTCAGCCGGCGGTTGGCCTCCGCCTGCGTCACGGCCGCAGAGGCCGACTTGATGCTGGCGTACTTGGCCGGATTGAACAAGTCCATTTGAGCCGTGCCCGACGCGCTCCAACGGTTGCCGGTGAGGTTGTCGCTCGAGTCGCTGTAGCCGTTCGAGAGCGTCAGGTTCGGCATGACGCCGTTGTAGCTGCCGCGATAGTTCGCCCGTTGCTGCTCCGCGAAGCGGGTCGAGGCGGCCAGATCCGGGTTGCGCCGCAGCGCCAACGCCACGCAATCGTCCCAAGCGAGCGGCCCGGCGGCCGCAGGCAGCGAGACCGCCAGCGCGGCCGCGGCCAAGAGCGAGCGTTTCATCCGTCCTTTAGACGTCTGAGGCGTGCTTGAAGTGGCGGGGCGCCTCGCCGAGCGCGACGAGGGCTTCTTGCAGGGCGTCGTCGTGCTCGCGGCTCTCCCACGGAGCGAGCAAGCTGTAGGCGCAGGGGACCACCACGAGCGTCAGGACGGTGGAGAGCAGCACGCCGCCGATGACGACGACGGCCATCGGGCGAGTCGTCTCGGCGCCGGGGCCCAGGGCCATGGCCGCCGGGATCGCGCCGACGACCGTGGCGATGGATGTCATCAGGATCGGGCGCAGGCGCAGCGGGCAGGCCTGCAGCAGGGCGGTGCGCACGTCGTCTCCCTTGGCGCGGCGCTCGTTGGTGAAGTCCACGAGCAGGATCGAGTTCTTTTTCACGATGCCCATCAGCAGCAGCAGGCCGATCATAGAATAGATGTTCAGCGAGATGCCGGTCAGGCGCAGGGCCAGGAAGGCGCCGGTGACGCTGAAGGGCAGCGCCAGCAGCACCGTGAACGGGTGGATGAAGCTGTTGAACTGAGCGCCGAGCACCATGTAGGCGCACAAGATGCCCAGCGCCAGCGCGAAAGCCAGGCTCCGGAACGACTCCTTGAACGCCTGCGAGCTTCCCGAAAGGACGATGTGATAGCCTTGCGGAAGCTCCTTGCCGACGTTTTCCACGAAGGTCATGGCGTCGGACTGCGACTTGCCGGGGGCGACGTTGGCGAAGATCGAGATGGCGCGCTCCCGGTTGTAGCGCGTGATCGTCAGCAGCGATGGCTTCTCCTGCATCGTGACCACGCTCGAGAGCGGCACCATCTCGCCGCGGTTGTTGCGCAGCCAGATCTTGCTGATGTCGTCGGGCTTGCGGTTGTACTTCTCGGTCAGCTTCACGCGGATGTCGTCGCGGTGGCCGGACTCGTCGGTGTAGCGGCCGATGCGCAGGCCGCCGACCATGGCGCTGATCGTGTCGGCGATGTTGCCGATCGTCACGCCGTGCAGCGCCGCCTTGGCGCGGTCCGGGATGATCTTCACCTCGGGCATGCCGGGCTGATAGTCGG
>CAZZGQ010000287.1:0-4417 GCA_964653765.1 uncultured Elusimicrobia bacterium | reverse complement strand
GGCACGTCGGCAACGTCGGCCTGGGGCTGGCCTTTTGCGAGAAGGTGGTGACGCGTCACGACGGCCTCATCGGCGTCGAGGACGCCAAGCCGCGAGGGGCCTGCTTCTTCGTGGTGCTTCCCGCCGATCAGCCGCATCTGCTCTAGCTCCGACGGCAGTATAGACGGCGGGCGGCGGCTGCGCTAGGCCCGAAAGTAAAAAGCCGGCAAAGGCCTTGGGCGCCTTCGGCAGGCGCCGATGCCCGAGTTATCCACCGACTGGGCCAGCGGCCCAGTTAGTGGATAACTCGGAGCGCGCCGCCGGCCTTCAGCCGCGGGCGAGCAGCCGCCGCACGGCGTCCACGGGCAGTCCGATCACGTTGTCGAAGGGGCCGTCCACCCGCTCGATGAACGGGTCTGCGCGGTCCTGCACGGCGTAGCCGCCGGCCTTGTCGAGGTGCTTCCCGGCAAGGGCTCTGAGGGTCTCTTCGGGCAGCTTGCGTGCCTTCACGCGCGAGACCACGGCGTCCACGCGCAGGGTCTTTCCCCCGTCGCGCGCCACGGCGATGCCCGTGTAGACGCGTTGCCAGCGGCCGTTGAGGAGCTTGAGGATGCGCAAGGCATGGGCGGCGTCGCGCGGCTTGCCCAGGATCTTGCCGGCGCAGCTCACCACGGTGTCCGCTCCCAGGACGACGTCCCGGGGGTGGCTCTTGGCGACGGCCAGCGCCTTGCGCTCGGCCAGCAGGCGCACCAGCTTGCGCGGGTTCTTCTCCGCGCTGGCCTCGGAGACGCCGCTGGCCACCACGCGGAACGGCCGGCGCAGCTTCTTGAGTAGCCGTCGGCGCTGCGGCGAGCCGGAGGCGAGGATCAGTCCCATTTGTAATCGCCCCACTTCTCGTAGCGGATGCGCTCCTGCGGGATCCCCGCGGCGAGGAGGTCTCTATCAAGCGACTCGACCAGCGTTTTCGGGCCGCAGAGGTAGAAGTGAGAGGAAGGAAAATCGGCCACCTCTCGCCGCAAGACCCCGATATCGATGACGCCTCGCGGACCGGACCACGACTGCTGAGGCGTCATCAGCTCGGGATGCGTGATCGTCCGATAGACCTTGATGCCGCTTTCCTCGAATCGCGTCAGGTCCTTCTCGTAGAAGAACAGGTCGGGCGTGCGCGCGGAATGGAAGATCGTCAGCGAGTTCTGCAGCTTCTTGTCGAGGACATAGCGGGCCATGGACCGATACGGCGCCAGGCCCGTGCCGTCGGTGATCAAGGCCGCGTTGCGGGCCTCGTCGTCGTAGACCCACTTGCCGAAGGGGCCGCGCAGCAGCAGCGTCTCCCCCCCGCTCAGCGCGAAGAGGCGCTCGCTCAACGGGCCGACTTTGCAGAGGCTGATCTCTATGTAGCCGCGCTCGAACGGAGAGGAGGAGATCGAGTACGCGCTGGCTTTCTCGGCGCGGTCCGGGAACTGCAGCATGACCCACATCCCGGGTCGAAACTCGAAGTCGGCCGCCACAGTCAGGCGGAACGTCCGGACGCCGGCGCCGCTCTCGTCGTAAGCGCCGATCACGCGCGCCGACCGCTCTTGCGCGGCGCCGAGATCGACGCTCACGTGGAGGCGGCCACCCAATCGAGATAAGGCTTGTCGCCGCCGGCCACGGGAAGCGCGATGATCTCGGGCACCTTCGCCGGATGGTTGCGGCGGACCCACTTCGCCAAGGCGGCCAGCCGCGGCTCCTTGGTCTTCACGATCAGGAGGATCTCCTGATCGCGCTGCGCCTTCCCCTCCCAGACGTAGTGGGAGGTCACGCCAGGCAGGACGTTGACGCAGGCGGCCAGCTTGGCTTTCACCAAGCCGCGCGCCAGCTCTTCGGCCGTGGCGGCGTCAGGGGCGGTGATCAGCACGACGCGCACGTCCGTCATGGTCGCGATTGTAGCAGTTTGAGCGTGACCGACTGTGTCCGGACACACCAGAGCACGGCCGCGCGGCCGTGCTCGCCGATCGGCGCCTAGCGGTACGCCATCGAGCCGATGACCTGGATCTTCAGCATGTTGGAGGCCTTGTGCTTGGCCGTCCCGCCCGCCGTGATCAGGACCGTCTCGCCGTCGCGCACGCACCCCAGCTTCTTGAGGTTCTTCTCGCCCGTGGCGATCATCTCGTCGGTCGACTTCTTGAGCGGGCTGATGACGGGCATGATGCCCCAGTAGAGGGCCAGCTGGTTGAAGGTGGCTTTCAGCGGCGTCAGCGCGAAGATCGGCGCGTTCGGCCGATACTTCGACATGACGCGCGCCGACCAGCCGGTCAGCGTGAAGACGATGATGGCGTCGGCGCCGGTGATGTCGCAGGCGTCGTGCGCGGCGCGCGCCAGCGCGTGGGCGAAGCCGGTCTCCGGGGTGTCGGAGAGGCCCTGCGGGATGCGCCGGTACTTGAACTGGGAGTTCTCGGCCTTGCGGATGATGTCGGCCATGATCGTCACCGTCTCGACCGGATACAGGCCGACGGCCGTCTCGCCGGAGAGCATGACCACGTCGGCGCCGTCGTAGATGGCGTTGGCGACGTCGGAAGCCTCGGCGCGGGTCGGCTGCGGGTGGTTGATCATCGACTCGAGCATCTGCGTGGCGACGATGCAGACCTTGCCGGCCTCGTTGGCCTTGGAGACGAGCTGCTTCTGCGCGGCGGGCACGTCGGCCGGCGAGAGCTCCACGGCCAGGTCGCCGCGGGCGACCATGATGCCGTCGGCGGCGTCGAGGATCGGGTGGATGCGGATCAGCGCCAGCGGGTGCTCGATCTTGGCGATGACCTTCATCGTCGAGCCCGCCTTCTTGATGAGGTTGCGGGCGCGGATGATGTCGTCGGGGCTGCGCACGAACGAGAGGGCCACGTGATCGACGCCCAGCTTGATGCCGGTGCGCAGGTCCTCGAGGTCCTTGTCCGTCAGGGCGGGCAGGTCGATCTCGGCGCCCGGGAGGTTGATGCCCTTGTGCTCCTTGAGCAGGCCGCCCACGACGACCTCGGCCTCGACGTCCTTGCTATTAACCCGATCGACGCGAAGCGCGATCGAGCCGTCGTCGAGCAGGATCTGCGAGCCCTTCGACACGGTCTGCGGCAGCTTCTTGAAGGTCGTCGAGATCTCGCTGTCGGTGCCGGGGACGTCGAGCGTGGTGATGCGGATCGGGGCACCTTTCTTTAGGACAACGGGCTCGCCGTTGCGCAGACGGCCCACGCGCAGGCGCGGGCCCTGGAGGTCCATGACGACGGAGCACGGGATGCCGCACTGCTCCGAGGTCTTGCGGATCATCGCCAGGACGCCCGCTTGTTCCGCCATGGAGGCGTGCGAGCAGTTGAGCCGGAAGGCGTTGGCGCCCGCCTTGAGCAGGGCGCGCAGGATCTCGGGCTTGGCCGAAGCCGGGCCGATCGTGGCCAGGATCTTCGTCATCTTGGGACGCATGAGCGAGGAGTTGCCGTTGGTGATGGGTATCATGAAAGGATCTTTTTTAGTGTCCGCCCGTTGGCGGGGCGCACGATGCCGCGCTCGGTGACGATGGCGGTGACGAGCTCGTGCGGCGTGACGTCGAAAGCGAAGTGATGAGCCTGAGCCCCTTTAGGGGCGATATCCTGGCCGAGGATACGAACGACTTCTTCAGAGCTTCTTTCTTCAATGGGGATCAGCTCGCCCTTTTCCGTTTTCATGTCCACCGTCGACGTCGGCGCCACGACGTAAAATGGGACGCCGTGGTGCTTGGCCAGGATCGCCAAGCCGTAGGTGCCGATCTTGTTGCACACGTCGGCATTGGCCGCGATCCGGTCCGAGCCCACGATCACCGCGTCGATCCCCTTGGTCTTCATCAGGTGGGCGGCCATGTTGTCGGTGATGAGGGTGGCCGGCACGCCGCCCTGCATCAGCTCCCACAGGGTGAGGCGGCTGCCCTGGAGATAGGGCCGCGTCTCGCAGGGATAGACGTGCGAGACCTTGCCCAGATGATGGGCGTAGCGGATGACGCCCACCGACGTGCCGAGCCCGGAGGTCGCCAAGGACCCCGCGTTGCAGTAGGTGATGATGCGCGAGCCCTTCCTAAGCAGCGAGGCGCCCAGCTTGGCCATCGTGCGGTTGGCCTCGAGGTCCGTCTCGAAATAGTCGACGGCGGCGTCGGCCATGGAGGCGGCCAAGTCGCCGTGGGCGGCGCGCGCCACTGAGAGCATGTGGTCCACGGCATGGGCCAGGTTCACGGCGGTCGGCCGGGCGGCCTTGAGCGTGGCGGCGGCCTCGGGCAGGGCGCGGCGGTCGCCGGCGCGGGCGGCCAGGGCCATGCCGTAGGCCGCGGCGCAGCCGATCAGCGGGGCGCCGCGCAAGGCCATGTCCTTGGTGGCGCGGGCCACGTCCTTGGCGCTTCGGCAGTCGATATAGACGATCTTTCGCGGCAAGAGCCGCTGATCGAGCACGCGCA
>CAZZGQ010000286.1:0-4448 GCA_964653765.1 uncultured Elusimicrobia bacterium | reverse complement strand
GTAGAGCACGCGCCTTTTAAGCGTGGGGTCGTGGGTTCGAATCCCACCGGGCTCACGGGTTTTGCGGAAGTTCTTACGGCTCCATCGTCTATCGGCTAGGACGCGGCCCTTTCAAGGCTGAAAGACGGGTTCGATTCCCGTTGGAGCCACCAGTTTGCCGCACGATTCTCCAACGGGAATCGAACATCTCAAGAAAACCGAGTCGCGAAGCGACTCGACCCGTTGGAGCCACCAGTCTTCTGCTGACCGTGCTCGACTGTGTCCGGACACACTCAAGCACGCTGTGCTAGTGTGTTTGAACACAGTTGGTCAGCGTCCTAGAAGTGCTCGAGCAGCAGCCGGTTGACGAGCGCCGGCTGCTCTTCCATCACCCAGTGGCCGGCGTCCGGCAGGTACACGATGCGGAACGCGCCCGAGAAGAGCGGCTCCATCTCGTAGGTGAGCTCCTTGCCGAGGAAGCGGTCCTTCTCGCCCCAGATGAGCAGCGTCGGCACCGCGATCTTCGGGATCGGCTTGGGGTAGAGGATCGCGGATGGCGCCTCGCGGAACGCGGCGCGGTAGTAGTTCAGGGCGGCGCGCATGGCGCCGGGCTGGGTGAGGGCGTCGCGGTAAGCGGCGATGTCGGCGCGCGTGATGCAGCCGGGCTTCTCGGTCGTGCCGACGAAGACGCGGGTGAGGAATGCGGCGTCGCGGCGCAGGAGCAACAGCTCGGGCAGCAGCGGCGGCTGGACGGCGAACATGTACCAGCTGCGCAGGAGCTGGCGCGGGTTCTCGCGCGGCACCTTGCCGAACACGCTCGGATGCGGGCAGTTGATGACGGCCAGTTTCTCGACGCGCTCCGGATGGCGCAGCGCCAATTGCCAGGCCACGCTGCCGCCCCAGTCGTGGCCGGCGACGCGGGCTTTCTCGTGGCCCAGCGCCTTGATGAGGCCGGCGATATCGGCGGCCAGGTTGCCGACGGCGTAGTCCATCACGCGCGGCGGCTTGTCGCTGCGGCCGTAGCCGCGGAGATCGGGAGCGGCGACGGTGTAGCGCTCCGAGAGCGCCGCGAGCTGGTTGCGCCAGGCGTGGCCGCATTGAGGAAAGCCGTGCAGAAGGACGACGAGCGGGCCTTTGCCGGCGATCCGGCAGTCGAGCGAAAGGCCGCCGACGTCGACGCGGCGGCGCTCCATGGCCTAGCGGAGGCCGAAGCGCGAGAGCACGACGGTGAGGACCATCATCAGGAAGACGATGCCGGTGATGGCGGCGTACTTGTAATCGCGTTCCGCCAGGAAGACGTAGATCGAGACGAGGACGCGCGACACCGGCGTCAGGATGAGCAGCACCGTGCCCATCAGCATGTAGGCGCCCGGATCGCCGGCGTAGAGGCCGTGGGCGATGATGCGCCAGTGGTACTGGGAGAGCACCCACTCGGTGGACAGCGGGACGAAAGCAGGCCGCATGAGCGCCAGCACCACGCCGACGGCGAAGAAGCTGGTGCTGGCGGCCATGCCGGCCATCAGCACGCGGTACACGTCGGTGTAGACGTGCGTTTGCTCGGCGTCCCGCTGCTTTTGCTCCAAGGCGGTCCTCATACGATCGTCGGCAGGTGCCAGCCGAAGCGCATCGCCAGTCCCTTGGCCAGCATCCCGTAGCTCAGATAGGCCATCAGCACGGCGAAGATCCACTTGAGCGCGGCGCTCTTGAGCCGGTTCATGACCATGGTGCCGATCGTGGCGCCGGTCGTCGTCCCGAGGGCGACGGGCGCCACGACGTAGAAGTGGATCAGCCCCGCCATGAAGAAGAGGATCGAGCTGACGGCGGCCGTCACGCCGATCATGATCTTGCTCGTGCCGACGGCGGCCTTCATCGGCAGGTTCATGTAGCGGTTCATGGCCGAGACCTTGAGCACGCCGCCGCCCACGCCCAGCAGGCCGGAGGCCAGGCCCGCGGCATAGGAGATGCCGCACCCGGCCGGCGTGCCGGTGACGACGTAGCTCACGTCGCGCTTGGCGGCCTGGTCGTAATACTCCCCGCTCAGATCGAGATAAGCGGAGAGCCGATCCTGCTTGGCGTTGGCATAGTCGCCTGAGGCGATGCGCTTGTCGTCCAGGTTGCGCGTGGAGAACGCCGAGGACGCCATGGTGAGGAGCAGGGCGGCGAAGAGCAGGAGAATCACCCACTCGCGCAAGTAGATCGCCAGCACGCTGCCCGAAAGAGCGCCCACGGTCGTGGCGATCTCGAGGAACATGGCCAAGCGCAAGTTGGCGATGCGCTGGTCGACGTAAGAGGAGCCGCCGGCGTTGGAGGTGGCGATGACGGAGACGATGCTGGCGGCCACGGCGATCTTGATCGGCAGCTTGAACATCAGCACCATCACGGGCACGATGAAGATGCCGCCGCCGATGCCGAGAAGAGCGCCCAGGAACCCGGTTAGAGAGGCCGCGCCGAAGAGCGTCAGGACGAAGGGAAGCGAATAGGTCATCGACCTCCCAATGATATCAAGTGCGCGGCCCTTCGTCGGGGGGCGGAGGCTCGGCGAAATCGAGCTCGTCCTCGAAGAAGGAGGTGAGGTCCGCGCGGGGCGCGTCCTCGTGCCAGCGCTGATAGAGGGGGAAGACGTTGCGGTAGCGGCGGGGGTTCTTGCGCTGCTCGGCGCGCATGAGATTCTGCGTGGCCTGGAAGTAGCCGTCCAGCTCGTAGGCCAGATAGTACCTGGCGATCTCCTCGTCGACGGCTCCGCGATCGACGAGATAGCCCAGGGAGTCGAAGAAGTCCATGACCTCGCTCCACGGAGCGTCGGCCAGGCCTTTTTTCTTCTTCTTGCCGGTGCGCTCGCCGCCGTAGAGGAAGGCGCGGGCGCAGTCGCCGCGGTCCTGCTTGTAGTCCGCGTCGAACTGGCGCTCCAGGTTGAAGGCCAGGTCGACGCGATTCTGCGACTTGAGCTGGCGCAGCGTGGCGAGCGGGAAGTAGACGGCGGAGCCGGCCACGACGGCGCAAGCGGCGATGATCGCGCCGGAGGTCAGCTTCTGGAGCTTCACGCCTCGGCGGCGGCGGGCTGCCGGCCGGCCGGAGCGGGTCCCTCGAAGTAGTCGCGCGTCTTGTAGCGCGCGGCCGTCCAGATGAAGATGCCGGAGACGGCCGCCATGAGGCCGGCGAAGAAGAAGAAGTACATCGGGCCCTTGAACACGTTCAGCTCGGAGATCGTGGCCGTGAGCAGGTTGCCGGCGAAGATCGTCAGCAGCCAGAAGCTCATGAGCGTGCTCTTCATCGACGGCGGCGCCTGCGTGTAGGCGAACTCGAGGCCGGTGATGGAGATCATGATCTCGGACGCGGTGATCAGCAGGAACGGCAGCACGTCCCAGGCCACGGAGATCTGGTGCCCGGCGTCGAGCGCGCCCTGGAACAAGCCCACGCACACGAAGGAGCTCGCCGCCACGACCATGCCCGTGCCCATGCGCCTGAGCGGCGTCATCTTGATCTTGAAGAGCTTCTCGATCGCGGGGTAGATCGCGTAGGCGAAGAGCGGGATCATCGCCATCACCATGATCGGGTTCAGAGCGGCGATCTGCGAGGCCTCGACGTGGAGGCCGAACACGTTGCGGTTCATGCCTTCGGCCTGCAGGACCCAGCTCGAGCTGTGCTGGTCGAAGAGCGCCCAGAACACGGACACCGTGATGAAGACCTTGAAGACGTTGGCGGCCGCCAGCGCGGCGTCGACGTCGGAGTCCTTGAACTTGCCGCGGGCCACGTCGAAGAAGCCCTGGCCGCGCTTCTTCTTGCCCTGGTTGGCCAGCGCGTGGAAGAAGACCGGCATGAAGCCCACGTCGCCGGTGTCCTTGGCCGGCGGCACCTGCACGTACTGCTTGCGGCCGCCCCAGAAGATCAGCGTGGCGATCGCCATCAGGATGCCCGGGATGCCGAAGGCCACGTTGCTGCCGTAGCGCGGCAGCGTCCACGGGATGATCAGCGTGGCGAAGAAGGAGCCGAAGTTGATCGAGAAGTAGAACAGGTCGTAGACCTTCTGCACGAGGTCCTTTTGCTTGGAGGTGAACTGGTCGCCGACGTAGGCGGAGACGCAGGCCTTGATGCCGCCGGAGCCGAGGGCGATCAGGGCCAGGCCGGCATAGAGGCCCTTGGCGTCGTCGCGCCAGGCCAGCATGGCGTGGCCCATGCAGTAGACGATGGAGAGGTAGAGGATGGTCTTGTACTTGCCCCAGAAGCGGTCGGCGATCCAGCCGCCGAGCACGGGCGTGAAGTAGACCGCGCTGACGAAGAGGTGGAAGATCGCCTCGGACTCGTGCGCGGCCATCTTCAGGTGCTCGACCATGAAGATCACGAGGATGCTGCGCATCCCGTAGAAGCTGAAGCGCTCGCACGCTTCGTTGCCGATGATGTACTTGATCTGCGGGGGGAAGCGCTTGGCGTCGGCGGTCTTGGTCACGGCTCCGATTGTCGCTTATTTAAAA
>CAZZGQ010000285.1:0-4454 GCA_964653765.1 uncultured Elusimicrobia bacterium | reverse complement strand
GCCGTGCTCGTGCAGACGGGCAAGGCGAGCTACGACATCATCACCAAGTACGACATCTTGGACGCCGTCTCCGCCGGCCAGAACTGATGCGGGGTTGGGCGCGGGCGGCGGGGCTCGTGCTCTTGGCCTCGCCGGCGGCCGCTCTGACACCGGACACGAGCCCGCTCTGCCAGGACGCCCGGCGCTACCTCACGGAGATGGTCGCGATGGACACGTCCAATCCGCCGGGCAACGAGATCTTGGTGGCCCAGTATCTCCGCAAGCAGCTCGCCGTCGACGGCATCGAGGCCCAGCTCTACACGTCCACGGGCACGCGCACGAGCCTGATCGCGCGCGTGCGCGGCGACGGCTCCAGGCGCCCGTTGATCCTGATGTGCCACGAGGACGTCGTGCCCGCCGACGCCAAGGAATGGGACACGCCGCCGTTCACGCCCACGGTCAAGGACGGCTCCCTCTACGGCCGGGGCACGGCCGACATCAAGGAGCTGTGCGCGTCCGAGGCGGCCGTCCTGCAGTGGCTCAGGCGCGAGAGGGTGCCGCTGTCGCGGGACGTGATCTTTTTCGCGGAAGCGGACGAGGAGACGGGCTCCCGAATACGCCACATCGACTGGCTGCTCAAGAACCACGGCTCCGAGCTCGACGCCGAATTCGCGATCAACGAGGGCGGCGACACGGTGCTCCAGGACGGCAAGGTCACCGAGATCCGCGTGCAGGCCGCCGAGAAGGAGTACATGGACGTCGTCCTGCGGGCCCACGGCCTGGCCGGCCACGCCTCCGTGCCGCGGCCCGATAACGCGGTCGCGGCCGTCGCGCGCGCCGTGGCCCGCCTGAGCGCCCATCGCTTCCCCGCCGAGGTCAACGGCGTCGTCCGCGGCTTTTTTGAGCGGCAACTCGAGACGGCCGACGTGGCGCTCAAAAAAGCATTGATAAACGTCCTTCATGCCGGGTCTCAAGAGGACCTTGAGGCGGCCGCGAACCGGCTCCAGGACGCCGATCCGGAATTCGCGGCGATGCTACGCGACACGGTCACGCCGACGATGCTCCAGGCCGGCTACAAGAGCAACGTGATCCCGGCCGACGCCGAGGCCACGTTCAACGCCCGGCTGCTGCCGGGGCGCGATCCGCAGCGGTTGATCGCCGAGATCCGCGAGGTCGTCGACGACCCGGGCATCGAGATCCGCCCCGATCCGCCCACGCGCGCCCCCGTCCGCGCGATGCCCACCGACACCGCGCTTTACGACGCCATCGTCGCCGTCGCCAAGGAAAGAGCGCCGCAGGCGCGGGTCATGCCGTTCATGACGGCCTGGACCACGGACTCGCAGGACCTGCGGGCGCGCGGCGTGATCACGTACGGCCTGATCCCGCCTTTCACGGCGGACGACGGCAGCCGCATGCACGGCAAGAACGAGCGCATCGAGCTCGCCGCCGTGGACTGGTACACCGATTTTCTCAAGGACGTGGTCCTGAAGGTGGCCGGCAAGTGATCGCCCTCGCCCTGCTCTTGGCCGCGTCGGCGCGCGCGGAGCGGCCTGCCTACACGCCGGCGCGCCTGGCCGCGCTGCGCGGCGTCACCGAGACGCGCATCGCTCCCGACGGACGATCCGCGGCCTTCGTCTCCGACATCACGGGCGCCTTCGAGGCCTGGACCGTCCCCGCGCGCGGCGGCTGGCCGATGCAGGTCTCCTGGCTGCGCCAGCAGGTGTCGGACCTCCATTATTCGCCCGACGGCAAGCGCTTTGCCTTCACCTCCGATTTCGGCGGGGACGAGCGGCCGCACCTCTACCTCGCGGACGTCGAAGGCGGCGAGCCGGAGGACCTGTCCGTGGCGATCTCAAGCCGCCAGGCCGAGGGCGCGCCGCGCTTCTCGCCCAACGGGCGGCGCCTGGCGTTCACCTCCGATCCCGACCAGCCGTTCCTCTGGCAGCTCTTCACGCTGGACCTGTCCTCGCGCAAGCGCGTCCAGCTCACGCGCGAATCCGTGGGAGTGCGTTTCCCCGTATGGTCGCCCGACGGCCGGACCATCGCTGTCGTCCGCTCCGGCGACGATCAGAAAGGGGAGCTGATGCTCGTTCCCGCGGACGGGAGCGGGGAGGAGCCGCGCGTCATCGACCCGCCCGTGGCCGGCGGCATCATGATCCCGCAGCAGTTCTCCGCCGACGGCCGCGAGCTGCTCTGCATGAGCCGCAACGCCAAGGGCTTCCTGCAGCTCTACCTGCTCGAGGCGAGCTCGGGCCGCGGCCGCTTCATCGGCCAGGACGGCTGGGACGTGGACCAGGCGGTCTACCATCCCATCGCCGGCATCCTCTATACGCGCAACGAGGGCGGGGCCTCGGCTCTCTATCGCCTGCCGAATCCGGACGACAAGCCGATGCAGGTCCTCGAGGCCAACGGCCGCATCGAGGACTTCGACGTGGACGACGCCGGCGACAAGCTGGTCTACGAGTGGAGCGACTCCCAGCACGCCTCGGACGCCTGGCTGCTGGACCTGCGCACCGGGGTGCGCGAGCGGCTGACGCGCTCCATGGCCGTCGGCGTCCACGCCGAGCGCCTCTCCAAGGCCAAGCTGATCCAGTACCCCAGCTTCGACGGCCGCAAGGTCACCGCGCTCTACCTCCCGCCGGCCGTGAAGCGGCTGGGCGAGCCGCCGCCGCTCGTCGTCGAGGTCCACGGCGGCCCGGATTGGCAGACCTACGACGACTTCAGCGCCGGCCGCCAGGCGCTGGCCGAGGCCGGCTTCGCCGTGCTCGCTCCGAACTTCCGCGGCTCGACGGGCTACGGCCGCGAGTGGCTCGAGCTCAACCGCAAGGACTGGGGCGGCGCCGACCGCCGCGACCTGATCGAAGGCGTCCGGTTCCTCGCCAAGCAGGGCTCCGTCGACGCCAAGCGCGTGGGCATCACCGGCGAGAGCTACGGCGGCTACATGACGCTCTACGCCCTGGCGCGCAACGACGGCACTTGGGCCGCCGGCGTCGAGCGCTACGGCATGCCCGACCTCGCCCTGGACTACGATCTCAGCAAGGAGCGCTTCGCCGACTGGTATCTGACGCAGATGGGCAGCCCCGAGGTCGACGCCAAGCTCTACAAGGAGCGCTCGGCGATCTCCTATCTCGACGAGCTCGGGGCGCCGCTGCTGATCTTCCAGGGCGAGCGCGACACCAACGTGCCCAAGGCCGAGAGCGAGCTGGTCTACAAGCGCCTCAAGGACAAGGGCCGCGATGTCGAGCTCGTCGTCTACCCGGACGAGGGCCACGGCTTCACCCGCCGCGAGCATCTCGTGGACTACTATGGCCGCCTCGTCGGCTTCTTCTCCCGCACGCTGGCCCCGCGCTGAGATTTTCCGCTCCGTCCTGGCGCTGGCCTTGCCGATCGTGCTCACGCAGATCGGCATGGTGCTCTACGGCACGATCGACATGATGTTCGTCGGCCGCCTGGGCGCGCTGGCGGTCGCCTCCGTCGGCTTGGCCTCCGTCACCTACTTCACGATCCTCGTCGTGGGGCAAGGCGTGATCATGGGCATCGACAGCCACTCGGCCAAGGCGTTCGGGGCCGGGCGCGTGGATGTCTGCGGGCAGCTGCTCGTGCACACCCTGGCTCTGGCGGCGATCGCCTCCATGCTGCTCTTCGGCGCGTTCTCGCTGGCGGGCCCGGCCTATCGCCTGATCGGCGTCGATGCCGCTTCGGCTCAAGGCGCCGTCGAGTTCCTCGCCGTGCTGCGCTGGACGATCTTTCCGGCGCTGGGTTTCATCGCTTGCCGGCAGTTCCTGCAGTCGATCGGCGTCACCAAACCGCTGCTCGTCGCCATCGTCCTCGGCAACGGCGCCAACGCCGTGTTGGACTGGGTGCTGATCCGTGAGCACGGGGTGATCGGCTCCGCCCAAGCCACGTTCGCGGCCAACGTCATCATGGGCGCCGTCGTCGCCGCGGCCGCTTGGCTGCAGGCGCGGCGCATGTCGGCGCGCTTCCACGGCTGGCGGCGGCACCTGTTCAAAGACCTGCTCTTGCTGGGCGTCCCCATCGCCGGCCAGCTCGCCGTCGAGGTCGCCATCTTCTCCTTCGTGACGGCGCTGGCCGGCCGCCTCGGCTCGCTCACGCTGGCCGCGCATCAGCTGACCCTCAATCTCACCGCGCTCACGTTCATGGTGCCGCTGGGCCTGTCGCACGCCGCGGCGGCGCGCGTCGGCCAGGCTCTGGGCCGCGGCGACCGCGCGGCGGCCGAGGAGTCCGGCCGGGCCGCGCTGATCCTAGGCATCGGCTTCATGACGCTCACGGGCCTGTCGTTCGCGGGCAACCCGGTTTTCTTCCTCAGCTTGTACGGCGTCGGGGTGGCGGTGATCGCCGCGGCCAAGCCGCTTCTCCTGTGCGGAGCCGCTTTCCAAGTCTTCGACGGAGCGCAGACCGTGCTCAGCGGCGGCCTGCGCGGCTGGGGCGAGACGCGGCGGCCGTTCCTGTACAAC
>CAZZGQ010000284.1:0-4460 GCA_964653765.1 uncultured Elusimicrobia bacterium | reverse complement strand
GTTACTTTCCGGCGTGAGAAGCGCCCTCGGCCGCGGCGGGAGAACCGCCGGCGACGGGAACGCCCTTGTTCAGCGCGCCGACCGCCAGGAAGGCGATGACGAGGGCGAGAAGGCCCAGACCCTCGATCATGGCCGCCGGGATGATCATCATCGTCTGCAGCGAGCCGGCCGCCTCAGGCTGGCGAGCCGCGCCCTCGAGCGCCGCGCCCGCGCACTTCGCGATACCCAACGCGCCGCCCACGAGGCAGACGCCGGCGCCGAGCGCCACGCCGATGTAACCCAGTCCGATATACAGCATGTGTTCCTCCAACGTCTTTATTCCGGCGAGACCTAAAGGACCGCCGGGTGCGACCTCGCTCTCAGTGCGGATGTACGGCGCTGCCGACGAAGAGAGCGGTGAGAATCGTGAAAATGTACGCCTGCAGGAGCGAAACGAGCACATCGAGCAGGTAGACGAACAAAGCGAGTCCGACGGCGGCCGGCGCCACGGCCAAGCCCACCATCTTGCTGGCCGCCGCGAAGATGAAGATCAGCGAGAGGAAGGCCAGCGAGACGACGTGGCCGGCGACCATGTTCGCGAACAAACGGATGCAGAGCGCGATGCACTTGGCGAACATGCCCATGATCTCGATGGCGAAGATCAGCGGGACGAGCCAGAAAGGCAGGCCGCCCGGGCAGATGTGCTTGACGTATTCGATCGGGCCCTGCTCCTTGGCGCCGGCGAACTGCATCATGATGAAGGTGCAGATCGCCAGGCCCGCCGTCACGCTGATGTTGCCGGTGACGCTGGCGCTCCACGGGATCAGGCCGGCGAGGTTGGCCGTGAAGATGAAGAAGAACAGCGTGAGGAAGTAAGGCAGGTAGGTCTCCGTGGCGTCGTGGAAGATCGGGTGCAGCATCTCGTCGCGCACGTACAGGATCACGGGCTCGACGCCGCCCCGCAGGCCGGCCGCCAAGCGGGACTGAGATCGCGCCGCAAAGGTCATCACCGCCGTCACGAAGGCGCCGACGATCCACATGATCATGAGATGCCGGCTCATGGACATCTGGACGGGCCCCAGCTTGAACATGGGGAACATCGCATGATCGAGGATGTGATGCGCGAGGATCTCGTCGAAGTTCATTTTAGTTTTATGTGCCTGTATTCCAGTAACAAGAAAAACAATACGGCCAAAGCGTACGTCAACAGCAATGCGGGCTGGGACACGAGGCCGTCGTGCGTATAGCCGTAGGCCATGAGCCCCGCCAGCGTCGCCAGCCTCAATCCCATGCCGCCGCCGAACGCCCACCAGAACGGTTTTGGGGAGTCGCTAGCCTTGGACGCGAGGAGCGCCGTCGTGCTGATGCTCGAGGCGGCCCAAGCCAAAAGGCCGCCGATCAAAAGACCGGTTCGTTCGGGCGCGCCGCGCCAGATGCGGCTCGCCGCCCACAGCGCCAAGGCGCCGAGTGCCGCCGCTTCAGCCGCGCTTCGCGCCGCCGTTTTGGCTTTGCGTCGCAGCTCGAACGAGTTGATAGAGACCAAGACAGATTCCCAACAAGACTCCGACGAGAGTCAGCCACGGACTCGTGCCGAACTTCTTGTCGAGCAGCCAGCCGGGAACGCCGCAGACGGCCAGCGCGCCCAACAATTCCGCGCCGAGTCCGAAAGCGAGAGCGTACGCGCTCTGATCTTCCGTCCGACGGTCGTTGTCGGGCATTCCCGTACCGACGAGATTTTACATGAATCCAAAATGGCCTGTCAATTTATGTTATATAAGAGGAAATGGCTCCACGACCGCGCTCCCCGCGCATCCTGGTGGCCGACGACGAACAAGACCTGCTGCAGATCATGAAGGACACCCTGGAGGCCCAGGGTTTCGTCGTGGAGACGGCCTCCGATGGAGTCGAAGCGCTTGCGGCGATCCGAAAGAGCCCCCCCGACATCGCCATCCTCGACCTGCGCATGCCGCGCAAGGACGGCTTCCAGGTGTGCGCCGAGCTGCGCCGCGATCCCGTGTTCGAGCATCTGCCCGTCGTCATGCTCTCGGCCTCCGGCACGCGCGACAATCGCGTGCATGGCCTGGACCTCGGCGCCGACGATTTCATCAACAAGCCCGTCGACATGGTCGAGCTCTTGGCGCGCGTGCGCATGATCCTCAAGCGCTCGCGCCAGGGCCTCGACGCCAACCCGCTCACGCGGCTGCCGGGCAACGTCTCCATCGAGACTCACATCGAGGAAGCGATCGAGGGCAAGGAGCCGCTGGCCGTCCTCTACATCGATCTCAACCAGTTCAAGGCCTACAACGACGCCTACGGCTACGACGCCGGCGACCGCGTGATCAAGGCCACGGGCCAGCTGCTGCTGGAGGTCACGCGCCGCGAGCCGACGAACGGCGACTTCGTGGGCCACATCGGCGGCGACGACTTCATCGTGATCACCGCCACCGACCGGATGGAGAAGCTCGCCGCCGAGATCATCCGGCGCTTCGACGCCCTCGTCCCGACGTTCTACAACGACAACGACCGCAAGCGCGGCATGATCACGTCGACGGACCGGCAGGGCCGCATCTCGGAGTTCCCCTTGCTCTCGGTGGCGATCGGCATCTGCCACAACAAGATCCACCCGCTCACGTCCTACGCGCAGGTGGCTCAGGTCGGCACGGAGCTGAAGAAGCACGCCAAGAAGCAGAACGGCTCCGCGTTCGTGATCGACCGCCGGCAGAACTAAGGCTGGGGCGCCTGCTTGCCGCGGAGGTCGCCCAGAAGGAACGGCTCGATCAATTCCTCCCACCGCCGGTAGCCCTCGCGACTCAGATGAAGCTCGTCGACGTCGAAGTCGGGAACGATCGGCTGGCCGATAGTCTCGACGCAGCCTAAACGATCGACGGGGCCGGGCGTGGGATGCTCGAGCAGCGGCGTCATCGCGTCGACGTAGGTCAGCGTCGGATCGGCCTTGATCATGCGCTGCACCAGGCAGTTGGCGTCCTCGATCTGCCGCCAATGCGAGTCCCATCGGGAAGGGGCCGGCTTGATGGCCAGGAACGTGATCGGCGCCCTCGGAAGAGCCGCGCGCACGCGCCTGACGAAGGAAAGGAAATGATCGCGCAGGTCCTCCGGAGTCAATCTATCCTCGCCGATGTCGTTGTCGCCGGCGTAGAAGACGATGTGGCGCCAATGATACGGCGCGATCAGGCGCGCGACGACGGCCTCGTCGTCGAAGTCGGTGACGTGGGCTCCGAGGATGCCGCGCTTGACGACGAGAGCCGGGTCGACGACGCGGGCCGGGAACGCGTGCTCGAGACCGTCCCAGCGGTAGATGCTCGAGCTCCCCAAGAACAGGACCGAGCCGTCGGCCGGAGGGTTGCGCCGGTCCTCCTCCTCGAAGGCGCTCAGCTCGCCGACGAAATCGCCGGTGAACGGCGGCGGCGTCCCGACCTCGCTGAAAGCGAGAGGCGCGGCCAGCAGCAAAGCCGGGAACATCACGGGCGTAGTGTGGTCATCTTCTTCGTCTTTTTCTTGAGCGCCGGAGCGATGAGCTTCGTCCAGAGCGCGTAGCCCGCGGGGTTCATGTGCAGGCCGTCCTCGCCGAAGAGCTCGCCGCGCGGCTTGCCGCTCTTGTCGAGCATCGGCGTGAACACGTCGACGTACTCGATGCCGCGGCGCCGCGCGAAGCCGCGCACGAGAGAGTTGGCCTGCCGCATCTTGTTGATCAGCGCCGCGCGCGCCGGGCTGGGCTTGATGGAGACGAAGACGATCGGCGTGCCGGGCAAAGCGGCGTCGACCTTGGCGACGAAGGCTTGAAAGTCCGCCAGGACCTGCTCTGGCGGATCGCCTTCGGCGACGTCGTTGTCGCCGCCGTACATCACGATCTCGCGCGGCGCGTACGGCGCGACGATGCGGTCGAAATAGCGCGTCGAGTCCGCGATGCGCGAGCCGCCGAAGCCGCGATTGATCACCTTCGTGCCGTCGAAGTCCTTCGCCAAGCTCTCCCAAAAATGGATGCTGGAGCTGCCGATGAAGAGCACCGCGCCCTTGGGCGGCGGCTGCTTGCGGTCGGCCGCCTCGAAGGCCTCGATCTCGCCTTCGAACGGCGGCTTCTCCGCGTCCGCCGCCGCCTGCGCCGCGGCGGGCGAGGCGGCGACGCCGGCGTCGACGGCGGCCAAGGACTTGGCGTTGTCGAAAGTCAGGTCAAGCGTCGCGACGGGATCGGGCGCGCTCGCGACGTCCGTCACGCCGCGAAACTGGTCGCGCGACCAGTTTCGCTCAGCGGGCGGCGCAGCCTCCCGGTCGACGGCCCCGTGGGTGGTTGCGGCCAAGACGAGGATGAGCGCGAGCATCGCCGAACCCTACGCCGCTTCCCAGAGCGCGGCCAAGCCCTGGCCGACGCCGACGCACATCGTCGTTAGTCCGCGCTTGGCGCCGCGGCGGCGCATCTCGTGGAGCAGCGTGACGACGAGGCGGCAGCCGGAGGAGCCGAGCGG
>CAZZGQ010000283.1:2248-4462 GCA_964653765.1 uncultured Elusimicrobia bacterium | reverse complement strand
TCGGCCTCTGGCTCCTCGTCGAGCGGCCGAAGAGGATCCCGTGGGTCGCCTTGGCGGCCCTGCCGGTCTTCGTCCCATTGCTGGCCTACTGGCACCATTACACCGGGCGCTTCCTGCCGCCCGCCACCCTGAGCCAAGAGAGCTTGTTCGCGGCCCCGACGCGTGACTCGGTCCTGGGCCTTCTGCTCAGCCCGACGCGCGGCCTCCTCCCTTATTGCCCCTTGGTCGCCTTCGCCCCGTTCGCCTTGGCGACGGGTGGACGCGGCGAGAGGCGCCTGTCGGCGGCCCTGCTCGCCGGCTCGGCGGCGACCTGGGCGTTCCTGTCCTGCTACGGCCCCTGGGTGGGCGGCGAGTCCTACGGCCCGCGCTACTTCGCCACCGTCGCGACGGCGCTGCTCTATCTGAGCGCGCACCTCGAGAAGCCGTTGAGGTCCCGTCCCGACGTCTTGCGCGGCTGGGCGGCGGCCGGCGCGTTCGGCGTTTGGGTGCACGCTCTGGGCGGGTATCTCGATTGGCCCGGCGCCTTCGACGTCGGCACCGCGACCCAGCAGGTCTGGCTGTGGCGGCTCCACCCGACGCTGAATCTCCTGAGCCCGGAAGGCCCTCTCGGCGCCCTGCCGGCCGCCGTCCGTTCGGCGATCGCCGCGGGCGGGCTGCTCGGATGCGGCGCCTTCGCTTTCGTCTTCGCGCGGCGCCTGGCGCTGACGCCGGCGGCGCCGCAGCCCGCGGCCGTCCCGGCGGATTTGGTAAACTCGGGCTCGTGAAGGACCAGCTCCCCGCCAAGAAGCTCGACCCGCGCGCCACGCTGCCCACGCGCGCCCATCCCGATGACGCCGGCCTGGACCTCTACGCCCTCGAGAGCGTGATGCTGCCCGCCGGCGGCGGGATGGTGGCGCGCACCGGCGTCGCCGTGGCCGTGCCGGCCGGGCACGTCGGCCTCGTGGCGGACCGCTCCTCCATGGCCAAGCGCGGCCTCAAGACCGCCGGCGGCGTGATCGACGCCGGCTACCGCGGCGAGCTGGGCGTGGTGCTCTGGAACATCTCGGGCCAGACGCAGACGATCGCCGCCGGCGAGCGTCTGGCGCAGCTGCTCATCGTCCCCGTAGCCACGCCCGTCGTCGAGGAGCGCTCCTCCCTCGACGAGACCTCCCGCGGCGCCAACGGCTTCGGCAGCACCGGAAAGTAGTTAACAACGATGTCTAGTTAACAACGGTGTCAGGCTCGATTGTTAACTGGTTTCAAGAAACTAGTTAACAATCGAGCCTGACACCGTTGTTAACTAGACACCGTTGTTAACTACTTTCCCGTCGCGAATCTCCCAGCGCTCTTGAGCGAGGGCCGTGGCGTCGGAGGCGTCGTGCGTGACGAGGATGAAGGGGAGGCTCCAGCGGGCGCAAAGGCGCTTCACCGCGTCGATCGTCCGGGCGCGCAGGGCGGCGTCGAGCGCCGAGAACGGCTCATCCAGCAGCAGGAGCTTCGGGCGCGCGGCGAAAGCGCGGGCCAACGCCACGCGCTGACGCTCCCCTCCGGACAGGTGGGCAGGCCGGCGGTCGAGCAGCGGCCGGAGCTCGAACGCCTCGACCACCTCCTCTCGACCTTCCCCCTCCCGCGCCCCGAAGGCCGCGTTCTCGCGGACCGTGAGATGCGGGAACAGCAAGCCTTCCTGCGGCGCCCAGCCCACGGAGCGTCGCCAGGCGGGTAGGCAGCGGCCGCCGTCCTGCCATACCTCTCCGCCCGCCTCAACGAAGCCGTCCGCGAGAGGCCGCAGGCCGGCCAAGGCGCGCAGCAACGTCGTCTTCCCGGAGCCCGTGGGGCCGGAGAGCGCGACGGCCGGGCAGGACGAATCCAGCTCCGCGTCGAGCCGGCCCACCCCGAACGACAGGCGGCCGCGGGCCCTCAGCCGCCAGCCGTTCACGGCCGCACCTCCAGCTTGGCGCGCTGGCGCCGCCAGAGCCACTCGTAGCCGGCCAGGGCCGCCGCGGCAAGCGCCACGCTGGCCCAAAGCAGCTTGGCGGTCTGGGCTTCGCCGCCGGGCACCTCGAGCAGGGTATAGACCGCCAGCGCGATGCCCCGCGTGCGGCCTTCCACGTTGCCGGCGAGCACGATCGTGGCGCCGAACTCCCCGAGAGCGCGCGCGAAGGCGAGCACGGCGCCCGCGGCCAGCCCCGGCACGGCCAGCGGCAGCGTGACCGAGCGGAACGCCTGCCACGGCGT
>CAZZGQ010000283.1:0-2148 GCA_964653765.1 uncultured Elusimicrobia bacterium | reverse complement strand
CCAGCCCCGGCACGGCCAGCGGCAGCGTGACCGAGCGGAACGCCTGCCACGGCGTGCGCCCGAGCGTCAGCGCCGCCTGCTCGAGCTTGGGATCGACGGCCTCGAAGGCGCTTCGCGCGGCCATGACGTAGAGAGGAAAGCCGACCGTCAGCGAGGCCACGACGGCGCCGGCGAGCGTGAACGGCAGCGCGACACCCAGGAAGGACAAGACGCGCCCGCCCAGGCCCGCCCGTCCGAGGAACGAGAGCAACAGATAGCCCGTCACGACCGGGGGCAGGACGAGCGGCGTCAGCAGCAGCGCGCTCAGCGCCGTCTTCCCCGGGAAGTCGCGCCGCGCCAAGAGCCAGCCGAGGGCCGCCGCCGGCGGAAAGCCCAGGAGCGCGCACCAAAGCCCGATCTCGAGAGAGATCCGGACGGCGCTGGCCGCGTCGACGATGCTCAACGAACCGGGCCGGGCAGGAAGCCGGCCGCCCTCCAAATCGGCGCGGCCGCCGCCGAGCCGCAGAACTCCACGAACGAGCGCGCCGCGTCCGCCGACGCCGACGCCTCCAAGACCGCCGCCGGGTAGACGATCGGCTCATGGCTGTCCTCGGGGAACGTGAAGAGCACCCGCACGCGGGGCTCGACGCCGGCATCGGTGGCGTAGACGATCGCCGCGTCGGCCTCGCCCACGGCCGCCCAATGCAGCGTGGACCGCACGTCCTGGCCGCGGACGACCCGCGCCGACAGCTCCTCCCAAAGGCCGAGGCGCTCCAAGGCCGCCTTCGCGTACCTGCCCGCCGGCACCGTCTCCCCGGCGAGGGCCAGCCGCTTCCACGCGGCTCCCCGGAGGTCCTTGGGCGCCGCTGCCTCCGCCTTCGACGCCGCGGGGGCGACGGCCACCAGGCTGTTGCGCGCCACGACGCGGCGCGTCTTCTCCCGGATCAGGCTCTTCTTGGCCAAATAGTCCATCCACTCCTGATCCGCCGTGACGACGACGTCGGCCTTCAGGCCGCTCTCGACCTGCTTGGCCAAGCGGGAGCTGGCGTCGAAGTCGAAGGTCGGCTTGGCCTTCGCCGCGCCGGGCCAGGCGGCGGCGAGCTTGGGCATGACGTCGGCGAGGCTGGCGGCCGCCAGCACCGTGAGCGTCGGCCTCTTCTCGTCGGCGGCGCGAGCGGGCAGCGCCACCATCATCGCGACGAGGGCGTGGACCATGGCCGCGATTATACAAAGGAGGCTCCATCCCATTGCAAAGCCGGCCGCAATGCATTAAACTCACGCCCATCGGAGGCACCATGAAAAAAATCTTCGTCCTGTCTCTGCTCGCCGCCGTCCTGGCCGTCCCCGCATTGTCGCGGGCGGAAGACGAGGCCCCGGAGCAAGGGCCCTGCAAGGCCGACGTCCAGAAGTTCTGCAAGGACGTGACTCCGGGCGGCGGCCGCGTCATCGCCTGCCTGAAGGCCCATGAGGACAAGCTTTCCCCCGAGTGCAAGGCCGCGGGCCAGAAGGCCAAAGAGCGAGTCGCCCAGGCCCGCAAGGACTTCGATACGGCCTGCGCCGACGACCGCCAGAAGCTCTGCAAGGACGCCAAGCCCGGACGCGAGATGATGATGTGCTTCCATGAGCACGAGAACGACTTGTCCGAGGGCTGCAAGTCGATGATCGAGAAGCACAAGCGGAAGTTCATGGCGGCGCACCCCAAGATGGCCGCGGCCATGAAGGCCTGCAAGGCCGACCGCGAGAAGTTCTGCAAGGACGTCAAGCCCGGCGAGGGCCGCGTCATGGACTGCATGAAGCAGCACGAGAGCGAGCTGTCCGGAGAGTGCCGCGACATGATGAGCCACCACGAGCGCATGGGCGGCAAGAGCGACGAGGGCCCCGAGGGCGACGAGCCTTCCAAGGAAGAGCACGACTGACGGCGAGCTCCACCGCCAAGCTCTGGTCGATCTGCCGCCGTCTCGAGACGGCGGACCCCCGCTTCGTCGAGATCGAGGCCAAGCGCCGCGTCCTTCCCGAGCAGGCCAAGGACCTGCGCAAGCACCTCCTCAAGCTCAAAGGCGTCGAGCACGACAAGCGCGTCATCTTCTTCGACCAATTCCTGGACACGCCCGACCTGAAGCTGCTCAAGCTCGGAGCGAGCCTGCGCCTGCGCTACAAGGGCGACGGATC
>CAZZGQ010000282.1:0-4473 GCA_964653765.1 uncultured Elusimicrobia bacterium | reverse complement strand
TTGGTGGCGCGCGCCGTGGAGCTGGGGCTGCCGGCGGTGGCGCTCTGCGACGCGAACGGGCTCTATGGGGCGCCGCGGTTCTATCGCGCGGCTAAAGACGCCGGGATAAAGGCCGTCGTCGGCGCCGAGGTAACGCTCGACGATGGGAGCCGCGTGCCGCTGCTGGTCGCCGACGGACGCGGGTACAAGAACCTGTGCCGCCTGCTGACGCTCGGAGCGTTGGGAAAGCCGAAAGGGAAGGCCTTCGTGACGTGGGAACAGCTCAACGAACAGCGTCACGGCCTCCACGCCTTGGTATCGTCCGAAAATCTTCTTCCTCGGCTTCAGGAGATTTTCGGACGCAACCTTCACCTCGAGCTCCAGCGCCACAAGCGCCGCGAGCAGGAGCGCGCGAATAGAAGGCTCGCCGCGCTTGCGCGGCGAAACTCCGTTCCTTTATTAGCGACGAACGGCGTTAGGTACGCGAGACGCCGGGACAAGGAACTTTACGATGTCCTCACGTCGATCCGTCTCGGCCGCCCGCTCGATGAGCTGGGGAGCCGGCTCGACGTCAACGCCGAACGGCATCTAAAGAGCCCCACCGAGATGGCGGCGTTGTTCACGGACTATCCGGAAGCAATCGCCGAAAGCGCGGCTCTCGCCGAACGGCTCACATTCGCGCTTTCGGCTCTGCCGTACCGGTTCCCCGACTATCCTCTTCCTCCCGGAGAGACGCCCGACTCCTACTTGGCGAAGCTCACGTGGGCGGGAGCCTCGCGGCGCTTCGCGCCGCTCGGGACTCGCCACCGCGCCCAGCTCGAAAAGGAGCTCGCTGTCATCGCCAAGCTCGGCCTGGCCGGCTACTTCCTGATCGTGCGCGACATCGTGGGGTTCTGCGCGCGCGAGAACATCATGGTGCAGGGCCGCGGCTCGGCGGCCAACAGCGCCGTCTGCTACGCCCTCTCGATCACGGCCGTCGACCCGATCGCGCTGGAGCTGCTCTTCGAGCGCTTCCTCTCCGAGGAGCGCGGCGAATGGCCGGACATCGACCTCGACCTGCCCTCGGGCGAGCAGCGCGAGAAAGTCATCCAGCACCTCTACACGAAGTACGGCGCGCAGAGCGCCGCGATGACGGCCAACGTCATCACCTACCGCCCCAAGTCCGCCGCGCGCGAGGCGGCCAAGGCGCTGGGCTTCTCGGCCGAGCAGCAGGATCGGCTCTCGCGCATGATCGGCGCTCTCGACGTGCCGGACATGCGCGCCGACCCCGCCGCGCTGCCGCGCGCGATCGGCCAAGCGGGCCTCGATCCGGCGGAGCCTCGCGTGAAGACGTTCCAGCGCGTGCTCTTGAAGCTGCAGGGCCTGCCCCGTCATCTGGGCCAGCATTCCGGAGGCATGGTCCTGGCCGGAGGCCGCCTCGACGAGGTCGTGCCGCTAGAGCCCGCCTCCATGGCCGGCCGCGTCGTCGTCCAATGGGACAAGGACGACTGCGCCGATCTCGGCCTCATCAAGGTGGATCTGCTGGGCCTGGGCATGCTGCAGGTGCTGGAGGAGGCGATGCCGACGGTGCGCGAGAAGGAGAGCGTGCCCCTCGATCTCTCGCGCCTGCCGCCCGACGATCCCGCCGTCTACGCCATGCTCAACGCCGCCGACACCGTGGGCGTCTTCCAGCTGGAGAGCCGCGCCCAGATGGCCTCGCTGCCGCGCCACGCGCCCAAGCGCTTCTACGACCTCGTCGTGCAGGTGGCCATCATCCGGCCCGGGCCGATCGTGGGCGGCATGGTCCACCCCTTCTTCGACCGGCGCAACGGCCGCGCGCCCGTCGAGTACCCGCACGCGTCACTAGAGCCCATACTCAAAAGAACTCTTGGCGTTCCGCTTTTCCAAGAGCAGGTCCTGCGCATGGCCATGGCCGCCGCCGGCTTCACCGGCGGCGAGGCCGAGGAGCTGCGCCGCGCCATCGGCTTCAAGCGCTCGGAGGAGAGGATGAAGAAGATCGAGGAGAGGTTGAGGCAAGGGATGGCGCGCAAAGGCCTCAACCTCTCCGAGCAAAATAAGATTTCCAAGCTCATCTCCTCGTTCGCGCTCTACGGTTTCCCTGAATCGCATGCGGCCAGTTTCGCTCTGATCGCTTACGCTAGTGCTTATCTCAAAGTGCACCACCCCGCCGCCTTTTATTCCTCCCTCCTCAACGCCTGGCCCATGGGCTTCTACCACCCCGCCACGATCGTCAAGGAATGCCAGCGCCGCGGCGTGGACGTGGACGCCGTCGACGTCAACGCCTCCGGCTGGCGCTGCCGCTGGCAGGGGCCGCGCTCCTTCCGCTTGGGGCTGCGCTTCATCAAAGGCCTGCGCGAGAGCGCCGGCCGCGCGATCGAAGCCGGGCAGCCCTTCGCCGACGCGGGCGATCTGATCCGTCGCGCCCGGGTCAACGAGGAGGAGCTGGCCGCGCTGGCCGGCGCCGGGGCCCTGGGCGGCTTCGGCCTGACGAGGCGGCAGGCGCTCTGGCAGGCCGCGAGAGCGGCGCGGCCGGAAGGCCCGCTGTTCGAAGGAAGGACCGCCGAGGACGGCGCCTGTCCGCTGCCCGAGATGACCCCGGTCGAGGCCACGGAAGCCGATTACGCCCTGGCTCAGGTCACCGTGGGCCCGCACCGCGTCGCCCATCTGCGCGCTCGCCTCGACTCCATGGGCGTCACTCCGGCGGCGGCCCTGAACCGCCTGCCCGACGGCCGCCAAGTGAAGCTGGCCGGCTCCGTCGTCGTGCGCCAGCGCCCCGGCACGGCCAACGGCTTCGTCTTCATCACGCTGGAGGACGAGACCGGCTTGGCGCAAGCCATCGTCTCGCCGGCGCTCTTCGCGCGTCAGCGCGCCGTGCTGCTGGGCCACGGAGGCCTGATCGTCGAAGGCCTCCTGCAGAAGCAGCACGGCGCGCCGTCGATCAAGGCCGCGCGGCTATGGCCTCTCGAGGAGGCCGCCGCCGCGCCCAGCCACGATTTCCGTTAACGACTGCGGCGCGAGCGGCCGTCGGACGACGACAACGCCTTGACCACGGCGAAGACGCCCAGCCCGACCACGCCCAGCGCCGCCGCGCCGCGTCCGGCCGGCGGCAGGGGCGAGAACAGGCGCGCCACGCGGCTGAGGCCGTACACGGGGCCGATGGTGCGCCGCGCCTGGCGCTGCGCCTCGGGGCCGGCCTCCTCGATCGTTTCGGACATGCAGCCGATCGCCGCCAGCAGCGGGGCGAGCGTCGTCTTGCCTTCGGAAGGCCGCGGCCGGCGGCCCGACACGAGGGCCTCGAGCGCGCGCTCCAAGCCCTTCTCGTCGTTGGACCAAAGTGAGCGGTAGATCACGTTGCCGCCGTCGTCCACGATGAAGGCCGAGTTCGGATGGCCACCCATGCGCTGATGGAAGTCGCCTTCCAGCTCGTCGACGGCGACGATCCACGGGATGCCGTCGCGCCGCTGGTAGGCGACGGCATGATTGAGCTTCTCGTCGCGGTCGACGGCCTGCGGGATGCGGTCTCCGGGATGGGCTTCCCTCACGTAGACCGAGGCGAACGCCACGTAGCGACCGAACTTCTCGAAGAGGCGCGTCAGCGTCGGAGACGAGGCGGCCGTCATCGGGCAGGTCAGCGACGCGAAGGTCAGCAGCATCGGCCGGCGCCCGACGAACTCGCTCTTGCGGACGCGGCGCCCCTCGGTGGTCATCAGGTCGAAATCGGGCAGCGGGTCCCCGGGCTCCGGGGCCTCGCCGAATCCGGCGAACTCGCTGAGCACGCTGTCCAACGAGATACGGTCGTAGCGATACGGACGCGACGTCTGCCGCTCCAACGTCTCTGCCATGGCCTCACCTCCTGGGTGGAGGCATTCTACCAGGGCGGCGTGGCGGCCATGAGACGCGCCGGTAACAACTAAGCACCGGTGTCAGGCTCGTTTGCTTAGTTGTTAGGCTTGGTAGTCCTTGAGGGACGGCGGCTTGGGGTGGTCGCGGCGCCGGCGGCCCGAGGTCATCAGCTGCCGGTAGAGGCCCACCGCGCCCAGCGCCAAGCCGGCGCGCGCCAGCAAGAGCATGAGCCAGCGCTTGTCGTCCTCTCCGCCCGCGGGCTTCTGAGGCTCGAAGGGATAGTTCCAGGAAGCGGGCGCGAGCAGCTCGCCGCCCGCCACGTTCTCCGGGGCGGCCTGCGCCGACGCCGGGGCGTCGGAGAAGTCGGGGAAGCCGGACTGGCGGCCCGGGTTCAGCTCGTCGGGCTTGGCCTTGCGCGGGAATTCGTAGGGCGCGGGATTGAAGCGGAACACGCCGCCCCCTTCGGAATTGACGCCCTTGGGAGGGCTGCCGGCGGCCAGAGCCGGCCCGGGCTTGGAGCCGTCATAGACTTGGCGGCCGCTGCCGCGCGGCTCGGGCACGGGCGCGGCCCCGGGCTCGGCCGGCACATGCGGAGCGGAGCCGCCGCGCGCCGTCGAGCCGCCGGGAGAGCCCGCGGGGCCCTTCGGAGCG
>CAZZGQ010000281.1:1796-4496 GCA_964653765.1 uncultured Elusimicrobia bacterium | reverse complement strand
AAGCGACGATCGGCAGATAGAAACGGATGCCCTGCGCGCCCGCCGGAGCGGTCCAGGCCAGCGCCGCCAGCAGCGGCACGATCGGGACGGCGACGGCCAGGACTTCGTCGCGGCGGCCGTCCTTCCACTCCCGGAGCGCGCCCGCGGCGGCCAGGACGACGACGAGCAGGCCGGCCGGGCGGGCGGCGGCGGTCGGACCGGGCCCGGCGGCCTCGAGAAGCTGGAGCGTCGCCGCTCCGGCGCCGCTCCGCAGCCTGCCCGCGATCTGCGCCAGCGTGTGGCTTCGCCAATAGGAGAGCGGCCCGACGCCGGTCCAGTCCCCCGGGCCGATGGCGCGGGCCATGAAGCTCGTCCAGTCGTCGAGCCAGAACATCCGCGTCGCGACGTGGTGGAATGGATCGCCCCAGACGACCGTGTTGCGCCACAGCAGGAAGCCCGCCGTCGCGGCGAAGCCGGCCGCCGCCGCCCAAAGCTCGGGCGCCTTGTAGAACGTCCGGCCGCGTCGTCGCGCCGCCAGCGCCGCGGCGGCGAGGAGCAGCACGTGGGCGTCGCCTTTGGCCAGATAGCCCAGCCCCGCCAGGGCGCCGAACGCCGCCCAGGCCCAGCGGCGCTCCCGCCAGGCCAGCAGGACCGCCACCGCCGCCGCCCAGAGCGCCGCCAGCAGCACGTCGCCGAGCAGGCTCTGGGACATGTGGGCCACGCCGCTCGACAGCGCGGCGAACGCGGCGGCGAGCAGCGCGGTCTCGGGCCAGGCGGCGAGGCCCAGCGCGTAGACGGCCAACGCCAGGGCCAGCGCGCAGGCCAGGGTGGCCAGCTTGGCGCGCGGGAAGTCCGTCGGCACGTCCTTCATCAGCGGCGCGACGAGCATCGCGTAGAGCGGATTGCGGTTGTCCTCGCGGCACTCGCCGCGCAGGTAGCAGGCCACCACGCCAGCCTCGCCCCGCCGCGCGAAATCGCGCGCCTGGTCGAGGTAGGAGACCTCGTCGTAGATCGGGACGTAGTGCGACCGCGACAGAGACAGCGACCGCGCGGCCAACGCGGCCAAGAGCAGGAGCAGGACGGCGGCTTCCAGTAAAATCCGGGGTCTGACCCCCAATTTTACCGTCACGAAGCGGCGACGGGGACCGGCGTGGGCTCGCGAAGGAGGAACGCGCCCGCCGGGATGGCCAAGGCTCCGAAGATCACGTACAGGCGCCAATACGTCCCGTGCAGGTCCTTCCAGAAGCCGGTGGCGCCGTGCGCCGCCATCCACCACGCCGTCATGCCGAGAGCGAACGTCGCCGCCGTCGTGCCCAGCATGAGGGCGACGATGCGCCGCGCCGGCAGGCGCCAGTCCGTCATGAACGCCGTGGCGAACACGCCGAGCAGCGGGCCGTACGTGTACGAGATGATGCGGAAGGCCAGCCACAGGAGGTTGTCCAGGCGGCGCAGGCAGAGGGCCAGCGCGACGAAGAGCAGGCCGAAGACCAAGAACGCCTTCTTGGAGACCTTCACGTGCGCGGCCTCATCCTTGGTCTTGGCGAAGTACGGCTCGTAGAAGTCGAGCGTGAAGGCCGTGGCCAAGGAGGCCAGCGCCGAGTCGGCGCTGCCCATGGCGGCGGCGGCGACCGCGGCGAGCATCAGGCCGCGCAGGCCGTGCGGCATGGCCGTCAGGATGAAGCGCGGAAAGACATGGTCCGTGTCGGTCATGCCGGCGACGAGCGCGGGATGGACCTGGGCGTAGGCGTAGAGCGACGCGCCGATGCTCAGGAACAGCAGCGTGATCGGGATGCCGGCCAAACCCCAGATCATCAGGCTCCAGCGCGCCTTCTTCGGGTCGTTGCAGGCGAGCAGGCGCTGCACCATGTCCTGGTCCGTGCCGTAGGACGCCGAGGAGTTGAAGAAGCCCCAGACGATCATGAGGAACGTCAGCCACAGGTTGGACGGCTTGTACATCTCGAGGAAGTTGAACTTGTTGTAGACCGTGCCGTCGGGCTTCACCGCGTGCTCGCTGACCTCGATGATCTTGCCGACGCCGCCCGGCACGTGCATGACGATGTAGATCAGCGCCACGATGGCGCCGCCGAAGAGCAGGAAGAACTGCATGAGGTCCGTCCAGGCGATGGCGCGGCCGCCGCCCAGCGTCGTGTAGCAGAGGATGATGCCCACGGTGACCAGCACGCACCAGTTATAGGAGAGGGCGCCGCCGGTGACGACCTCGAGGACCTTGGCGATCGCGACGATGCGCACGGTGGAGGCCAGCGTGCGGGTGATCAGGAAGTACGCCGAGCAGGTGGTGCGCGTCGAGCGGCCGAAGCGGTCGGCCACGGCTTGATAGATCGAGGTCACGCGCAGCTTCTGGAACTGCGGCAGGAAGACCATGGCGATGAAGATCGTGGCCAGGATGTCGCCGGGGTTGCTGAGCAGGAACCGGAAGTCCGAGGAATAGCCCTCGCCCGGCGTGCCGATGAAGGTCAGCGCGCTGATGCACGTGGCGATGAAGCTGGCCAGCGTGACGGGCCACGGGATGGAGCGGCTGGCCAGGAAGTAGTCTTCCGTCGTCTTGGCCGTGCGGTGCGCCGCCCACCAGCCGATCGAGGCGAGCAGGACGATGTAGGCGATCAGGAACGACGCGTCGAGCCAGCCGATGTCGAGGGCATGCATGTCCTAAAACTATCATAAAATCAGCGCGTGACCACCATCCTTTTGCTCGGCGCCTCC